>CAZVRY010000462.1:0-4074 GCA_964629545.1 uncultured Verrucomicrobiota bacterium | reverse complement strand
ACGAAAATGGGGGCCGGAGCGGGTCTGAGGTCACGCCTCGCTAGCCTTCAGCCTTTAGCCTGGGGGCCCGCTTGACCGTGGGGTTCCTGCCTGCTACGGTTCGCGACGATGACTTGCCGTAAGGGATTGTCCTATCGCCAGTTCCAGATGGGTCGGACGAGTCCTGTGGTTCTGACAGGGCTCGGGTTTCATGGCTGAAGACACGCGCATCAGGGTGTTGTTCGTCGACGACGATCCCAGCGTGCTCGGGTTGCTGACGGCCACGATTGGCGCGTTGCGGAAGGAGTGGGATGGGGCGGTAGCAGGCAGCGGGGAGGAGGCGCTTCGGTTGTTGGAGGAGCGGTCCTTTGATGTGGTGGTTTCGGACATGCGGATGCCAGGGATGGGGGGCGGCGAACTGCTGAATCGCGTGATGCGTCAGTATCCGGGGACGGCGCGTTTGATCATGTCGGGGTTTGCGGATGAGGAAACGGTGATTGCGAGCGTGGGCGCGGCGCATCAGTACCTGCCCAAGCCTTTCGAGTTGCGGACGCTGCGGGGGATTTTGGGGCGCATCCGGAAGCTGAATCAGCGCTTGCAGGCTTCGGCGGTCCGGGGGTTGGCGGCGCAGTTGCCGGCGGTCCCGAGCGTGCCCGAGGTGTATTTCGAGATGCTGGAGGCGATGCAATCGGCGGATTCGCCGCTGGAGGCGATTGCGGAGATTATGTCGAGGGATCCGGGGATGACGGCCAAGCTGCTGCAGTTGGTAAACTCGGCCTTTTTTGGTTTCTCGCGGGAGTGCGGTCGGGTGGTGGAGGCGGTGCAGATGTTGGGGGTGACGCGGGTGCGGGCCTTGGCTTTGGGGATGCAGGTGTTCTCGGCGTTCGATGCGGGGAAGGCGGGAGACTTCCCGTTGGAACAGTTGTGGCAGCATAGTCTGCAGACGGGGCTCTGGGCGCGCCGGATCGCCGAGGAGGAGGGTTGTCCGGCGGAGATGCGGGAGCAGGCGTTCACGGCTGGAGTAATGCACGATCTTGGCCAACTGGCGTTGGCGACGGGTTTGCCGGAGGTCTGTCGGGAGATCCGTCGGCGGGCCGCGACGGAGCGTCGCCCGTTGTTCGAGGTCGAACGGGAAGTTTGGGGGGCGGATCACGGGGGACTCGGGGGCCATCTCTTAGGGCTGTGGGGGTTGCCGGCGCCCCTGGTGGAGGCGGTGGCGCTGCATCATGAGCCGTCGGCGTCGGAGGACACGACATTCTCGGTGACGACCGCAGTCCATGTGGCGAACGCTTTGGCCCATGCGCGGGGCGAGGCGGAAGCGGCGGGGGCGGGGGCGGCGGTGGACCGGGGTTACCTGGAGCGGTTGGGGTTGGGGGGGCGGTGGGAGGGGTGGAGGGCCTTGCTGGGGGGATTTATGAGTTCTGATTTATGATTTATGATTTTTGACTTTTCCGGGTTCGTTTGGTAGCGTCCGCCGCCACTTAGACATACCTAGTCCATGCTTATCTCAACTCGTTTTGCTTCGAAGACCGGCCCGTGCCTCACCACTGCCATTCTCGCTCTCGCCGCCGGTCAACTCCCGGTTCATGCCCAATTGACCGTCAACAGCTTCAACACGACTGCCACCGTCGATTTCGATAATACGGTGTCGGGGGTGAATAACGGGACGTGGAGTGGTTTGCCCAACAGTGGCTTCCAGCCCAGTCCAAACGCGGGGCAGTTGGATTCGGATGCCTGGGCGGTGACGGGATGGAGCGATGGGAATTTGGCGTTTGGGGGAACCCGAACGACGGGTGATTACGCGCGGGGAGCTCTCAACAATTCGGCTGCGGGGACGGCTGGGTTCTACGCCGTCAGCGGAGGGAACATTACCACGGGAGTTGCTTTGGGCATTCAACCGGGAAGCGCGGGAGACTTCAATCCTGGCACCTTGACCCTGAAGATACGCAACAACACGGGCTCAACGGTTACTTCTTTGGCGTTGAGCTATCTTCTGTATGTGAGGAATGACCAGGCGCGCTCCAGCAGCTTCAACTTCTCCTATTCTGGGGACGACACGAGTTACACGTCCGTGAGCGCGTTGGATTACACTTCAGGGGAAGCCGGCGACGGGTTGGGTTTTGTGGCGAACAACTTCTCGACGACCCTGACGGGGCTGAACGTGGCCAACGGGAGCGACTTTTACATTCGATGGAGTTCGCAGGATGTCGG
This sequence comes from uncultured Verrucomicrobiota bacterium, assembly GCA_964629545.1. GTDB lineage: Bacteria > Verrucomicrobiota > Verrucomicrobiia > Limisphaerales > CAZVRY01 > CAZVRY01. Next base: position 1,884 of record CAZVRY010000462.1, on the reverse strand, counting down.
CGGGAGTGGTTTGCAGCGAGACGAGTTTGCTTTGGACAACATCGGCGTGACGGCGGTGCCTGAACCTGGGGCTTGGGCGGTGATGGTGGGTTTGGGTTTGGCGGCTTGGGGTGGGGTCCGGTTGCGGAGGCGCTGATCGCGGGTGGGCGCTCGCCATCTGAAGGGGGCCCGTTCATCGACAGTTCACCGCCGAGGCTGATTCCGTCGTTGCACGAGGGAGTGCTCGCTGGGTGAGGTTCTGCCGCAGAGGCGCAGCGCGGAGGGACCCGGCGTGGGATCGGGCGGTGGGTTGCCCCAGGTCCTCTCGTGAGCGTCGTGACCTGCCGGCGGATTTCGCGGATGCGAAGGATGTTCGGGGGGTTACGATGAGAGGCGCCCGTGAGCGATCCTCTGCGTTGCGTCGATGGCGTCACGAAGGATTCCGACTTCCCATCTTGTTGGCTATCCGCGCAACGCCCGCAATCCGCGGTTGCTGCGGTTCCCCAAGCCACAGCGGCCTTTGAGGGGAATGGGGTCAGTCAGCAAACAACCACGCACGCCGGGATCTCGGCGTGCGTGGCCAGGAAGTGAAGGATTAGAGGTTTTTGTTGTCGCCGATCCCGGTGGGTCTACACCTGGCTGAGGCGACGGCGTGCGAGGCCAAGGGCGAGCCCGGCGAGGGAGACAAGGACAGCGACCGAGCCGGTCTCCGGCACAGCGGGCTGTGGGCCGGCGGGCTGGTTTAGTGATTCATACGTAAAGTCGTCGAGCACGAACGTCCCTGATCCGACCCCGTCGTGAAGGACGGTGAAGACGAGTTGACTCAGCGGTGTGTAGAAGGCACTGGTCACCCACCCTCCCTCGTTCGCAGCCGGGTAATAGAGTTCCATGTTACCAACCAGGGCATTATTGGCGTCGTAGCCATCGACGTAGACGATCATTTCGCCAGCATGGGCCGACGTGATGTAAGCGCCCAGGAAGAGGAACTCACCGTCGGCGATGGAGGCGATGGCCTCGGTGGTATAGGCGGCGCGCCCTCCGAAGATGCCGCTGGATCCGAGGGGGACGGTGGCGGCGTCACCTGAGGAGAAACCGGTCCATTGGAAGCCTCCGTAGGAGGCCATGGGACCGTTGCCGAGGTCATTAAAGTCGAGTGTGATGCTAGCGGCGTGGGTGGATGCGAGGCATCCGAGTGCGACCGCCAGCCCGATTCCCAATTTCTTGTTCACCATAAAACTACCTTCACTTTCTTACAGTGCCGAGCCCCCTCCTTTTTGAGGGCTCTGCTTTGGTTACGCAGGCTAGATCCGTAAAGCAACAGGCGTGCCAATCGGTGAAGGTGGGGCACGCGGTCCGTGCCCGGAATTGATTACAAGGAGGTTAAGGTGGTAGGGGGCTTGGTTTGGTGGGTATCGCGGATGAGAAAAGAGGGCAAGTGTAAGGCGGACCGACGCTGGCCAGGCGCGAATGGGGAGTCATCGGAGAATTAACAAATTGGTCATCAACGCGTTGCGATGCAAATGAGGTGGTTGTTGGGGAGTGTTAAGAAACCCGACGGGGGAGGGCGCCCGGGCTGAAGGGGAGGGTGGAATGCTGTGTAAGAAGCGTGTTGTGAATGGGATAGGTATGCGTTGGGGACGTGCTGAGAGTGTAAGAAGAGCCGACAAGCGGTGGGCCTGTCCCCTCATTTCCCTCACCCCTTGCGTCTCTCTGAACCGTCTCCTCACCCCGTCTCCCCAACTCTTGAAAGCGAAGCGATGAAGAGGGGTTGGGGAGAGGGAGAAAGGGAGAGGGGAAACGTCAACGGTTCATGGGCTCCAGGGGGGTGAACCTGTCACCTTGATTGACCGCGGTTGGCGTGGTGCCGCGCCCGAATCCAAAGCGGCGGAGCACCGCCGCACTCCA
>CAZVRY010000461.1:0-4087 GCA_964629545.1 uncultured Verrucomicrobiota bacterium | reverse complement strand
GCTGGCGGAGGGGTCGATCATGGTGGTCGCCGGCCTGGCCGGAGGTGGGGTCGGCGTGGCTCCCACGGGCGGTGTGGTGGCGATTGACTTGGAGGCGGCGGGGTTCGGGTCGGGTGGGGGGATCGGGGAGGGTGGTGCGGCGGACGACGAAGAGCCAGAGGTCGGGGAGTTGGTGGGAGCCGAAGCAGATCATGGCGGCGGGTTGGCCTTGCCAGGTGAGGGTGGCGCAGCCGAGGAGGGGGCGGCGGAGGAGGTTGGGGGGGAGTTGCCAGTGGGGGAGGCCGGGGCGGCGGGCGAGTTGGGTGCGGATGTCCTCGAGGGACTCGGTGGTGAGGTCCATGGCATAGCCGCGGAGGGCGGTGCGGACCATGCGGGAGCGGAAGGTGGCGAACCGGGTTTCGGGGTCGGTGCGGGGCGGGCGGAGGAGAAGGGCGACGGTTCCGAGGAGGAGGGCGAGGGCGGTGGCGGCGGCGAGGAGGTGGCGGCGGGAGAAGGCGGGTGGGGAGAGGGCGGCTGTGCGTTCGGAGAGGATTTGCGCTTCGAGGCCCGGGGGGAGGGGGAGGTCTTGCAGGTGGCGGGTGACGGAGTGTTGGAAGGCGAGGTGTTGCTGGAGCCAGCGTTGGAGGTCGGGGTGGGCCCGGGCGAGGCGGAGGGCTTCGATGATTTCGGGATCCTGGTCGTCGGAGGTGCCAGGGCGGTAGCGGAGGAGGACGTGTTGGGCGGTGAGGCGTTTCATGGGCTCTCCTTTCCGCCGGCGGCGAGGTCGCGGGCCAGGAGTTCTCGCAATTGGGCCACGCCCCGGGAGAGTCTTGACTTCACGGTGCCCAGGGGGAGTTCGAGGATTTGGGCGATGTCGTCGTAGGGGGTGTCCTGGAGGTAGAAGAGGGCGAGCGGGGCGCGGAATGTTGCGTCGATTTGTTGGAGCAACTGGGCGATGCGTTCGCCGTCGAGATGGGCCCAGTCATCGGCGGGGAGGCAGGGCAGTTCATGTTCGGCGTGGTCGAGGTCGATTTCGGGGAAGCGATGGGTGCGGCGGCGGGACTGGAGGAATTCGCGGTGGAGGGTGGTGAAGAGCCAGCTTTTGGCCTTGGCCGGCTGGCGGAGTTGGCCGCCTTTGCGGAGCCAGATGTAGCAAGTCTGTTGCACGAGGTCGCAGGCGTCCGCTTCGGAGTTAGTCAGGCTGAAGGCAAAGCGGTAGAGAGCACCGTAGTGTTGGTGGACGAGGGTGGCGAAATCGGGATCGGCGCTCAGCGCCTGGTTATCTTATGAGATGCGCGGGATGGGAGTTGGGTTCCCGGGCCGGGGCGGGGGTGGGTTCGAAGGGTCGCCTGGGTGCGGGTGGGAGGTCGGGGGCGGGGCGGCGGCGAGGGACGAGGACGAGGAGGGGGGAGGAAGGGGAGAGGGCGAGCGGGAACCTGAAGGGGGGTTGGTGCATCACACCGGGGCGGGGCCAGTCCGGATGGTTTGGGTGACACGAACGACCCCAGCGTTGCCCGAGCGAGGACTGGCCCTGCCGTTGTTTTTGGGGTTAGGCGTGGACGCGGATGAGGGTTTTGACGGCGCGGTTGCCGGCGGTCATGGATTGGAGGAGTTCGGGCAGGCGGCTGAGCGGGCATTCGCCGTCGACGAAGTCCTGGGAGCGGATCACTCCGGATTCGATGTATTCGAGGGCCTTGCGGATGGCGCGGGGGGTGTGGTGGAAGGTGGCGAGGAGGGTGAGGTTGGAGTAGTGGAGGAGGCCGGTATCGAGGGTGATGGTGGTGCCGCTGGGGCAGCCGCCGAAGAAGTTGACGGTGCCGCCTTTTCGGACCAAGTGGACCGCGGCCTCCCAGACTTCGGGTTTGCCGACCGCTTCGATGACGACGTCGAAGGGACGGGGTTCGGCGGCTTGGACGCTGGGGGCGAGCTGGGCGTCGGGGGCGATTTCGAGGACGCGAGCGGCGCCGAGGGCGTAAGCGGTTTCGAGTCGGCGGGCGCCGCGGCCAGCGACGGTGACTTCGCAACCGCGGTGGCGGCCGAGGGCGGCGAACATGAGGCCGATGGGGCCGGAGCCGAGGATGAGGACGCGCTGGCCGAGGCGGAGGCGGGTTTCTTCGACGCCTTGGACGACGCAGGCCAGGGGTTCGACGAGGGCGGCGTCACGGAACGACGTGCCGGGTTGGAGCCGGAGCATGTTCTTTTGCACCAGGCGTGGGGGGATGACGATGGATTCGGCGTAGGCGCCGTTGAGAAACTGGAGGTTGTCGCAGAGGGGTTCTTGCTGGTTTTGACAGGGGTAACAGTCGTCGCAGGGGGCGGAGTTGGCGACGACGACGCGGTCGCCGACGGTCCAGGATCGAGCTTCGGGGGTCGTTTCGGAGATCGTGCCGGCGAATTCGTGTCCGAAGACCGCCGGGGGGACGATCATTTTGGCGTGGTAACCGCGTTTAAAGACTTTGAGGTCTGTGCCGCAGGTGAGGGCGGCTTCGATGGCGACGCGGACTTCGCCGGGTTGGAGGGGGGGGTGGGGGAGGTCCTCAACGCGGACGAGTTCCTTTCCGTAGAGGATGGCGGCTTTCATGGGTTGGCTCGGGTTTGCCCCGGAGCGAGCGACGATGCGCCGGGCGGGGGAGATTGGGAAGGGCAAAACGGGGGGCGGGGGGTTCATTTCGCGGTTGATTTCAGGGCGGGGCCGTAATAAAAGCTGCTTAACAACGCGTTCCCATTTGATCAACGAGCACAACGAGTTATGCCACAATCTTGTTTTCACCCCAGCATTGAAGGCGCCCAACACGGGGCCAAGACCCTCGCCCAGTTCCTCGATTACGCCAAGGCGGCCGGAGCGACCGGAGCGCAGCCCTCGAACTACATGTTGCAGGATGGCAAGCGATTCAAGCCGGCCCAGGAGATCAAGGACACGTTTGCCGAGCGAGGCATGACCTTGGACGGGATCTCGGCTCATTGCCCGTTTTGGGTCCACACGACCGCGTGGACGGGCAGTCCGACCATTCGGCCCTTCATCCCGGCGGATGTGGCGGCGAAGTCGCCGACGGCGATCGAGGAATGGGCGGAGAACTACCTGTTGCGGCTGATGGGATTGGCGTCGGAGTTGGGGGTGAAGGTGATGCCGATGTTCTGGGGGGTGGCGTTTGGGTGGGAAGTTGCCACCGGTTATCCGTGGGGGTTTTGGGCGGGCAGCGATTTCGATCTGATCAAGAAGGGCCTGGAGCGGTTCGTGAAGAAGACGGCCAGACTGCGGGAGAAGGCGGGCAAGCTGGGTCTTTATTTGGCTCACGAGATTCATCCGGGGACCGCGGCGATGTGTGCGGATGATTTCAACCAATTGGTGGCCGCCTGCGATGGGGATCCTTGCCTGACGGTGAACGCGGATCCGTCGCACTGTTGGGAGGGCGAGGACATGGAGACGCGCTTTCAGAAGGTGGGGTCGCGGGTGGTGGCGTGCCATGTCAAGAACCACACGGTGCGGAAGGGCCTGCCGCTGCGGGCGATGCAACCCAACTGGCCGGGGCGCGCGATGCAGTTCACGGATCTGCCCACGGGGGATCTCAACATGACGCGCTACGTGGAGCTGATGGTGAACATCGGGTATCCCAAGCGCTATTGCGAGATCATGGGGCGGACGAGCGCGCCGCTGGTGGTGGAGGCGGAGAGCGCCTATCGCGAACTCGATGCGACGAGCGCCAACGGGGTGGCCTACGTGCGCGATCACCTTTGCTTCCCCCTGGCGGCCGGGTCGTTCGAGGACGGGATGGGGGCCTGACCCTTCGGTTCGCAGGGTTGCGGGCGGGACCTGCTGGCTCTGGTTTGGCCCTTCGGCTCGGAAGGTTCCAGGCCGAGATTGGTTGCTCAGGGCTTAGCCCGCGGGTTTCACACGGGCTTCGACCCGGCCACGGTCTGTCTATCGACACGAGCAGAGGCCTCGCCCCTTACCCTCTCCATGAACCAAGGCAGAAGGAAGAGTGCAGAAGGCAGACTCCCAACTCCCAACTCCTAATCGTAATCGTAATCCTAGCCAAAGATATTTGAAATTTGGGAGAGCAAGAGCAAGAGCAAGAGTGCCTGAAAAAGTACAACATTTCTTCATGCG
>CAZVRY010000460.1:0-4119 GCA_964629545.1 uncultured Verrucomicrobiota bacterium | reverse complement strand
AGATAATCTCGGTTTTATTGGGCTTTTCGCTCAAGGCGAAAGGAACTTAGGCTAGGGTGGAGCCAATGCGTCCGACGGATTCCAGTCAGCGAGACGCCGCTCGGCTGGCTGGACTGCATCCAACGAGGTGGCAACGCCGACTGGCAACGGCTCTAGGCGCGGTGCCAGGACGCTGACGTCGCCCGCCAAGTGGCCTCGCTCCTCCCCCTCCGCGACCCCGCTTTGCTGCCCTCGGCGCGACTCTGGCGCTTCCTGCTCACGGACCTCCACCCCTCGCTCAACCTCTCAATCGATCTCCGCGAAGACCAACGCGAGATCGGAGTCTGAGCAGCGAATGAGGCTTGCACCACGACTCGGTCAGGCCTATGTAGTCAACATGCACCGCCGTCGTTCCTCCCTTGCCTTTACCCTCATCGAACTCCTGGTCGTCATCGCCATCATCGCCATCCTCGCCGGCATGCTCCTCCCCGCCCTCACCAAGGCCAAAACCAAAGCCCAGGGCATCATGTGCATGAGCAACGGCAAGCAACTCCAACTCGCTTGGACCATGTACGCGGACGACCATAACAGCATCCTCGTCACCAATAACGACGGCGGCAACCGCGATAGCTGGGTCGGCGGCTGGCTCGAAGTCGATCCCCCAGGCAACACCGACAACACTAATATCCTCCTCCTCCAATCCCCCATCGGCAAACTCTGGAACTACAATAAATCCCTCGGCATCTACAAGTGCCCCGCCGACCGCAGCATGGCCACCTTCGGCCGCAGCAAATACCCCCGCACCCGCAGCATCTCCATGAACGGCCATGTCAACGGCTCCGTCAATTGGTCCTTCGACCCCGAGTTCTACTACTACCGCAAGATCACCGACATCGTGAACCCGTCCCCCTCCCAACTCTGGGTCTTCCTCGACGAACGCGAGCAGAGCATCGACGACGGTTTCTTCCTCCAGTTCGTCAGCACGAAAAACGGCAACCGCCTCGATCAATGGGGCAACCTCACCGCCATCTACCACAATGGCGCCGCCGGCTTCGCCTTCGCCGATGGCCACTCCGAGATCCACAAATGGCTCGACGCCGGCACCCTCCGCAAACTCCCCCCCAACCAACGCCCCAGCGGCGCGTTCATCGCCCCCCGCGACGTCCAGTGGATCCGCGAACGCACCTCCGCGCGCATCCGCGTCTAGACCCGCCCCGCCCCTTGCCCACCCCTCCCCTCCTCACCGGGGTCATCGAGGGCTTCTACGGCCTCCCCTGGACGCCCCCCCAGCGCGCCCAACTCTTCGCCTGGATGCAGGCCGCCGCCCTGAACACCTACATGTACGCCCCCAAGGACGACCCCCACCATCGCGGCCGCTGGCGCGACCCCTATTCCGGCCCCCTCCTCGACGAAGTCTCCCAACTCATCCGCTCCTGCCACCAGCATGGCCTCCGCTTCCTCTACGCCCTCGGACCCGGCCTCGACCTCCGCTACGCCGATCCCCAGGATGTCGCCACCCTCGAACAACGCTTCGCCCAACTCGCCCAACTCGGCTGCCACGCCTTCGCCCTCCTCTTCGACGATATCCCCCCCCACCTCGCCCCCGCCGACGCCGCCTGCTTCCAGTCCTTCGCCCACGCCCAATGCCACGTCGCCAACGAGGTCTTCGCCCGCCTCCACGCCCGCCTGCCCCAACTCCAATTCCTCTTTTGCCCCACCGAATACTGCGGCCGCATGGCCAACCCTTCCGTCACCCACTCCCCCTACCTCCGCGAACTCGGACAACGCCTCGACCCCGCCCTCGAAATCTTCTGGACCGGCCCCGACATCATCGCCGACTCCCTCCCCACCGACTCCTTGGAGGAAGTCGCCCGCGTCCTTCAGCGCCCCCCCGTCCTGTGGGATAATCTCCACGCCAACGATTACGACATGCGACGGCTGTTCCTCGGCCCTTGCGACGGCCGTCCCCTGGCCGCCCGAACCCTCCTCCGCGGGGTCCTCGCCAACCCCAACTGCCAGTTCGAAGCCAACTTCGTTCCCATTCACACCCTCGGCGCCTGGCTGCGAGCGACCACCTCCTGGTCACCCCGCGCCGCCTACCTCGACGCCCTCCGCGCCTGGCTCCCCGCCTTCACCACCTCGCCCCCCCACCTGCTCACCCTCGAGCACCTCGAATGGCTGGGAGATCTCTTCTACCTTCCGCTCCAGCACGGCGACCGCGCCCGCGCCTTCCTGCACGACCTCGAACGGCTGCTCCACTCCCACCCTCAAACCTGGGGCGAAGCCTGGCCGCGCTTCCAACAAACCTGCCAAACCGTCATCGCCCTCTACGACCACTTCACCGCCCTCACCAACCGCACCCTGCTCCACGCCTTCTACCGCCACCTCTGGGAACTCAAAGAAGAACTCCTCCTCGTACTGGCCTTCCTCCGGTGGCGCGCTCACCACCCCGACTCCCCCCAACCCTTCCGTGCCCCCGAATTCCGCCCCGGCATCTTCCGCGGCGGCTTCACCGCCGACCTCCAAGTCCGCCTCCCCATGGACCCCACCGGCGCCTTCCAGCCCGCCTCGGGGTGATTTAGGATTTAGGAAGTCTGATTTATGATCTAGCGAGGCGTGACCTCAGACCCGCTCCGGCCCCCATTTTCGTGCAACGCGCCTTCGCCGTCTGGACCCCAATCTCCACGCCTCGCTCTGTAGAATCCTTGCCGGCAGGAGGGACGGGACGAGAACTTGACTTGATTTGATCAAGTTCTGGGCGGCAAGGATTCTAGCCCGCATGCTTCACAGCCAGCATGCTCCCTCTCCCCAACCCCGCTCCATCGCTTCGCTCTCAAGGGTTGGGGAAAGGGAAGGGACGGTGCATGGGGAGAATTCCCCGATCCGAATCGCGCATGGAACCCCTGAACCGAGGGCGAGCAAGAGCAAGAGCACGGATTCAGCCTTTAGCCTTTCCGTTCCCCTCTCCCTTGCTAGAATCCCCGCGTGCACGCCGCCCGGGACTACCACAACATCGCGCTCGTCGGCTTCATGGGAACCGGCAAGTCCTCCGTCGGCCACCACGTCGCCGCCCAACTCCACTTCCATTTCGTCGACACTGACGCCCTCATCGAAAGCCGCGCCGGAGCCACCATCGCGGAAATCTTCGCCCGCGACGGCGAACCTCGCTTCCGAGAATACGAGGCCCTCGTCACCGCCGACCTCGCCCACTGCCGTCGCACCGTCATCTCCACCGGCGGCGGGCTTGTCGCCAACCCTGCCAACCTCGAGGCCCTCAAATCCCACGCCCTCGTCGTCTGCCTCTGGGCCTCCCCCGAAACCATCCTCGAACGCGTCCATCACCAATCCCATCGGCCTCTCCTCCACGGCCCCGACCCCCTCGCCAAGATCCGTTCCCTCCTCAGCGTCCGCGAACCCTTCTACAAGCAAGCCGACATCCTCCTAAGCACCGACTGCCGCTGCATCCGCGAGGTGGCCCACCAGGTCGTCAGCCAGTTCCGGCTCGCGCAAGCCGAAGCGCACGCCGCGTGAAGGAGGCCGTCCGCCAGCAGGCACTCGCCCTCGGCTTCGACGCCTGCGGCTTCACCACCGCCGCCCCCCCGGCCAGCGCCCCGCACCTCCAACGCTGGCTCGACGCTGGCCACCACGCCTCCCTGGCCTGGATCGCCCGCAACGCCCCCAAACGAGTCAACCCCCAAGCCGTCCTCCCCAACGCCCAAACCATCATCTCCCTCGCCGTCAGCTACCACCAACCCCCGCTCCCTCCGCCCCTGCCGCACTCCCCATCCCGCGGCCTCGTCGCCCGCTACGCCCGCTCCGACGATTACCATCACCTCCTCGCCCCGCCTCTTCAACGCCTGGCCGCCTTCCTCGAAACCCTCGCCTCACCCCCCCACCGCTCCCTCTGGTACGTCGACACCGGCCCCATCCTCGAACGCGACCTCGCCCAACGCGCCGGCCTCGGCTTCATCGGCAAACACACCAACCTCGTCAGCCGGTCCCTCGGCAATTGGATCCTCCTCGCCGAAATCCTCACCACCCTCCCCCTCCCCCCCGATCCCCCCGAAACCAACCGCTGCGGCCGGTGCACCCGCTGCCTCGAAGCCTGCCCCACCCACGCCTTCCCCTCCCCCTTCCAAC
>CAZVRY010000459.1:2948-4140 GCA_964629545.1 uncultured Verrucomicrobiota bacterium | reverse complement strand
ACCCTCGCCAACGACGCCCTCGCGCCCTCCTCTGCCGCTGAGGTCGCCAGGGCAACCTGCTTCAACTGGTCCATCGGCACCTCCGCCACCTCCGCCAAACCCGCCCGCTGAAACATCACCTTCCCCCCGCGTATCGCCGTCACCACCCCCTCCCAACGCTCCCCCGTCCGCAACCACAACCCATCCTGCTTCAAACCCGGCGTCAACGTCGGACGCTCCTCGAACCGCCCGTCCCACTCCGACACCCGGATTCGGCTGATCCGCAGGCTCCCGCGCCCCTGGTTCACAAACCGCACCGCCGTCCCTTGCCCGGCAAACCCGTTGGTGTCCATCCATTGCCGCACCAGATTCCCATCCACCATCAGGCAAACCAACTTCCGCCGCTTGTCCGACCGGATCTCGATCTGAGCCGAGTTCTTCGCGCTAAACGCCGGCACCGGCACCTGCCCCATGTAACGCAGCGGTTCGTTCCGCTTCACCGGCAGCAAATCGGCCGAGAAACTGTTCAACTGTAAGCTGTAAAAGCCCCCAAAGTTCGGCTCGTTGTCCTTGTTCGCCAAGCTCACCGGCTGCAACGAATCCGCATACAACGCCACCGCCAAATGAAACACCCCCTGCCAGGCCAGATCGAACTGCAACGACGACAAATCCGGCAGCCCCACATCCCGCGCAATCGCCGCCGCGTTCCGCGCATAAAATGCCCCCTGCCGATAGCGCCATTGCCCCGTCTCCGTCAACTGCGCCTGCACCTCCCCAATCGTCCATCCCTCGAATCCTACGGGCCCCTCAAAGGACGGCGGCCTCGGCGGCCGCACTGGTTGGATCACCCGAATCCGCTCCCGCGGAACCTTCACCACCCCCGCAAACCAGGTGTCCACCGTCAGCACGCTCGTCTCCATCCCCACTAAGGCGCCCTCAAACTCCCCATCCCCATGCAGATGCACCCGGCAACTCACCGGCGCCCCCCCCTCCGGCCGCACCCTCCGCGCCATCTCCAACTGCGTCACCTCCGCCACCGAAAACTCAATGTCATTCACCGCATCCGCATGTCGCCACCGAATCCCCCTCCCCGGCTCCATCGCCAGTAACTGCCCCGTTAACTGATCCCCATTGCGCAAGAACACCTTGTCCCGCCCAACCCCCCCCCCCCCCGGCCGGGCCGACAACGCCCCCCCCCGCGCCCCCCCCCCCA
>CAZVRY010000459.1:0-2938 GCA_964629545.1 uncultured Verrucomicrobiota bacterium | reverse complement strand
CCGCCGTCGCCAACCCCCAAACCGCCAGCGCCAGCGCCAGCCCGCTCGCCCCCCTCTGCCGCCGCCGCCCGCTCCATCCATGCTCAATCATACATCGCCAATCCTCTCGCACCCCCATCCCCCAAGCACCCCTGCCCCAAGTGCTATTCATCCTCATCCCAATACTCCTCCGCCCCCGCCTCCCCCACCCGGTCCGCCTTCCCGCTCCGATCCAGATTGAATTGCAACTGCCGGACCGACCGGGGATCGAACGTGAACGCCCCAAAATTCCCGTTCCGCCCACCCATCTCGCCCTCGCTCCAGCGGTCCAACGTGAAGGCCAGCGTCCCCCCATGCGCGAAAAAGGCCCGAATCTCCCACGGATCCCGCGGCGCCGTGTTGGTCACCCCACCCGACAACACCACATGCGTCACCCGCCCCAACGGAATGTCCAACGCCCGTTCACCCAACATCAACCCAACCTTCCCGTCCCGGATCGATCGAATCGCCCCCTGGGCCCGATCCCCGTTCACCAGAAACGTCAGGTCGCTCGTCGGCGGCGGCTCGTTCGTCCGCACCAGCACGTCCGCCTCAAACCGCCCATCCCACTCCGTCAGCCGCAAGTTGCTGACCCGCACCGACGGCCCGTTCTGCTGGGCAAAGAAGGCCACCCCCGTCCCCGCCCCCGCAAACCCCTGCATGTCGTGCCACTTCTGCACTAGAACCCCGTCCACCAGCACCGCGATCGTCTGCTCCGGACGACTCGCCCGCAACTCCAGCCGCATCCGGTTCCGCCGCTGCATGTCCTGCAGCAATACCTGTCCCATGATCGCCGTCCCAAAATTCGCCTGGATCCGCTGCAAACTCAAATACCCATACCCAATCGAAAACATGTAGCTGCTCGAGGTGTAATCAAACCGATCCAGCACGCTCGTGTAATACGTCACCATCAGATTGAATTGTCCGTTCCACGCCAAATCGAACGACAGCGCCGACCGCTCCGGCAGCTTGAAATCCCTCCCAATCGACCCCACCGTCCGGGCGGTCAACGCCCCGTCCCGAAATTGCCACGCCGCCACCCCTTTCCCCTGCTTCCAATCCTCCATCCCGTTCGGCCCCTCATACAACACATCGAAACCGCGCGACGAAAATAACAACCGATCCACCGTCGACCGCGCCGCCTGCAATCGCCCCCCAAACCAGGTCTGAAACTCCACCTTCTCCCCGTCCAACGACACCAACCTCCCCGGGATCTCATCCCCATTGTGAAACCGAAACCGACAGTCCGGCACCACCCGATTCGTCACCGGCAACGCGTGCTCAAACCGGATCCACGCCAGGTTCGCCGGGCGAAACTCAATCGGCCCCCGCGCCGCCGGATGCCGCCACACCACCCCGCGCGCCGGATCCACTGCCTCCAACCGCCCATGCAACGACGACCCATCCAGAAACTGCAGCAAATCCCCCTCCGCCACCGGCGCCGGCGTTGCCTCCACCCCAGGACGCGGCGCCGTGATCAACAGCCCGTCCGCACCCCACCCCCACCCCACCCACCCCACCCACCCCATAACGACCCACCGTCGCCACCCGCCAACTCCCCACCCTACCCTCCCACTCCACCCATGCCGCCGCTCAACGCTCATAAATCGGCAAAAATCGATAGTTCAAAGCCAGCGATAACAACGTCGCCGAGGTCGTAAACGTCACCCCAAATTGCCCATCCCAACTCCCGTCCGGCTTCTGCGCCTTCCCCGCCGCCTCAATGTTGCGACGATTCCATCCCTGCCATGCGTCCGGCGACGCCTGGAAAAAGGCCTGGGACGCGTAATACAAGTAGTAATGCTGAAACCCACCCTCCGCCGGTAACCGCTGCAAGAGCTTGAACGCGTCCTGAAATGTCTTCGTGTTCTTCTCCTTCGCCAACGCAAACACCACACACCCAATCGCCGTCCGCGCCGCGTTCGAGGGCGTCCCCGGCGTGTAGCTGAAGCCTCCATCCGGCATCTGCGAACGCTGGAAAAAAGCCAGCCCCTTCTGGATCGCCTCCTCCGGCACCGCCAACCCCGCGTTCCGCGCCGCAAATAACGCCACCATCTGCGCCCCACTCACCGTCGTGTCCGCATCCTGACTCTCCGGCGAATACCGCCACGCCCCCAGCGGATTCGTCTTCTGCGAACCCACAATCAATCGCACCGCCTTCTCCAGCGCCCGCCCCAACCGCTCGTCCTGCAACATCCCGTACCCCTCGGCCAACGCCAACGTCGCAAACCCGTGGTTGTACATCGACCGCCCAATATACCCCGTGCTCTGGTTCTGCTGACCCAGGATAAAATCAAACGCCCGCCGAATCGCTAACGCATACGGCCCCACGTTCGGATCGTCCCCGTGCGCCAACATCGCCACCGCCGCCAACCCCACGACCGCCGGCTCGCTCCCATACAACTGGTCCGGCCAATTCCCCCCAGCCTGCTGCGTCCGCGCCAAATACTGGATCCCCCCCACATAGACCCGCTCCACCTCCGCCGCCACACCGTCCGTCGCCTCCATGAACAGTTCATGCCCCTCCAACCCCACCCCCAACATCAACCAACCCCCCAACCCCAGCACCCCCCCCCAGCGAACCACCCCGCGCCGCAACCCCACCCCCGCCACCCCCGCCACCCCCGCCACCCCCACCACCTCTCGCTCTCCGCGCGCCCCTCTCATCGCCCCCTCCCCTCTTCCGCCTCCAACGCGCGATAATACTCCTCCAACGCCTCCCGAAACTCCGCCGGCACCTGCTGAAACCCCGCACCCCCAGCCCCCGCCCGCCCTCCCGGCAAACGGATCAGCGGGCATTCCGATCTCCCAGAGCGGCGGCGCGACCAGTATGCCGGCCGGGGCCATTCCCGTGCCCCCCTCCTCAAAAAAGGGCTTCATGTTCGCCCCAAAGAAGGCCAAGGACGATCCAACCCCGGAC
>CAZVRY010000458.1:0-4155 GCA_964629545.1 uncultured Verrucomicrobiota bacterium | reverse complement strand
CGCGTTGCACGAAAATGGGGGCCGGAGCGGGTCTGAGGTCACGCCTCGCTAGCCTCAATACTGGTTCGTCGCCTCGTCCTCCATGATCGGACGATCATACTGATCCCCGGTCAGCGCCACCTTGAACCGCGCATCCTCTTTCCCCGCCGCCCGCACCACCACCTGCCATACCGCCTGCGCCTGCGCGGCCAGACTGGGCAGAACCCGCATCGTCACCTCCCGCCCTTCCACGTTCACCGGCGTGGCGCCACTGGCCGAGACGAACTCCTGATGCTCGGACAATAAACACGACACCCGCAAGTTAATCCCCGGCGCCGTCCCTTGATTCGTCACCCGAATCTCATAGGTCACCTCGCTGCCCACCTCGATCGGATCCTCCAGATCCACGACCTCCAGCAGAATCCCCGAGATCCCAAACACCTTCGTCGGACACAAACTCGCCGCCGCCGCCGCTCGTGCGCCCGCCACCACCGGCCGGAACACCAACATGCCCGGCCGCTGCCCCTCGAACACCGCGCACACCCGCTGCGTCGCCCCCGCCTCTAACACCGGGATCTCCCACGCCACCTGACCGTCCGCTACCTGGCCGCCACCCGTCGTGCCTGTCAACGCCGCCCCCTCGGGAATCGGCAACAGCAACCGCAGCGAACGCTCCGGCCGATTGCCCCCGTTACTCGCCACCAGGCACACCTCTACCGGACGCCCCAGCGACGCCTCCGCCGGGGACTCGCAGGCCAGCGCCAACGCATACCGTGGCTCCGGCCCCAGATCGTCCAGAAAGAAATTGCTGCACGCCTTTGGTGTGATGCACCGGTAAAGTCGCCCGTTCGAGGCAAAGGTGAACGCGTAAGCCGGCGCCGCCTCCTTCCCCGCCCAGAGCACGTTCCGCAAACACACCGCTCGCCCCTCCTCGCGCGACGACATGAACGGCATCGTGATCCCCACCAGGATCGGCCACTCCACGATCGCATTCGTGCGCGCCGCCCCATACAAATCCTCCAGGTTCCCCGCCCAACCCCATTGCTGCAATACCGACGCAATGTCCGGCCGCAATCGAGGATCCGCAAAACGCGCCCGCAACTCCTCCGGCGTCGAGACAGGCGGGGCGAACCTCGTCGATGGACTCCCCAACCGCGTGGCCTGATGCCGCTCTACCTCCGCTCCGATTCCCATCACCCCCCCCCACACCAACATCCCCACCGCCAGCATCGCGCACCTGCGTTTCATATCGCCACTGTGCGGCGAACCGCCGCCCCCCCGCGAGCTAATAATTCCAGCAGCCCGCGATTCCGCCCCTGAACCTGGGAAGCCGGGTGGCGCGAGCGTACTCGCCAACCGCCCCAGGCGTACCCCCTCGCGGCGCCTCGGCAGCCTCGCCCCAACGACCGTGGCCGGCCACAGCTCCTCGGGCAATAGGGCGGTCCAGCCACGGAAACTCGGGAATGCACCGGCCTTGGGATCCCCGCTCCTTTCCCCCTTGCCGCGGGTGTCCCGGAAGATGGATCATCCTCTCGAAACCCTGCGAGCCGGGAATGTGCGGCAGCCAAATCCGCTGAGTGCGCTTCCTGGCAACCTCCAGGCCATCGCACCATGAACCATGTCGAGCGATTCCGGGCGGTCATGAACTTCCAACCCGTCGACCGGTTGCCGCGCTGGGAGTGGGCCATGTGGTGGGACGAGACGATCGCCCGCTGGCACGGCGAGGGGCTCCCCCCAACCTTCCGCGCCAGCCAGGTCTTCGACATCGCGCAGTGGTTCGGCCTCGACCCCTACCAGCAATTCTGGTTCAGCACCACCGATCCCACCATCGAAGCCGCCCAACATCATGTCGAGGGCATCGTGGCCACCATGGACGATTACCTCCGCGTTCGACCCCGGTTGTTCCCGTCGCATGCCGCCGCCATCGAAGGCATGGCCCCCTGGGCGGAGCGGCAGCGGCGGGGCGAGGCGGTGGTCTGGTGCACGCTCGAGGGTTTCTTCTGGTTTCCGCGGACGCTCATGGGCTTCGAAAAGCTCATGTTCGCCTTCGCCGACCAACCGGACCTGCTCCATCGCATCAACCGCGACCTGCTCGAGTTCAACCTGAACCTGCTCGATCAGATCTTCCGCGTCTGCGTCCCGACCTTCATGACCATCGCCGAGGACATGTCCTACAACCATGGACCCATGATCTCGAAACGAACCTTCGACGACTTTGTAGCCCCTTATTATCGCCTGCTCCGGCCGCGGCTGCAGGAACGCGGCGTCCCGTTGTTCATGGACACGGACGGCGACGTGACCCTCCTGGTCCCCTGGTTGAACGAGCTTGGAGTTCAGGGGGTGCTCCCCTTGGAGCGTCAGGCCAAGGTCGACGGCTGGAAGCTGCGCCAGCGATTCCCACGACTGCTGATGGTCGGCCACTTCGACAAGATGACCATGCCCCGGGGCGAAGCCGCCATGCGTGCCGAGTTCGAGCGGCTCGCGCCACTCATCAAAACGGGCGGCTTCATCCCCAGTGTGGACCACCAGACCCCACCCGGGGTGTCGCTGGCTCAATACCGCACCTACCTCGGCTTGCTGCGCGAGTTCACCCAGCCTTCCTGACCTCAGCGACGCCAAGGCCACAGGCTCCGCCAACCTACCGCTGGGCAAATCCTACCCCCACCCGCGGGCCAAACGCGGTCGCAAACGGCAGCATGGCCACAGGAAGCGGATCGCGTGCAAGTCCACGCCCCGCCAAGCGATGGAGGAAGGATCACCCCCTCGGCCCCGTCCCCGCCGCCCGTTTCCGCAACTCCTCCGGCCGTGGAGGCGGCGTCAGGGCTTTCGCCAGATGCTCCAACTTGTCCAACTCGGGCCGCAGCGAATCCAAAATCCTCTTGCTGGCCGGCGCCACGTTCCCAGTCGTGTGACTATACGCGTAGCCCGGTTGCACCAAGATCGTCTGCTGTCCCCGCTCGAGCGGACGCAACCGCAACGGGCGCTCCGAACGACGCCCCACCAGCACCGTCCCCTTTGCGTTCAAGTCAAACCGTCCCGTCCCCGCCCCGTCGAACGCCACGAGGTAGTCCGGCAGCTTGATCTCGAACTTCGACTCCGCGTCCAACACCCGAACCACGCACATCACCTCCCCCTTGATCAAATCCAACACCGTCTCCTTCAACAATACCCCGTCCTTCAGATACTTCGTCATCGTCTCCAACCCCACGGTCGTCTCCGACCGCAGCCGAATCATCGTCCCGATCTGACGGAAGAACACAACCGCCTCCGACCGCCGCCCCGTCCGCAACACCGCGCCCGGCTCGAGGAGCATCCCGATCTGCACGGCCTTCGTCGCCTCGCCCATCACGCATTCCACATCGCCTTTCAGCATCACAATCGCCGCACGCCGCGGATCCTCATCCCCTCCCGCTGGCTCCGCAGCGCGAACCGCGAAACAGGCTAACCAGAGACAAGCGCACCCCACGAAGAACGAATGGTGGGCGATCGGAGCGAAAGAGGAGCGGGGGGAGCAGTTCATACGCGAAGCATCCTACCGGCCTCCCTGCCCAGAACAAGCCGGGAAACCACCCCACAACGCCCCCCACGTACACCAAACGGGCCGGACTTGCGGTCCGGCCCATCGGCGTCGAGAACAAAAGCGCTCTTTCGCTTCCTATCGCAGTTGCGCCACCTGCGACCCGCGGCCAGTGATCTGCGGCGCTGCAGACATACGCCATCCGACACACACGAACTCACTGCACTTCTGCGTCACTGACGCGCCCACTTTACCCCAAAAGCCTCACCCCACCAGTCCCCAGAACTGGGGACACCCGCCCCCCCCGCTTGCCAACCCTCCGTCCCACTCGATCCCTCGAAGCACCTCTCACCCGCGATCCCGAGCCGCCCCAACCCCCACCCTGAGCCGCGCCAACGCCCCCTCCATCCCCCGCCGCTCCCCCTCCCCCAACACCTGCCCCCCATACCGCACCGCGCAAAACCCGCGCGTAATCTCCTCCACCTCCCTGCTCCCCTCAAACCCCGCCCCCCGCACCGCCAGCGCAAACTCCAGCGGCGTCTCCTGCGGCCGACGCCGATAACCCGCCCCCCCCCCCCCCCCCCCCCGCCCACCCCCCCACCCCCCCCCCCCCCGGGGGGGGGGGGGTGGGGCGCGGGGGGGGGGGGGGGGGGGGGGCG
>CAZVRY010000457.1:0-4158 GCA_964629545.1 uncultured Verrucomicrobiota bacterium | reverse complement strand
CGTGGCGCCGCGCCCGAATCGAAAGCGGCGGAGCACCGCCGCACTCCACGACGCTGGCGCGACCGCGTCCACCGCCAAGCTGAGGCGAAGCTCTTGGAGTGCGCCAGGGGGTGAACCGGTCACCCTGTCGACCGGGACGTGCCAGTTCCGTGGTGGCCAGACCACCACTTGCGGTTGACGATCTAGCGAGGCGTGACCTCAGACCCGCTCCGGCCCCCATTTTCGTGCAACGCGCCTTCGCCGTCTGGACCCCAATTTCCACGCCTCGCTCTGTAGAATCCTTGCCGGCAGGAGGGACGGGACGAGAACTTGACTCGACTTGATCAAGTTCTGGGCGGCAAGGATTCTAGGCGGCCTCCCTCCACGTCCGTAACCCCTCCCCATCCAGTTTCATCGCCCACACATTCCCTCCCAGCCGTTCCGCCACCCGGACACATGCCTTCCGATGATCCTCCCGCATGTGCACCATGATGAACCCGCCCCCCCCTGCCCCACAGGCCTTTCCCCCCGCAATGTGCGGCGCCAACGCCTCGAAAAAGGAGCGCAACCGCTCACTATCGCAACTCTCGTGCAGCGCATAGTGGTTCACCCGGGAAGCGTTCAAACACTCCACGTACGTCCCCAGATCCCCCGCCGCCAACGCCCCCGCCATCCGCTGCGCCGCCGCCTTGAGCCCATCCATCGCCCGCACCGTCGGCGAATCCGGCAACCCATACGACCGCTTGATGTCCGCATGAATCGACCCGGATAAATGCACCTCCCCCGTGTGGATCAACAAGGTGTCCCGCTCCAACCGCGCCAACGCGTCCCGCGGCACCTCAATCCCCTCGCACGCACAGCCTCCCCCCCGATGATACGTAATCAGCTTCACCCCACCCATGGCCGACCCAAACGAATCCTGATTCCCCCCCGCATGCCCCAAATCATCCCGCTCCACCGAGTTCGCCAGCAACGCCACCTCCGCCTTGCTCATGGACCACCCCAACGCGTCCGCCAACGCCCCCACCATCGCCACCCCCATCGCCCCACTCCCCCCTAACCCCGTTCGCTCCGGCACGTCCGCCTGCGTCACCACCTCCCAATCCGTCTCTGCCGGCACCATTCTCCGCAAGAACGCCTTCAGAAAATCCAACCGCCCATCCCACACCAACTCCCCCACCCCGCCCGCCCGCACCTCCGCCTCCAAATCGTGGGAGTAAATCCGCACCCCATACCCCTGCTCCCGCCGCCTCACCTTCGCATACGCATACCGCGCCACACTGAAATTCACCACCGCACCCCCGTAATCCACACAATACGGCGGCGCATCCGTCCCGCCCCCAGCCGGATCGACCCGCACCGGCGCCCGCGCCACACTCCAGCCCCGGCTCATGGCCTGAACCCCCGACACCGCCCCACCATCCGCCGAATGTTCTCCGGATCCACCGGCGGCGCAATCGAACAAGCCGACGACAGCACAAACCCCTTCATCACGTGCCCGGCCGTCTCGAGGATCTCCGTCACGTCCGCCTCCACCCGCGCTCCATCCCCCCGCAGTAACGTGTTCACCGAATCCACATTCCCCTTCAGAAAGATCCGCCCATTCAGCGTCGCCACCGCATCCCCCAAATCCACATTCCCCAATGGCGGCGGATCCAAACACTCAATCCCCGAGATCTCCGCCTCCATCATCAACTCCAACCGGTCCCCAATCGCCCCGCACGTGTGCGTGTACACATACCCCCCGGCCGCCTTCACCGCCCGCGCCACCTGCCGCTCGAACGGAATGATGAACTCCTCATACATCCGCGGCGGCAGAAATCCCATCCCCGCAAACGGACTGCTGATCTTGATCGCATGCGCCCCCCGACGCACCTGCGCCACCGCCAACGCCACCGACCACTCCGTCGTCTTCGCCAACAGCCGTAAACTCTCCTCCGGCCGATCCAACAACGCCATCAACCCCTCCTCCATCCCCAGCAAATTCAGGAAATGATCGAAGGGCGCCCGCACCTCGCCATGCACCGAATACTCGGCTCCCGCCTTCGCCACCACCCGATCCAACAAGCCAAACAAATCCCCAGGTATCTCCTCCGGCGCGCCATAATCGTAGGTCCCCTTGCTCGCCTGAAACGCCCGAAACGACTCCGGCGCCCACGCCAGCGGATGCTCGTAATCGATCGTGTCCAACGTCGGATACGCAAAACCCTCCGGCCTCTTGTAATACGCATCGTCGTCCCGCGTGCACTCAATCCGCGACCCATCTCCCAGATACAGCGTCGGCACCTCCGCATCCCGATCTACCCGCTCCACCAACCCCCCAAGCCACGGCACCCGCCCCGGCTTGTGGCACAAAATGCCGTCAAACTCATACATGGACCGCATCCGCAGCAAACAGTCCGCCCACACCTCGTTGTCCGTAAAATAATCGATCGGATGCACCCCCGTGTTCAAAATCACATGACCGTTCGCCATCTGGCACATCACCGGTATCTCCCCCGGCTGCCGCTGGGCCATCGCTTGCTCCATCAACTCTTTGGAACTCGCCATGGGCGACTATCGCCAGAATACCGCCCGCCCTGCCAGCAGCTTTTTCCACTCCAACTCATGTTCGCCCCAAATCCATACGCCCCTCCCCCACTTCATGTCCGCCCCGAATTCATGCGGCCCCGCTCCCCTTCATGTTCGCCCCGAATTCATGCGGCCTACTCACTTCCCCCGGAAACCCCTGCTGTCGCAGCGCCTCGAATAGCACCACGGCCACGCAGTTCGCCAAATTCAGCGAGCGCGCCTCCGGGTTCAACATGGGGATCCGCACCCACCTCCCCGCCGCTGCCCCCTCCACCAACGCCCGCGGCAGCCCCAGCGTCTCTCGCCCGAACACCAGGTAATCCTCCCACCCGTAACTGACCTCGGTGTAACTCCGGGGTCCCCCCTGCTCCACCATCCAGAGCCGCGCGCCGGCCGGCAATCCCGCCTGAAATTCCTGCCACCCCGGCCACCGATGCCACACCACGTGGCGCCAGTAGTCCATGCCTGCCCGCCGCAACTCCCGATCCCCCAGCGCAAACCCCAGCGGCTCCACCAAATGCAACTCCGTCCGGGTCGCCGCGCACAACCGCGCCACGTTCCCCGCATTCGGCGGGATTTCCGGTTCCACCAACACCACATGCATCGTCGCCTCCTCCCGCCCCCGTCACGCCCCCTCCGCCTCCGCGCCCTGATGACTGACGCCCTCACGCGTTGACCGCCGACCTTGCTCCTCTTCCGCCCCCTCCGCTCCCCGGCTCCGCCCGTAAAACACCTTCCACAACACTAATCCGTGCGCCGGCGCGGTTGCTCCAGCCACCCGACGATCTCGCGCCTCCACCATTGCCATCATCGCCTCCTCGTCGAAGCGCCCCTGCCCCAACTGCACCAACGTCCCCACGATTCCCCGGCACATCTTGTACAAGAAGCCATCCGCCTCCAAAACGAACGTCACCTCGCACCCCCTCCGACGCACGCTCAGCCGCCGCAACGTCCGGACCGTGTTTGCCACCTCATACGGATGGGTCGCCGCGAAAGACCGAAAATCGCGCCGCCCGACCAACCGCCGCGCCGCGGAGTGCATTGCCCACACATCTAAGGCCTGCGGCACATGCCACGCCTGTCCCCGCAACAGCGGGTTCATCACCGGATGATTCCACACCCGGTAGCGGTATTCCTTCCCCACCGCGTCGAACCGCGCGTGGAACCTCGCCCCCGCCCGCCGCGCCTCCATCACCCGAATGTCGGCCGGCAACCACGCATTCAGCGCCAATGGCACCTTGCGCAGGGGCATCCGCAACCGCCCCCGCGGCACCGCCACGTCCACCACCATCCCCACCGCATGCACCCCGGTGTCCGTCCGACTCGAGCCCCGCACCCGGCTGGCCCCCGGGAAGATCCGCGCCACCGCCTCCTCCAACCTCTGTTGCACCCCCAAACCAATCTTCTGCACCTGCCACCCTTGATAGCCCGTCCCGTCATAGGCAACCACCAAACGCAATTTCACCACCCCGCGTCCCCCCTCGGAACGCGCGTTCCCGAACTCAGCTTTGCCTGCATGGCTCATCGATCTCTTCGCCCATTTCCCCGCCCCCGAAAGGGGCCCCCGCGGGTCAACAGGTGCGAGGCCCCCCCGCCCGCCCCGATCGG
>CAZVRY010000456.1:0-4170 GCA_964629545.1 uncultured Verrucomicrobiota bacterium | reverse complement strand
GAAGCCAAAATCGCCTCCAGCAAAATCGGAAGTTATTTTTGCACAGACCCTTAGAGCCGAAGTCAATACTGCGCAACTGGGCTGCGGCTGTTCACACTGTTCGGCGAGAAGTAAGAGCACTTGCTGCCCAGTGGCGTCGGGAGTAGCTTCGGCTTGGATCGTATGGTTGCCGACATTCGCAAACTCGTTCATTCCGTTCCCTTTGTACCGTTCACCATCCACTTGGCCGACGGTGGTCAGTTGCGTGTTCCGACCGTCGATCACATTGCAATCCCGCCCGCCGGCGGACGGATCTTCGTTTTCGGAGATGACGAGAGATACGACGTGCTTTCGGCGCTCATGATCTGCCGGGTCACGGTAGATCGGGAGTCGACGCCTTCCAACCGGGGAAGTTGAGGCGCCGTCGACATGGTGTCCTTTGCAGCACTTCGGCGGTACAGGGCCCTTCGAACCTGTCACCTTTCCAATCCTGGACGTGAGGCAGCCCGGCGTGGCAGGGCGACTAGCGCTGCGCCAGCGCCTCGATCAGGTAGCGCAACTCGACATCCACGTCGGCGTCTTCGGCCAGGGTTTGGGCGATTTCGGTCCGCACCTGTTCGCGGAAGCGTTTGCGCAGGCGATGGATGGCCACCTTCACTGCGCCTTCGTTCAGGCCTAGTCGCCGGGCAGCGTCCGCTTGGGAAAGCGTCTCTGCTTCGCCGGCCAGCCAGGGTTGCAGGCATTCGAATTGGGCGGCTTTGCCGGCGGACCTGAACTCCATTTCCACGATGTTCAACGCCCGGTCCATTACGGCCAGCGCCCAGGCGCGGTCGAACCAGGCGTCCGGGGTGGATGCGCCGGCATCCGTCACTTCGAGGGACGGGGCGTCTTCGGGGCCAGGCGCGTCCAGCGATTCCGGTGTGAGCCCGCCCCCACGCTTGGCCCGGCCTTCGTGCTTGCGGCGGTCCGCCAGGAAATGCTTCACCGCTCCCAGGAGGTAGGAACGAAACCGGCCGCGCCCCGGGTCGACCCCTTCCAGTTCGCCCCGTTCCAGGAGGCGCGCGAAGAAATCATGGGCGAGTTCGCGCGCGGCTTCGTCGTCGCGGCCTTCCCGGCGGAGGAACCGAAGAACGGGATCGTAATAGGCTTCGCACAAAGCGCTCAGCGCCGTCCGCGCCTCCGGGGTAGCGCCGCGTGCGCTCAGGACGAGAGTCCAGCGCGTCGGGGCGAAGGGGGAGGTGCAGGGCGAGGCGTTCACGGTTTGTTGATCTGGCGTGGCCTGGCGTCGGGGGTTGGGCGCGGTTCCCCGCCCGACGGGTCGGCCTCGGGCTCTAGCTTGCGGGCGCCCAGCCCGACGCTGAGGTCGCCGATGGTGCCGATAGGAAGACGAAACAGCGGACGCTGCTCGCCTTCGTAGACGGTCAGGGACCGGCGCACGACTTCCCGCTCGATGGTGTCCCGGTAGGCCAGCGCTTCGGCTTCCTTGACCGCCTCGGGGAGGAGCCATTCCACCCGTTGACGTTTCACCGGGGGCGAGCCCTCGAGTTCCAACCGAAACTCGGTGGTCCGGGTTACGGCCCTGAACCCGTTGCCGTCCACGCGGAAGAAGCGTTGGCAGTCTCCCTGCACGTCCGTCGCGAAATCCATGGCCAGCCAGCGCCCGTCAGACAACTGGCGCAACTCCACTCCCGTCATGGTATAGCGGACCCAGTTGGTCGTGTTGGTGCCTGCGGGGCCCTGGCGCCACTGGTAAGCCAGGACTTCCGGCTGCGGGGCCGGGGTGGGCGTCGGCCGCGGGGCCAGGAGGCTGGCCACCCAGTTCGTGCTCCCGGCCCCCACCACCGTGCTTTCCACCGGCACCGAGCTGACGGGCTTTCGCGCACGCGCTTGCACCTGCAACATCAACACCGGGCGGGCCGGCAGGGGGTTCGTCTGGGTGGGGTCGTTCGGGACGGTCAGGAGCAGGCCGCTGTCGGCGTCGGCTTGGAGTTCCAGCACGTTGTTGGGGCCCGGGGACACGGCAGAAACGAGCGGCCCGAGCTCAGTCGGAGCGCCCATCACGGTGGCGCCGTCTTCCGCCACCAGATGCAAACGCCACGATCGTCCGGGCGCCTCCGGGTCCCGGTCCGCAACGGGCTGAAGCACGAACTCCGCCCGTCCCCGCTCGTCGTCCGGGGCCATGAGGTAACCGGCGAAAGCCGGCACCGGCGCGGGCGGGTCGAGGTCGGTCCGGAACACCTGCACTGAGGCGGCCTGGCCCTTGGCGATCCGCAGTCGCACCCGGATGGCGTCGGAACGCGCCTCCACCGCTGGGCTGGAATGCAGGGTGGGGGCGGGGCCGGGGGTGTCGGGTGTTGGTTCAGTCAGGCGCGACATCAGCACCAAACCGTAGGCGCACGCCAGGAGCCCGGCGAACACCCACTTCAACACGCCGCGCCGCTCCCCGGTCGGTTGCCTCGTCGCCCAACGGGCGGTCGCATAAACGGCCCAGAGCGCCAGCGTGAGCACGCTCGCCGGCAACAGGAGCACCAACATTCGCCCCAGCGTGTAGGCCCACCCCGAGCCACTCCCCGGCGTGAGCAGGAACATCGGCGGGCCGAGCGTCACGGAGATCAAGGCCAGCAACGGCCAGGTGAGGGTGGCGAAAAGGGCCGGAGGCAGGCCGCGGACCCGGCCTCGCCCCTCGCGAATTTCGTTCAAGGCCAACCAGCCGACCAAGGTCCCCCCCAAACCCAGCAACGCCACGCTGCCGATCGTCAACCACAGGTCCTGCGGATCCCAGCCGCCCCTTCCCAACAGGAGGCCCATCACCACGTTGAGCGGCTTGACCAGGCTTAATCCAACCAGGGCCGCGCCGGCGAAGGCCCGGAACGAGTAGACATACTCTGCGCTCGCGCCCGCGACCGGGGTTCGCTCTGCGCCCGCCTCGCCGCCGGCCGCCGCTCCCGACGCGGTCGCCCCCAGGCCGAGGTTCGTCAGGTGCTCCACCTGCGTCTTCACCTCGCCCGCGCTCTGGTAGCGTTTCTCCCGATCCCGCTCCAGGGTGCGAAAAACAACCTCGTCGACCCCCGTGTGGACGGGCGTCTTGGCCGACGGCGGGGCAAAACGGCCGAGCGGAAGCTCGCCGGTCAGCATTTCGTAGAAGACCACGCCGAGCGAGTAGATGTCGGCCCGATGATCCACTTCGGCGGGCCGTTCCAGTTGCTCGGGGGCCATGTAATGCGGCGTGCCCAGAGCCGCGCCGGTGCCGGTGAGCGTGACCGAGGCAGGGTCGTCGTCGACGAGCTTGGCGATCCCGAAGTCGGCGATTTTCACCCGGCCGCGGGCGTCGAGCAGGATGTTCTCCGGCTTGATGTCGCGGTGGAGCACGCCCTGCTCGTGGGCGTATTGGAGGGCTTCGCAAACGCGCGGGACGATGGCCAAGGCTTCGGCCGGAGAGAATCGTCCCGCCTGCATGGCTTGGCGCAGGTTTACCCCGTCCACGTACTCCATCGTGAGATAATAGAAATGCTCCGTCCGGCCGAAGTCGAAGACGCTGACGATGTTGGGGTGGTTCAACCGGGCCAGGACGCGGCCTTCGCGGTTGAAGCGCTCGGCGAACTGCGGGTCCCGGGCCAACTTGTCGGGCAGCAGTTTCAGCGCGACCAGGCGATCGAGGTGCGGCTGCCGGGCCTTGAACACGAAACCCATCCCGCCACGCCCGATCAATTCCAGAATCTCCAATTGAGGGAAAGCAGCCGCCAGACGCGGAAGGGTCGGGATTTCGTCGGTGGCGGTGGCCTCTCGCCCGGCCGGTTGGGCCGCCTTGACCGTGGCCGCCCCGCCCAACACACAGGCCGGGCAGAGCCCCCGGGGTGCGTCGGACGGCACCGACGCGCCACATTTCGGACAGGTATGATTCGAATGAGTCGTGTTCATCGCACCTCGTTCCTGAGACACGCGACCGCGGAGGTTACAACGAATCCGACGACCGTGCCAACAGGACCGTTGGAGAGGCAGCATGGAGGGGACATCTCCGTTTCTTGGCGCAGCGGAGAAGCACTTCGAACCTGTCACCGTAGGTGGCACCTGGCTCCTCTCCGCCGTTATCAGCGTTCATCAGCGTTCATCAGCGGTGAGGAAAGACCGGGACTATTTCTGAGCGGTTGACCTCCTGCGGTGTGGGCAGCCGTGGTGGGGGGAGGTAAACCG
>CAZVRY010000455.1:0-4198 GCA_964629545.1 uncultured Verrucomicrobiota bacterium | reverse complement strand
GCCCACTCCCCCCCCAACCTCTCCCCCAAGCCCACGCCCATAACGATTACCGCCACCCCCGCCCCCTCCTCGATGCCCTCGACCAAGGCTTCTGCAGTGTCGAAGCCGATGTCCACCTCGTCAACGACGCCCTCCTCGTCGCCCACGACCGCTGGGAGGTCAAACCCGAACGCACCCTCCAAGCCCTCTACCTCGATCCCCTCCGACAACGCGCCCGCTCCCACGGCGGCCGCATCTACCCAGGCGGCCCCTCCCTCACCCTCCTCATCGACCTCAAAACCCCCGCCGAACCTACCTACCAGGCCCTCCGCGTCGTCCTCCAACAATACGCCGACATCCTCACCGAATTCCGCCCCGACGGCACCCGCACCAACGCCGTCACCGCCATCCTCAGCGGCAATCGCCCCTCCCAACTCCTCGCCCAAGAACCCGTCCGACTCGCCGCCCTCGACGGCCGCCCCCCCGACCTCGACGCCAACCCCTCCCCCCACCTCGTCCCCCTCGTCAGCGATAGCTGGGGCAACCACTTCACCTGGCGCGGCGAAGGCCCCATGCCCGACGCCGAACGCCAACACCTCGCCCAACTCGTCCAAAAAGCCCACGCCCAAAACCGGCGCCTCCGGTTCTGGGGCGCCCCCGACCGCCCCTCCCTCTGGCAAACCCAGCGCGAAGCCGGCGTGGACCTCATCAACACCGACAAACTCGCCGACCTGAACGCCTTCTTGCGCAGCTCCGCCACCCCCTGACCGCATCCCTGGTCCACTGCCACGCGATGTCTCGACGCCGGCCCGCCCTTGCCGCCCGTCGTCCGCCGGGGGCAACGCGGCCGCCCACGAGCGCCCGCGCGCCCTTCGACCCCTCGCGCGGCTTTCCCCGAACCTGGTCGCCCGGGTTGAAAATCCGGCCACGACCACTATCCTGCCCTCCATGATTACCCCTCGCCCACCCCAGCCCGCTCCCCCAGCCCCGACCCGCCTCCGCCGCCCAGTTCGCTCAACACCGGCCATCCCACTCCTCCTGGTCCTGACCCTCGCGGGCCTCCTGCCAGCCGCCGATTACCCCCAGTGGCGCGGTCCCGCCCGCGATGGCCGATCGACCGAAACCGGCCTCCTGCCCGAATGGCCAACCGCAGGACCCCGCCTCGCCTGGCAAATCCAGGACCTCGGATCCGGTTACTCCACCCCCGCCATCCAAGGCAACCGCCTCTACGTCCTCTCCAACGACGGCCTCGAACACGAATCCGTCGAGGCCCGCAATACCGCGGACGGCGCCAAACTCTGGTCCACCCGACTCGGCCAGGTCGGCAAGCCGAACCAGCAACCCAAGTTCCCCGCCGCCCGCTCCACCCCCACGCTGGTCGGCGACTCCCTCTACGCCCTGGGCTCCGACGGCGACCTGGCCTGCCTCGACGCCGCCACGGGCAAGGTCCGCTGGCGCCGCCACCTGCGCACCGACTTCGGCGGCGTCGCCGGCACCTGGGCCTACGCAGAATCCCCGCTCGTGGACGGCCCCACCCTCCTCTGCACCCCAGGCGGCCCAGAAGCCACCTTGCTCGCACTCAACCGACTCACCGGCGACCCCCTCTGGCGGTGTGCCCTCCCCGAAGCCGGCGACGCCGCCTATGCCTCCGCCCAGGTCGTCGAAGCCGCCGGCCGCAAGCACTACGTCCAACTCCTCCAAAAAGGCCTCGTCGGCGTCGACCCCCAGTCCGGCCAACCCCTCTGGCGATTCCCCAAAGCCACCAGCCGCTTCAACGCCAACATCCCTACCCCGGTCGTCGACGGAGACTCCATCTACTTCGGCTCAGCCGGCACCGGCGGAGGCGCCGTGCGCCTCGCCGCCCAGGACGGAACCATCGCCCCGGAGGAACTCTACTTCGAAGCCAAACTCCCCACCGCCATCGGCGGCGCCGTCAAAGCCGGTCCCTTCCTCTACGGCACCACCGCCCAAGCCCTGCTCTGCGTCGAGTTCGCCACCGGCCACATCCGCTGGGAACACCGCGCCATCGGCGCGGCCTCCATCTGCCTGGCCGAAGACCGACTCTACCTCCACGGCGAAAACGGCGACGTCGCCCTCGTCGAGGCAAACCCGGAAGGCTACCGCGAACGCGGCCGCTTCACCCCTCCCAACCCGCCCGCCCGCTCCAACCCCATGGAAAAGGCCTGGGCCTATCCCGTCGTCGCCCACGGTCACCTCTACCTCCGCGACCACCACACCCTCTGGTGCTACGAGATCCGCCGCTAACCTCCGGGCCCCCCCACCGCACCAGCCCCACCTGACCCGCACCGCTCACCCGCGCTCCACCTCGATCCGCTCCACCTCGATCCGCCCAGCCTTCACCTCCACAAACGGCTTCCCCCGCCGCAGCCCCACCGTCCCATACCCCGTCGCCGTCGCCAGAAAACACCGGAAATCACCCGCAATCCGCGGCGCCACATACAGCGTCCGCTCCACCGCGTCATACCGCACCCCCGTCAACCCCTGCAGCAGCCCATACGACGACATCGCCCGGGCATACCAGTGCCCACACTCGTACTCGTTAAAGGGATTCCGCACCCGCCCGTCGTAGCGATCCCGACACGCCCGCACCACCTCCAACCCCTCCTCCACTAAACCCATCATCATCAGGTGCGACGCCACCTGATACTCGATGCCCGTCCACACCTCGTTCGAATACACAAACGGCAGCGATAAGGCGCCCCCCTTCGGCCACGTGCACAACAACAACCCACCCTCCGCCCCGCACGCATACGAAGGACGCTGCGGATTCGGGTGATCCGTAAGATCCCGCTTCAGGTTGTACCGATACACCGACCGCAAATGGCTCCGGATCTTGGCCGCGTCCCCCACCTGCCCCACCCCACACACCCACGCCAGCCACGCCCCCAACACCCCATCCGCCAAACACCCCGCCCCATATTGATACTTCGGCCCCTCCTTCTCCAATAAGACCCGCGCCTCCGTCGAATACCCGCCCCCAAAACTCTGCACCTCCAAGGGACTCTTCGCCCGCAAGCCCTCCCAGCGGATCTTCTGCACAAAGTACTCCCCGTCGAACAACTCCCCCTCCCACAACGATAACCCCCGCTGCAACAGCCCCGCATAGGCCTCCACGTCCTCCCCCAACGCCGTCCCCATCCGAACCATCGCCGCCAACGCCCCCAGGTAAAAACTCGTACACATCCCGTCCGGCCCCCAAAACTCAATGTCGTAGGTGTTGTGATGCGGCTCCTCCAACCACCCCCTCCGCCCTGGGTCCCATGTCGCCACGCAGTACTCCATGCTCGCCACAATCCGAGGCCACCAGCGGCGCAGCCAAGCCGTGTCCCCACTGATCCGCCACTCCCGATGCGCCTTCATGATCCCACCCAATTGCCCGTCCGCTGCCGCATGGAAATCGTGCACCTGCGGCCGAATCGGCAGCGCCGCCCGAAACTGCTGATGCCCCCGCTCATCCTGCGATGCCCCAAACTCCGTCTCGCGCAGACTCCGCTCCAACGACGCGAACAAATGCGGCATCGCCTGCGCGTAGTTCCACACGTGCGTGCACGACCCGTGACAACATCCCCCCCCGTCGCTGCACCCCTCGAACGCCCACAACGCCCCATCCGCTTGCCGCAACACCGTCGGCGACTTGAGGATGGTCAGGTTCGCCGCCACAGCCTCCACCACCTCGGCCGGCAAGTTCGTGTCGTAAAAGCAGTCACTGAACCGCTGCGCCGCCGCGCGCAAGGTCGCGTAGTGTTCCCGCCAATAATCCGACACCTCCCCCACCCCGGCAAAACGCCCCGCATACCATGGCGTGTAGGTGGCCGCACCCTCCGCGCCCTGCCTGTCCTTCCCAAATCGCAGGTTCGTCTGCCCCACATACCACGCCAAACGCAGCACGATCGTCTTCGTCGCCCCCGCCTCCAACCGAAACGGCACGCTCAACGTCGCCCCCGGCGACGGCGCACCCTCCGTCACCGGCGCCCGCTCCGGACACGCCCCCTCCTCAATCTCCTTCCACGCCATCGTCAGACTGTCAAACCATCCCCCCCGGAACCACGCGTGGTTCACCTTCACCGCCCCATCGTCCACCGCCGCCACCAACGCCCCCTCCTCCCATCCCCGATCCTTCGGCGCCGCCCCCCACAACATGAACCCCCCAGGCGCCGATTTCACCGCCCCCACACTGTTCGGCAACGCCATGAAATTC
>CAZVRY010000454.1:0-4219 GCA_964629545.1 uncultured Verrucomicrobiota bacterium | reverse complement strand
CCCCGCCCCCCAACCCCCTCCCGCGCGGGACCTCCCGGACGGCCTTTCCAGACCGGCCGGCCCTACTCCGCGCCTCCCTCCGCCGGTAACCGGCCAGGTCAATTCGGTGCCCGCCAACCGGCAGGATCACCCCAAGCCGGCCAGCCCAAAACCGGCCTTCCCGCCGACGCCCCCGTGGTCATGATGAAACCACCCGTCGTCGTGCGCGACCTCGCCGACCAACTCAAACGCAAACCCTTCCAGCTCATCGCCGACCTCATGGAGATGGGCGTCTTCGCCAACGTCAACCAAACCATCGACGAGGCCATCGCCACCCGCCTCTGCGCCAAACACGGCGTCAAATTCGAAATCGAACGGAAAATCCGCACCGGCACCGGCGTCAGCGCCCCCGTCGCGCCCACCGACGCCGACCTCGACGAGCAGGATAAACCCGAAGATCTCCGACCGCGCGCCCCCGTCGTCACCATCATGGGACACGTCGACCACGGCAAGACATCCTTGCTCGACGTCATCCGCAAGACCAACGTCACCGCCAGCGAAGCCGGAGGCATCACCCAACACATCGGCGCCTATACCATCTGCGTCCCCCACCCCGATCGCAAAGATACCACCGCCCAAATCACCTTCCTCGATACCCCAGGCCATGCCGCCTTCAGCGCCATGCGCGCCCGCGGCGCTAAAGTCACCGACATCGTCATCCTCGTGGTCGCCGCCAACGACGGCGTCATGCCCCAAACCCTGGAAGCCCTCAGCCACGCCCAGGCCGCCCAGGTCCCCATCATCGTCGCCGTCAACAAAATCGATCACCCCAACGCCAACCCCCTCCGCGTCCGCCAACAACTCCAGGAAAAAGGCCTCGTCCCCGATGAATGGGGCGGTGAGACCATCTTCGTCGATGTCTCCGCCCTGGCCAAACAAGGCATCGATCGCCTCCTTGAGATGATCGTCCTGCAGGCCGATATGCGCGAACTCAAGGCCAATCCCAACCGCCGCGCAAAGGGCAACGTCGTCGAATCCGGCCTCGAACAAGGCGGCCCCACCGCCACCGTCCTCGTCCGTAAAGGCACCCTCAACGTGGGCGACACCGTCGTCTGCGGCCAGCATTACGGCAGGGTCCGCGCCCTCATCGACGAAGAAGGCAAACGCCAGAAATCAGCCGGGCCCTCCGTCGCCGTCAAGCTCCTCGGCCTTAACGGCATCCCGGAGGCCGGCGAGGAATTCTACGTGGCCGAAAACGAAAAGACCGCCCGCCAGATCTGCGAGGAACGCACCCTTGCCGCCAAAGCCCAGGAACTCCAGGAACGCCGACCCAAAGTCACCCTCGAAAACCTCTTCGATACCCTCGCCCAAGAACAAGCCAAACTCCTCAAGGTCGTCGTCAAAGCCGATACCCAAGGCTCCGTCGAGGCCATCGTCGAAGCCCTCAAGAAAATCGAGTCCACCAAGGTCGCCCTCGAAGTCATCCACCACGCCGTCGGCACCATCACCAAGGAGGACGTCATGCTCGCCTCCGCCTCCAAAGCCATCATCCTCGGCTTCCATACCCGCGTCGATAACTCCGTCCCCGAACTCGCCAAACGTGAAGGCGTCCAGATCAAACTCTACGCCATCATCTACGAACTCATCGACCAGGTCAAAGAAGCCATGGCCGGCCTCCTTGACCCCCTCGTCCGCGAAGTGGTCATGGGCTCCGCCGAAGTCCGGAAAATCTTCGAACTCTCCAAAGGCGGCAAAGTCGCCGGCTGCGTCGTCAGCAGCGGCCGCCTCGTCAAAGGCAAAATGCGCGTCATGCGCCGCAAAAACCTCATCTTCGAAGGCGTCTCCCTCAGCCTCCGCCGCTTCCAGGACGAGGTCAACGAGGTCCGCGCCGGCATGGAATGCGGCATCCGCCTCGACGGCTTCGATGACTTCATCCCCGGCGACGCGATCGAGTGCTATACCCTCGAAAAGACCGCGCAGAAACTGACCTGAACCGGCTCCGCCGACGCGGTGCGACGGGTTGCCGCCTCGCCGGAGGCCCCACCCGCCCCACCCCCATTACGATGCAACGCATCCGCCAGCAACGCGTCTCCGAATTGCTCAAACGCCAACTCGGCGAAATCATCCGCCGCGAATTCCCCGTCGAGGACGTCGGCCTCATCACCGTGAATGAAGTCGACGTCGCCGGCGACCTCCAATCCGCCCGCGTCTACGTCGGCGTCGTCGGCCAGCCCGCCCAGAAAAAACGCGCCCTCGACCAACTCGAGCAAGACCGCAAACGCATCCAAGGCATCCTCGCCCGCGCCATCGTCCTCCGCTACACCCCACTCCTCACCTTCATCCTCGACGAATCCATCGAACGCGGCAACCGGGTCCTCGCCATCCTGGATGACCTCGAACACCCCCCGGAAACGCCATGAAGCCGCGGCTCAAAATCATCGACCGCATCCTCAACGGCCTCCGCGATAGCCACTCCATCTGCATCGTCGGCCACGTCCGCCCCGACGGCGATTGCATCGGCTCCCAACTCGGACTCGCCCTCGCCCTCCAAGCCCAAGACAAGACCGTCACCTGCTGGAACGCCGACCCCGTCCCCCAAAAACTCGCCTTCCTCGACCCCGACGGCCTCCTGACCCGCCCCCAACCCGATCGCCAATTCGACTGCGTCATCGCCGCCGACGCCGCCAGCCTCGAGCGACTCGGCCCGGTCGAACCCTGCATCGCCCAACGCCGCCTCTTCATCAACATCGACCACCACGCCAGCAATACGCGCTTCGCCGATGTCAATTGGGTCTCCCCACGCGAACCCTCCACCGGCGAACTCATCTTCCGCCTCCTCCGCGAAGCCAACTGGGCCATCACCCCGCGCATCGCCGATTGCCTCTTCACCGCCGTCTCCACCGACACCGGCTCCTTCCAATACCCCTCCACCCGCCCACCCACCCTCCACGTCGCCGCAGAACTCGTCCGCCGCGGCGCCAACCTCGGACGCATCTGCCACGAGGTCTATCAGTCCTTCCCCCTCCCACGCGTCAAACTCCTCCGCCACGTCTACAACAGCTTCAAGCTCACCTACCAAAACCAAATCGCCTACTTCTGGCTCCGCCGCCGCGATTACGAACGAACCGGCGCCGAAACCGCCGACAGCGAAGGCCTCATCGACCATATCCGCTCCATCGAACCCGTCATCATCGCCTGCGTCTTTGAAGAACTCGAACCCAACCTCATCCGCGTCAGCCTCCGCTCCAAAACCGACCGCGTGAACGTCAATACCATCGCCAACCGCTTCGGCGGCGGCGGCCACCCCGCCGCCGCCGGCGCCCGCCTCGCCGGCACCCCCCTCTCCGCCCAACGCCGCATCCTCTCCGCCCTCAAAGCCGCCCTCAAAGCCGCCTCCCCCGCCGCCACCTAACCCCCCATGCACGTCTTCGACCCCCTCGACGGCGCCCTCCTCGTCGATAAACCCGTCGGCCCCACCTCCCACGACGTCGTCGACCACCTCCGCCGCACCTTCGGTATCAAAAAAGTGGGCCACTGCGGCACCCTCGACCCCAACGCCACCGGCCTCCTCGTCGTCGTCCTCGGACGCGGCACCAAATTGTCCGAAAAACTCATGGCCGACGACAAAGTCTACGAAGGCACCGTCAAGTTCGGCGAGGCCACCGACAGCTACGACGCCGACGGCGAACTCACCGCCTCCCTCCCCGTCCCTCCCCTCTCCCTCGATACCCTCAACGAAATGGCCAAGTCCTTCGTCGGCGACATCCTCCAAACCCCTCCCATGGTCTCCGCCGTCAAGAAAGACGGCGTCCCCCTCTACAAACTGGCCCGCAAAGGCCTCGAAGTGGAACGGAAACCCCGCCTCATCCATATCTATAGCTTCCATTTCTCCCATTACCAGGAACCCCTCGGCCAATTCCGCGTCGCCTGCACCAAAGGCACCTACGTCCGCACGCTCGCCCACGAACTCGGCGAAAAGGCCGGCTGCGGCGCCCACCTCGCCTCCCTCCGCCGCACCGCCTCCGGCAAGTTCGAGGTCCGTGACGCCCTCCCCCTCGCCACCCTCCTCCAGCTCCCGATCGACCAACTCCAACAACGCGTCATCCCCTTCCTCAAACTCACCTCCTAACCCCGCCCCCCACCACCCACCCGCCAACCCTTCCCTCACCCAGACCCTGCCGGCCCACTCCCCATGAAGGTCCTCCGCCAACCCGAAGACCTCCCCCACCACGGCCGCCCC
>CAZVRY010000453.1:0-4230 GCA_964629545.1 uncultured Verrucomicrobiota bacterium | reverse complement strand
GATGTTTTGCATGGGCAAGGGGATGACGACGAGTTGGACGGGGGTGAGGGGCGAGACGAGGTGTATGGGGGGGCGGGGGACGACCATTTGGTCACGATGGATTTAGGGTCGGTGGATTTGCTGGATGGGGGGCCGGGGACGAACCGGTTGTCTGCGGATTACTCGGACAAGCTGGCGGCGCTGGTGTTTGTGGTGGGCACGAACAACACGTTGGCGTTCCCGGATGGCGACCAGTTTCTGAACATGCAGACCTTGGGCACGCTGCGGGGGACGCAGGGTGACGATGTGATTCGTTTGGCGGCGCGGGAGGAACCGGTCTACTGGAGCAAGGTGGTGGAGGCGGGGCCTGGGGACGACTGGGTGACGGCGGATTGGCGAGGGTTTTACAAGGTGGGCGAGGCGGACTTGCGCACGCGGGACCATGTGGATGGGGGTGAGGGGAACGACACGCTGTCGTTCGAGCAGGCGATCGCGGGGGTGAATGTGAGTTTATCGAGCGGGGCGTTGAGTGGGGCGGCCGCGGGGATGACCATGGCGAACTTCGAAAACATTGTGGGGACGGAGCATATCGACACGCTCAGCGGCGACGCTGGGCCCAACGTGTTTTATCCGCTGCGCGGGTATCCCGGGTTGCGGCAGGAGGGGGGGCTGAGTTTCGATCGGATTTACGGTGGGGACGGGGTGGACACGTTGGTGATCGATTACTCGGGGTTGCCGGAGGCGAACGAGTTGGGGGTGTTCATGGATCCGAATGCGTGTGCGTGTGATGAGGCCATCACGTTGGGGCTCGGGAGCCAGCCGTTGCACAAGCATCGTTACGTCGAGGCCTTCCACATCACGGGGGGCAACGCGGCGGACCGGATGTACGGCGAGCTCGTCTATGGGGCGTGGCCCGACCGCTTTATCGGGTTGGGGGGCGACGACACCTTGGTGGGACGCGGGGGGGACGATTATCTCGATGGAGGGGACGGGGATGACGGGCTGTATGCCGGGGCGGGGAACGACACGGTGGTGGGCGGGGCGGGGAACGACTATATCGAGTTCGTGCACACGGACAATTACATGTCCAGCTATGGGGTCGATTGGGCGGACGCAGGCCCGGGGGACGACCAGGTTGTCAATATTCGCTATCCCGGGTCGGATCGGACGGCGGCGGACGCGGCGACGCGGTATTACTTCGATGGCGGTCCAGGGTTCGACACGTTGTCGGTGGACCTAGGTTCCACGACGGAGCCGGTCGTGTTCGACGAGGGGGCGCCGACGGACCTGGAGTTTGCGAACGGGTCTTACCTGCGGGGCTTCGAGCGGTTTGCCGCCGTGACCACGGGCGCTGGCGACGACGTGCTGCTCTTAAGTGCCCGGTTTAATAACCAGATCGTGCTCCGCGGGGGGAACGACACCCTTAACCCGGGACTGGGGATTGACGTGGTCGCGCCGGGGGCAGGGGACGATTCGGTGATCTTGGACTATTCGGTGGGGGACGATGCGGACACGGGCGGGGTGACCTACAACGGGATGGGCCAGCATCAGCGGCGTCAGTTGAGCACCGGCCTGTTGCTGGATCAGATCAACGTCTCGGCGTTCGAGCATCTGATCCTCACGGGCACTTCCAAGGGCGACACAGTCTCGGGGACGAACGGGAGCGACCGGCTCATGGGGGAGGGGGGCGATGATGTGCTCGATGGGAACGGCGGCAACGATTGGCTCGATGGCGGGCCCGGGGCGGATCGCCTGGAGGGAGGGCCGGGGCACGACACGTATATCGTGGACGATCCTGGGGACACCATCGTTGGGGAGACGTCCCCGGCGGGTTTCGGGACGGACACGGTGCGGGCGAGTATCGACTTCACGCTGCCGCTGTATGTGGAGAACCTTGTGTTGACGGGTGGGGCTCGGGTAGGGGTGGGGAACGCGATCGCCAACCGCTTGACCGGCAACGCCCAGTCGAACACGCTGCGCGGCGAGGGGGGGAATGACACGCTGGATGGCGGCGGCGGGGCGCAGGAGATCGATCGGTTGCACGGGGGCGCGGGCGCGGACACGTTTGTGCTGGGCGAGGGCGACCGCCGCTACTACGACGACCGGTCGGCGGGTTCGCCGGGGTGGGACGGGTATGCGGTGGTCGAGGATTTTGCGCCGGCCCAGGGAGATCGTTTGCGGTTGGCGGGTGGGGCGGGCGACTACTTGCTGGGTGCATCGCCGTTGCTCGAGGTGCCGGGGGTGGGGGTGTTTCACGACTCCGATGGCGATGGGGCGTTGGACCCGAGTGAGGACGAGTTGATCGCGGTGCTCGGGTCGCAGGAGCCGCTCACTTCAGCCAACACGCTGGCCCCAGCCTCCTATACGCAGGCGGTCGATCCGGCGGAAGTGGGTCTGACGGCACCCTTACGCCTGGTGCCCGTTCCGGGGGCGCCGGACTGGTATCCGGGGGTGGTGTTTTCGCTGCTCGAAGGGGCGACGAATGGAGTGGTGTTGGAGGTCCAGGCGAGCGCCGATCTGGGAGTGGGGGATCCGTGGTTGACGATTGCGACGAGGAACGGGGCTGGGGTTTGGAGCGGGCTGGCCCTGGTGCGGGTGGGGCCGGCCGAGGAGGGGCGGGTGGAGATTACCGTGAGAGGGTTGCAGCCCGTGGCGGATCGTCCCCGCGAGTTCTACCGGGTGCGCTTGTCAGGGCCGTAGCAGCATCGAGGACCTCGGTGGGGTTGATGGCACCCTGAAGGACCGCGTCGTCCGATCCCAGGGGCTATCCGCGCCATCCGCGCAGGCCGCGGTTACTCCAGGTCCGCTGGTCGCGGATCCCGGTGATGGCAAGGATCGAGAGCGCAACGTGCGAGCCGCGGTTTGTCGCCGGGCGTTGGGCGGACGCCGTTTCTCCGCTCGTTTACCGGCTCCGCTCGTTGGGAAAGTCGATGCGCCAAGCTCCGCGCAGTTGGCCTCGCTGGAAGCCGACCGCTTGGTCGTGGGGATAGAGCCGTCGAATGACGGCCAGGTTTTCGAAGGTGACGTCGCCGCCGGGTTCGCCGTGGCATTGGAGGCAGAGGTCGTGATTCAGGACGATGGGGGCGAAGAAGGTGAGATGTCCGGCCAGGAGGTTGGTCACGATGGGCGGTGGGGGATTGGTGGTCGTGTCGGCCCGGAGAGCGGCCTGGAAAGACTCCAGAATGGCCGCTTCCTGCGGGTCGGCTTGGGCGGCCGGTTGGCGGGCCTTGTGGGTGACGCGCCGCAGGCGGACGCCGTGTTGGGTGGCGATGCCGCTCGTCAGGGGCGAAGCCGCCAGGCTGCAGAAGGGGATGGCGTTGGTCACGCCGCCCGCTTGCAGGGCGGACTGGAGATTGGAGCTGAGCAGGGAAAAGGCCTCCATCGCGATGGCCTTGCCTCGCTGTGCGATGGCGGTTTGGACGTCGGGGGGGACCGGCGGGGGAGGCGGCGCAGTGACCGTGGTGTCCGCCGGTTTGGTGCAACCGGCCAGCAGGAGGGGGAGGAGGAACAGAGTTGACGTAAATCGCATGGCCAGACCAAGGACCCGAGCCGCGTCCGGCAAAAAGGTTACACCACCATGAATTGAGGGCGAACATGAAGGGCAACGCCGTGCCCCACGGTTCATGACTCCCTCCGCTCCGTCGGCCGGAGGAGAGGCGCGGGGAGAGGAGGCGCCCCTGGCCTCATTCTCCCACCATCTCCCCCTCCTATTTCCCCCCTCCTAATCCTAACAGGCTGTCCTTCAGACCGACGAGGCATGAACCGCTGGGTTGACCGACGCCTTGTCTGGAAAGGTGACAGGTTCAGGGTCCTTGTCTGGAAAGGTGACAGGTTCAGGGTCCTGGCCGGATTGCAGGGTGGCAGCTTCGTGGCGCGAACTCGCGTCGAGAGGGAGGTCAACGCGGCGATCGGCTGACTGGGTGACAGGTTCGTGGTGGTTCGTTGCGTCACTTTGCGTGGCTCAGGGTGGCCGGCGTGTTGTGCGGCCCAGCAACCGTGATGGGGTCCGGTCCGCTGCGCCTCTGCGCCCCTGCGGGAGCCAAGGCCAGCCGGTGGTCCTGATGCGGCCGCGTCGGAGCGGGGGGGGCGCGGGACCGGGACCGGGTGCGTGCCCGGCGGGGGGTGGTTCTCCCGCAGAGGCGCAGAGGTGCAGGAAAAGTGACAGGTTCAAAGTGGAGGCGGGTTGGTGGGGGGACAACAGGGTGACAGGTTCGCGGGGAGAGGTCGCTCGGACGCCGGCGGTGGACTTGA
>CAZVRY010000452.1:0-4239 GCA_964629545.1 uncultured Verrucomicrobiota bacterium | reverse complement strand
ACCAGGAGATAGCCCGGCCGGAGGTCCAACCCCGCCGCCGGCCCATCCGGGCTCACGTCGGCGATGAGCAACCCGTCGCGCGGGTTGTAGCCGAACCGCTGGGCCAAATCGGAAGTCAATTCCTGCACCGACAAACCGAGTCGCTGATCGATCAGTTCCATCAGCGGTTTCAAGGTGATCTGAACCGTCCGCGTCTCTCCTTCACGGCGCACGTCCAGCGATGCCACTCTCCCGGGACTGCTCCCAATCCGGTTCACCGCATCCATGAACCCCGCCGGCGCCTGGCCGTTCACCGCGATCAGCCGGTCGCCGGCTTTTAAACCCGCCGCGTCGGCCGGACTCCCCGGTTGCACGGAGAGGAAGCTCAACGGCGGCAGGCCGGGCCGCAACCGGCCGCCGAACCAGAGCGACTGATTGACTTCCGGCGTGACGATCTCCGCCAGCGCCTCGACCACCTGCTTGACCGGAATGGCGAAGCCGATCCCCTGACCCTCGCGATAAACCGCCACGCTTAGCCCGATCAACCTCCCATGCAAATTCACCAACGGCCCCCCGCTGCTCCCCGGGTTGATCGCCGCGTCCGTCTGCAGCCAGTCCGCAATGTAAAGCGGCTCGTCCTCGCGCGGCGGTCGCCGGTTCTTCGAACTCAGTATCCCCCGGCTCACCGATCCCCCCAGCCCAAAGGGATTGCCCAAAGCCAATACCGTCTCCCCCAACATCAGATCGTCATCCGCCGCAAACTGGATCGCCGGAAACCGCTCTCCCTCCTTCGCCAGGATTTGCAGCAACGCCACGTCCGTCCGCGCCGTTCCCACAATCCGCGGTTGCGCCTCGAATTCGCGCCCATCGGCGAGCTGAACCCAGACCCGCCGGGCGCGCTGGACCACGTGCATGTTGGTCAACACCCAGCCCTCTTCGTCCATGATCACGCCGGACCCCAGACTGTAACGGGTGTCGGCCGGCCGCCGCCGATAGTACGGCCCCCAGAATTCACGGAACATCTGCTCGAATGGATCCCGATACTCAACGATCTCCTCGGTCGCGATGTTCACCACGCTCGGCATCACCCGCTCCACCACCTCGACTACCGCGTCACGCCGCTCCGGCAGCTCGCTCCCCCGCGCCAGGGCCAATCCCCATAGCCCCACTACCAGCAACAGCACCAGCGTCCGCCCGCCACCATGCACCCGGTCAATCTTCTCATTCATGGTCATCAACACGCTTGACTTTGCCGAACCACTGACGCAAAAGCAACGGTCAGGTGGTTTCGTTCCCGTCAATCGATTACGCCCAGTGGCGCGCCCAGGCGCTGCGCGTCCTCCTGCTCAGGGAATCTCCCGACGGCACGCCCACCGAACGGTTCCTGCAGACGATCTGGCTCCACCAACGCCTCCGCCGCGACGGCCTCGTCACCGGCGACGGCCGAGCCCTCCGGGTTCTGCACCCTGGGTTCTGGAATCACGAGGCCGGCCCCGATTTCCGCGACGCGTTGATCCAGTTCAACGATGACTTTCCCCAAACCGGGGATGTGGAAATCGATCTGCACCCGTCCGCCTGGCACGGCCACGGGCATGACGTGAACCCCGCCTATCGCGGCGTCCGCCTCCACGTGGTCTGGGCACCCGGTTCCGCCAAACCCGGTTCATTGCCCACCCTGGTGCTCCAGGGGCAGCTCGACTCGCCACTCGACGAGCTGCGTCATTGGCTCGGGGTCGAGACCCTTCTGCCCGACTCCATGCGTGGCCGCTGTCAGCCGCTCCTCCGCGATTGGCCCGATGCCGGCCTGCGCGAGCTCCTCCGTCAAGCCGCCGAGGTCCGCCTCCAACGCAAGGGCCAGGAACTCGCCGCCCGCGCCCGCGAGGTCGGATGGAATCAAGCCCTCCAGGAGGCCCTCTTCGCCGCGCTCGGCTACAAACACAACGTCTGGCCCATGCGCCGCCTCGCCGAACTCCTGCCGCAATTGCTCGATTCCGCCGAGGTCCCGGATCGGTTTCAACTCCACACCCGGCTGCTCGGCGTGGGCGGCCTCCTTCCCGCCGAACTGACAAGGTCCCGCCCCACGGTCGACGATTACACCCGACGCGCCTGGGATCTCTGGTGGCGGGAAAAGGAGACCTACGATGCCATCGCACTGCCGGAGAGGATCTGGCGGTTCCACGGGTTCCGGCCCTCGAACCATCCTCAACGCCGACTCGCCCTGGCCGCGCAATGGCTGATCGCGGGCGATCTGCCCCAACGCCTCGAATCCTGGCTTGCCGCCGATCTCCCACCTGTCCGCGAACCCGCGGAACTGATGCGGGTGCTCCAGGGCGAGCCCGATCCATTCTGGTCCTGGCACTGGAACCTCCACGCCCGCCGTCTCGCCCGTCCGCAACCGCTCCTCGGCCCGCA
Source organism: uncultured Verrucomicrobiota bacterium (assembly GCA_964629545.1). Lineage (GTDB taxonomy): Bacteria > Verrucomicrobiota > Verrucomicrobiia > Limisphaerales > CAZVRY01 > CAZVRY01. The sequence continues at coordinate 1,848 of CAZVRY010000452.1, read as the reverse complement.
ACGGGTCACCGACCTTGCGATCAACGTCATCCTGCCCTGGCTCCGAATGCGCGCCGTCATCGGCGCCAACCACCCACTGCGACAGGTGGCAGAACAGCGCTACTTTGCCTGGCCCGCCGCTGAGGATAACGCCACGCTGCGCCTTGCCCGACAACGGATGCTCGGCGGCCCGCGTCCGCGCTTTTTCCGCACCGCCGCCCTCCAGCAGGGTCTCCTCCAGATCGAACGCGATTTCTGCCAGCAATCCAACGCCCTCTGCGAGCATTGCCCCTTTCCCGGGCTGTTGGATGCCGCGGCCACGTCCCAGACGTTGCCGGGATGCTGATCGCCCGACCAGAGCGGCCTGGCCGAGGTGAATGCCATCCTTGTCCTGATTCAAGTCCCGCAGAGCGCACCGAGGCTGCCGAGCGGGGATGGGAAGGGCGCGGAGGCTATTCAAGAATCACGTCCGATAGTCTTGATTGGCTTGATTAGCTCCAAGGCGATCTTGAATAGGCGAACGCCCGCGGACGCGATCGCCGACGTTTTCCTGACTAGCGTGGAACCGCCTGGCTCCGCGAAAGCCGCGGCACCTGCTGCCGCTCACCCACGCGGCTGGTTGCGTCGAGGATGGATCGAAAGCCCTTGGCCTGCACGGGCTTGGGAAACTCGCTCCCCGCATCGGAAACCGCTACGCGGGGCAGGATACCTCTGGGGCATGGCCCAGCCCCACTTCTTCCCTGCGGCTACGACTCAGGCCCAACTGCCTTCCCTGGCATCCGGCATGCGAAGGACTGCCAACTACCCCGGAACAGAAACACAACCAAGGTGAAAATGAACACCATCGAATGCAAGTCCAAGCTAACTAACCAGCACTCGACCCGAACGAAGACCGCCGCACTGCTCGCGAGCTTCGCCCTCGCCGTGGCTACCAGCCACGCCGTGGTCCTGGACGATTTCAACGGTCCTCCGAAATGGGACGGCGAGAACGATCCGAGCGGGGTCGTCACGAACATCATTGTGGATCAACAGTTGCAGTTCACGGCCGACTTTAAGACCGCGACCACCCCGGACAATCCCCTGAACACCTTCGGGAACGTGTATTATCTGACGAACCTCCCCGTGCGCCCGCGACAGACCCTCGAACTGCGCGTGGATCTCGTTTCGGCCAACCAGGATAACGTCTTCGCCTACCTGGGCACGATGAATGCCCGAGGGGGTGAGTATCTGCTCATCCGAGACCGAGATGAGATCGGCTTGGTGAAATGGTCTCAAGCCGACGGCTTCAGCCTGCCCTTCTGGCAGCCCTGCCCGGTGAAGAGCCGGAACGTGGTCCTGGTGCTGACCCTCACGCCCGTCGGCGAGGCCTTGTACGTCGGGGTCAAGGTCATCGACAAGACCAGCCAGTGGGTCCTCTTCGAGCGGATCGTGATGGACGACCCCGGACGTAACTGGCTCGCGCCCGACCCGGCGCCCCATGGCTGGAAGATCTTTGCACCCGATGTCGGTAGCCCGTACGCAGACGACGTCACGGTCGCCTGGGTGGGGATCCATCAGGTCACGGACGGCCTGCAGGGTTTGGCGGAGCTGAGGCTGGACAACCTCGAGTATGATATCTACCCGAGCTCGTACCTGGGCAGCGAGAGAGCGGCCTGGGTGTCGTGGCCGGAGAACACCGCCGAGGAACAGATCGTCGTCGGAACCAGTTCGCTCGCCAGCAACGCGGTGTGGACCCCCTGGCCGGAGCCCATCTACAAACGACACGGCGAACTGTGCATGGCGGTTCCCACGACCGCGACGCAGCAGTTCGTCAAGGTGGTACCGGGCACCCAGTTCATCGATGATTTCAGCGATCCCCAAGAGCCGTTC
>CAZVRY010000451.1:0-4254 GCA_964629545.1 uncultured Verrucomicrobiota bacterium | reverse complement strand
TGGGCTGGCCAGCCTTTTGCGTCGCCCGACGCTCTCCCCGGGTTGATGCGGCTCCAGGCTGGGGTTTCATCCTGGCCTGGAGCCAAGTCTCATCGCCAGGGTGACAGGTTCGGTGTTTCGGCCATGGACAATCCCCGATGCACGTGCATCCAGGATTGTCCTGGCGCCGGGACGGGCGGCAATGCGCCGGGTGATGGCATTTCGAAGGCCAACCGAGGGTCTGTGCATCCGATCCACGGATGTCCGGTCGCGAGACGGAGGCGGTATCCGCGGCTCGTGGACAATCGCCAATGCACGTGCATCGGGGATTGTCCACGGACTACGGGCTGAGTCTGAAATGATACTTTGAACCTGTCACCTTTCCACGCGTCATAAATTCATAAATCATAACCCCAGACGGGCGCTTGACTCGACCGCCTCCCCCGATAGGATGGCCGGCCGGCAACGGGCGCTTTGGCGCCGTGGCCGGACAGACTGATAACCGCCGTCGGCCACTTCACAGGCTGCGGCTGCACAACGAACACGACACATCATGGCAATCATCAACTTTGGCGGCGTCAACGAAGAGGTCATCACGCGGAAGGAATTCCCGATGGCCAAAGCCCGCAAAGTGCTCAAGAACGAGACGATCGCGATCATCGGCTACGGCGTCCAAGGCCCCGCCCAGTCGCTGAACCTCCGCGACAACGGCTTCCATGTCATCATCGGCCAGGCCAAAGCGTTTTCCCGCGACTGGGACCGCGCCGTGGCCGACGGCTGGAAGCCTGGGAAGACCCTCTTTGAGATCGAGGAGGCCGTCCAACGCGGCACCATCATCCAGATGCTGGTTTCCGACGCCGCCCAGCGCGCGATCTGGCCGCTGGTCAAGGCCCGCCTGAAACCCGGCGACGCCCTCTACTTCTCGCACGGCTTCTCGATCGCCTACAAGAAGAAGACCGGGGTCGTTCCGCCCCAGGATGTGGACGTGATCATGGTGGCCCCCAAGGGTTCGGGCACCTCCGTGCGCCGGAACTTCCTCACCGGCGCGGGCATCAACTCCAGCTTCGCGGTCGAACAGGACGCCACCGGCCGCGCCAAGGAACGGTGCCTGGCCGTCGGCATCGGCATCGGCTCCGGCTACCTCTTCCCCACCACCTTTCAGCACGAGGTTTTCAGCGACCTGACCGGAGAGCGCGGCGTGCTCATGGGCGCACTGGCCGGCATCATGGAAGCCCAATACGACGTCCTTCGCGCCCAGGGCCACACGCCCAGCGAAGCCTTCAACGAGACGGTCGAGGAACTCACCCAGAGCCTCATCCGCCTGGTCGACGAAAACGGCATGGACTGGATGTATTCCAACTGCTCCGCCACGGCCCAACGCGGCGCCCTGGACTGGAAACCGCGCTTCAGGAAGGCGGTGCTCCCGGTCTTCAAGGAACTCTACAAGCGCGTCAAGAACGGCACCGAATGCGTCCGCGTCCTCAAGGCCTGCGGCGCCCCCGACTACCAGAAATCGCTCCAGGGCGAACTGGCCGCCATCGGCAACTCGGAAATGTGGCAGGCCGGCAAGGCGGTGCGGGCGCTCCGTCCCAAGGAACCCGCCAAAGCCATCGCCAAAGGCACCAAAGGCGTCGGCGGCCGCGCCACCAACTGAGGGCCCTAACGCCCGCCCTCGACCCCTCCTGCAAGACGGCCCGCTTGGGCCGTCTTTTTTTTAGGCCTTTCGGTAACTGCTCACCACCCAGTCGCTCAGCACTTTGTCGGGGTGCTCGACCGCTTCGCGATCGAGCACGAACTCCTTGCGGTCGGTGTTCTGGGCAATCAGGCGCAGTCCGAATTGGTAATCCTTGAACCGGGCCGCGCAGAGGTCGCGGACCGGCAACCCCTCGGCCTGGGCCAACTCCACCAACCGCGCCGCCGCCTCCGGCGTGAACTGTATCGCCAACCCGTGGCTCTCCGTAAACCGCCGCGCGAACTCGTCCACCACGTCCCGCAACAACGTCTGCTCCTCCCGCGCATGCTCCGCCAACAGGCGCTTCAGTTCCGCCGCCGGATCCTCCACCAGCGCCCGGGTCACTGGAAACCGCTTCACCGGCGTCGACGGCAACTCGAACTTAAGATCGCGGAACACCCTTTCGCAGACGGTCATCAAGCCGCGCGCCCCGGTCTTTTCCTCCGCCGCCATCTCCGCAATACGTTGCAATCCGTCATCTTGAAACAGCACCTCGATCCCGTAGGCGCCAAACGACTGCTCATACTGCCGGATGATGCTGCCTTCCGATCCCTTCAGGATGCGGAAGAGATCGTCCACGCCCAGGGACTGGCAAACGACCCGCACCGGCAGGCGGCCAATGAACTCGGGCTCGAAGCCGAACTCGAGGAAGTCCCGTGTTTCGGCCGACTCGAAGCAGCGGGCGTCATCGGCTTCGGGGCCGCCGGTGGCGGCGAAGCCGATGGTGGCTTCCCGCTGGCGCTTGCGGATGATCTTCTCCAAGCCGCCAAAGGCCCCGCTGACCACGAAGAGGATGTGCTTGGTGTTGATGGTGGCGGGCTGACGTTTACCGCGTCCCTGCGTCATTTCGAGCATGGCCTGGAGCTGCCCGGCGATGTCGTTGGGCGCCCGGGTCGGCACTTCTGTTTCCTCCATCAGCTTGAGGAGATTGGTCTGGACGCCGCGGCCGCTGACGTCCCGTCCCTGGAGGTTCGAGGCCGCCGCGATCTTGTCGATCTCGTCGATGTAGATGATCCCGTATTGGGCCCGCGCCACGTCGCCGTCGGCCCGGCGGACCAAGTCGCGCACCAGATCCTCGACATCGCCTCCCACGTAGCCGGTTTCGGAGAACTTGGTGGCGTCGGCCTTGGTGAAGGGGACGCCGATCAAGTCGGCGAGGCTGCGGACCAGGTAAGTCTTCCCGACCCCGGTTGGCCCCAGCAGGATGATGTTCTGCTTGGTGTAATTGGGCATGCCCTTGCCGGCGGTCGCCAGGCGGACGTGGTGATAGTGATCGCAGAGGGCCACGGCCAGGACCTTCTTGGCCTCGTCCTGTTTGATCACGAAGCGGTCCAGGTAAGCCTTGACGTCCTTGGGCTTCAGGTCGAAGCGGAACGTGTCTTCTGCCGGCGGCCCCGGCTCGGGGTGGGGGGAGGAAGGGGCGGACGCGGGTGCGGGCGCGACTCCCGGGGCGGCGGCGAACTGCTGCTGGAAGAGTTGCTGCAGTTGCCGCTGGAACTCCTCCGGCGACGGTGGGCCTCCGAATGCGTTGCGAATCATGCCCGCCAAGGTAGTGCCGGACGCCGGTTCGTCAACTGGCCGGCCGGAACACCAGGGCGGCCAAGGGCGGCAAGCTGAACGCGGCGGACCAAGGCTGGCGATGAACCTGGTAGTCTTCGGCCGACACGCCCCCGAGGTTCCCTTGGTTGCTCCCGCCGTAGAGTGCGGCGTCGCTGTTCAGCACTTCGAGCCAGTCCCCGCCGCACGGCAGGCCGACCCGGTAGGCCGGGCGCACGACCGGCGTGAGGTTCAGGATCACCACCAGGGGCGCGGCTCCCGGCGCCTGCCGCACAAAGGACAAGACGCTGTTGGCCGCATCCGAACAGTCGATCCAGGTGAAACCATCCGGTTCGTAATCGTGCTGCCAGAGGGCAGGCTCGGCTCGGTAGAGGCGGTTCAAATCGGCCACGAACTGCTGCAGGCCGCGATGATAGGGACCGGCTTCGAGCAGCCACCAATCGAGTTCTCCGTTGCAGTTCCACTCCGCGGATTGCCCGAACTCGCCCCCCATGAAGAGCAGCTTCTTCCCCGGGAACAGCCACTGATAGGCGAGCAGCGTCCTCAGGTTGGCGAAGCGCTGCCAATCGTCGCCCGGCATCCGCCCGAGGAGCGAGCGCTTCCCGTGTACCACCTCGTCGTGCGAAAGCGGCAGTTGGAAGTTCTCATGATGATGATACAGCATGGCGAAGGTGAGGTCGTTCTGATGGTACTGCCGGTAGACGGGATTCCGTTGGAAGTAGTTCAGCGTGTCATGCATCCAGCCCATGTTCCACTTGAAGCTGAATCCCAAACCGCCCAGGTACGGAGGGCGCGTCACCTGCGGCCACGCCGTCGATTCCTCCGCGATGGTCATCACCCCCGGATGCTCGGTGTGCACCGTGTGATTGAACTGGCGCAGAAAGTCGATCGCCTCGAGGTTCTCGCGCCCGCCGTGCCGGTTGGGCACCCACTCGCCCGCCCGCCGCGAGTAATCCAAGTAGAGCATCGAAGCCACCGCGTCCACC
>CAZVRY010000450.1:0-4268 GCA_964629545.1 uncultured Verrucomicrobiota bacterium | reverse complement strand
GCCCCTCCGCTCCCTTCCCGACCTCCCCAGCGCCTGTTGCGCACCGCCCTGCCCATCCTTGCTCTCCTCCTCCTCGCACCCCCCGCCATCGCCCAACCCCAAACGTCCACCCCTCCGTCCCCGCACGCCTTCGCCTGCACCGACTATACTCAAGGCAAAGTCCTCATCATATCCACCAACGGCCAAATCGAGTGGGAATACCCAACCACCGCCTGCAACGACCTCTGGGTCCTCCCCAACGGCAACCTCCTCTTCAATACCGGCCGCGGTGTCCGCGAAGTCAACCGCTCCAAACAGGTGATCTTCGATTACCAATCCCCCAGCGAAATCTACGCCTGCCAACGCCTGCCCCACGGACTCACCTTCGTCGGCGAATGCAACCGCGGCCGGCTCCTCGAGCTCGACCCCGCCGCCCGTATCGTCAAGGAAATCCGCCTCCTCCCCGATGGCCAGGACGGCGGTCACCTCTTCATGCGCAACGCCCGCCGCCTCGACAACGGCCATTACCTCGTCACCCATTATGGCGAACAGGTCGTCCGCGAATACGACCCCACCGGCCACCCTGTCCGCACGATCCCCGCGGCCGGGGGGCCCCATAGCGCCACTCGCCTCCCCAACGGCCACACCGTCATCACCTGCGGCGACCTCCCCGGAGGCTCCCGCGTCTTTGAAGTCGACCCCCAAGACCGCGTCGTCTGGCAAGTCCAGGGCAACGACCTGCCGGGCATCAGCCTCAAATTCATCGCCGGCTTCCATCGCCTCCCCAACGGCCACACCGTCATCGCCAACTGGCTCGGCCATGGCCAATTCGGCCAAGCCCCCCACCTCATCGAAATCACCCCCGACAAGAAAGTCGTCTGGACCTTCGCCGACCACCAAACCCTCCGCACCGCCTCCAGCGTCCAAATCCTCGCCTCCCACGGAGCCCCCCTCCCCCTCCCCCCACTCCACTAACCGCCTCCCATGAACCTCCCCACCCCCACTCGGCCTTCCACCCTGCATCCGACCGGACTGGCCAACCGGTTGGTGTCCTCGCCCTCGCGGCGAGGGCAGACCCCTGACGCAGCCCCTTTCCCCACGCTTGAACAAGGCTGCCCGCCCATTCCCTTTCTCCTTCGCAGCCCCCATTCCGAAGTCCGACATCAGAAATCAGAAATCAGAAATCAGAAATCCCCCCTCGCCCTCGCCCTCGCCCTCCTCCTCCTCTCCCTCCCCACCCTCGCCGGCACCTTCGACCTCCCCGCCTGGGCCTTCGACCGCGGGAACGCCCGCACCTTCACCAACCAATGGGCCGACGCCGAACCCATGATCGCCTACGGCGGCAGCTCCCCCGTCATCGTCGAATACGACCTCGATTTCCCCGCCTCCGGCTCCTACAGCCTTAGCCTGCGCTACGCCGCCGACTCCGCCCGCCCCATCACCCTCCGTCTGGACGGCAAGTCCGTCGCCACCATCGCCCGCACCCCCACCGGGTCCTGGAACACCAGCGCCGCCCAATGGGAAGCCTCCGCCCAACTCTACGTCCCCGCCGGACTCCATACCCTCCGCCTCCAGCGCAGCGGCGACTTCCCCCATGTCGTCGCCCTCCGCTTCTCGTCCCAGGAAATCCCCGACTCCTGGTCCCCCCACCGTCCCAAAGCCCGCCAACTCCACGACCCACCCCCACCCCCCCTCTTCGAACCCGTCATCCCCGAGGTCAACCCCGCCGCCCTCGAACTCGCCCTCCGCCACCTCATCGCCACCTTCGGCCCCCGCTACCCCGAAGGACCCCGCTTCCTCCAACAACTCCAAACCCTCGTGCCCCGCCTCGCCCATGCCGAAACCGCCACCACCGCCCACGCCGAACTCGTCGCCCTCCGCCACCAGGCCCTCGTCCGCGCCAACCCCCTCATCGACTTCCCAAACATCCTCCTCGTCCGCCGCGGCGCCCGCAGCCCCGACCTCGGCCTCCCCTATAACTGGCAAAGCAATTCCTCCCTCCCCAAGTCCGGCTACGACGACTCCCTCTGCGTCCTTAACCTCGCCGAGTCGTCCCCCGCCCTCCTCACCCTCTACCGCCCCGAACGCCCCGTCTTCATCGGCGACGTCGACCTCCATTGGGAGGCCCGCAAACTCCTCTTCTCCTCCGTTGGCACCAACCGCCACTGGCAAGTGTTCGAACTCCCCCTCGATCTCACCCCCACCCCCTCCGCCCCTTCCGCACCCCGCCAACTCACCGGCGAACAACCCGACGTCGATTACTATGACGCCTGCTACCTCCCCGACGACCGCATCCTCTTCACCTCCACCGCCTGCTTCATCGGTGTTCCCTGCGTCTATGGCGATTCCCACGTCGCCAACCTCTATCGCATGGACGCCCACGGCCGTAACATCCGCCAACTCTGTTTCGACCAGGAACACAATTGGTGCCCCACCATCCTCAATAACGGCCGCGTCCTCTATACCCGCTGGGAATACATCGATACCCCCCACTCCAATACCCGCCTCCTCTTCCACATGAACCCCGATGGCACCGCCCAAATGGAGTTCCTCGGCAGCAACTCCTACTGGCCCAACTCCATCTTCTACGCCCGCCCCATCCCCCACCACCCCACCCGCATCGTCGGTATCGTCGGCGGCCACCACGATAATCCCCGCATGGGCGAACTCGTCCTCTTCGACCCCGCCCTAGGACGCCAGGAAGCCCGCCCCGCCGTCCAACGCATCCCCGGCCGCGGCCAACCCGTCCACGCCACCCTCCGCGACGGTCTCACCCTCGACAGTTGGCCCAAATTCCTCCACCCCTTCCCCCTCGACGACACCTTCATCCTCACCGCCTGCAAACCTACCCCCGACGCCCCCTGGGGCATCTACCTCGTCGATACCTTCGACAACCTCGTCCCCATCCTCCAAGTCCCCGACGCCGCCCTCCTCGAACCCCTCCCCCTCCGCCCCACCCCACGCCCGCCCGTCATCCCTGATAAGGTCAACCTCGCCCGCCCAGACGCCCTCGTCCTCATCCAGGATATCTATGCCGGCGACGGCCTCCGCGGCGTCCCGCCCGGCACCGTCAAAGCCCTCCGCGTCTCTACCTACAACTTCGCCTTCCAAAACATGGGCGGCCTCCTCGGCGTCGTCGGCGCCGAAGGCCCCTGGGACGTCCGCCGCATTGTCGGCACCGTCCCCGTCCTCCCCGATGGCTCCGCCAAATTCCTCGTCCCCGCCAACCTCCCCCTCGCCTTCCAACCCCTCGACCACGAAGGCAAGGCCATCCAACTCATGCGCTCCTGGACCACCGCCATGCCCGGCGAAATCGTCCAATGCACCGGCTGCCACGAACGCCAAAACTCCGTCCCCCTCCCCAAACCCGCCCTCGCCCTCGACCGCCCTCCCGCCACCATCCAACCCTGGTACGGACCCACCCGCGGCTTCAGCTACGCCCGCGAAGTCCAACCCGTCATCGACCGCTACTGCATCGAATGCCATGACGGCCAACCCCGCGACGACGGCCTCCACCTCCCCGACCTCCGCGGCTCCGTCATGCTCACCAACTGGACCAGCGTCACCCCAGGCAACGGCGGCGCCCGCGCCGGGAAGTTCTCCGTCGGCTACAACAACCTCCAACGCTTCGTCCGCCGCAACGGCATCGAGGGCGATTACCACGTCCTCGAACCCATGGAGTTCCACGCCGATACCACCGACCTCGTCCAACTCCTGAAAAAAGGCCACCAAGGCGTCCAACTCGACCCCGAATCCTGGGACCGCCTCATCACCTGGATCGACCTCAACTGCCCCTACCACGGCACCTGGAGCGAACACATCGATAACCCAGGCCCCCAACGCGAACGCCGCCGCCAACTCCTCAAACTCTACGCCAACCTCGACGACGACCCCGAAGCCCTCCCCCCACCCCAAACCCCGATCCCCAATCCCCAACCGCTCAGCGCCAACCCACAAGTCAGAAACCAGAAATCAGAAATCAGAAATCAAGCCTCCCCCCCCAACCTCCCTAACTGGCCCCTCACCCCCGCCCAAGCCCGCCTCCAACAACAAGAAACCGGCCCCCAAACCCGCCGCCAACTCACCCTCCCCAACGGACACACCCTCGAGCTATCCATCCTCCCCGCCGCCGAAGTCCGCATGGGCAGCTCCACCCGCCACCCCGACGAACCACCCGTCGCCCGCCTCCGCCAGGCGGAGCCGGGTGAAGCCACGGCGGAGCGCGCCGTGGGCGGCGGTGTCGGTGTCGCCGTCGGGGGGGCGCTGGGTGCGTTCCAGGCGGGGGAGGG
>CAZVRY010000449.1:0-4273 GCA_964629545.1 uncultured Verrucomicrobiota bacterium | reverse complement strand
AGCAAGAGCAAGGGTAAGAGTAAGAGTAAGAGTAAGAGCAAGAGTAAGAGTAAGAGTAAGAACGACAGGAGATGGGATTGGGGGAGGATCGCCCTCCGTCTTTGCCTAGATTCCTAGATACTGATGGGAGGAATCATCGAGCCATTCTCGCCAGGCGAAGAATTCTGTCCTACACCCAGGCTGGGCCGGTCGGGTGGGGCCTGGTGAATTCAGGGCGAATCTGGAGGGGAAGGGTTCAGGCCTCGGGGCGGTGGAAGGCCTCGTGTTCGGTGCGGGCGATGATTTCGTTTTGCAGTTCCTGGGAGAGGTCGCAGAAGTAGTCGCTGTAGCCGGCGACGCGGACGATGAGGTCGCGGTGTTGGTCTGGGTTTTGTTGGGCGGCGCGGAGGGTGTCAGCGTGGACGACATTGAATTGGACGTGGTGGCCGTCCATTTTGAAGTAGCTGCGGACGAGGTGAGCCCAGTGGTCGAGGCCGGCCTCGCCGGCGACGAGGGAGGGGGTGAATTTGAGGTTGAGGAGGGTGCCGCCGGCTTTGAGGTGGTCCATTTTGGCGGCGCTCTTGATGACGGCGGTGGGGCCCAGGCGGTCGGCGCCTTGGACGGGGGAGATGCCTTCGGAGAGGGGTTGGCCGGCGTGGCGTCCGTCGGGGGTGGCGCCGGTGAGGCTGCCGAAGTAGACGTGGCAGGTGGTGGGGAGCATTTCGATGCGGTAGCGGCCCCCTTTGGTGTCGGGACGGCCATCGAGTTCTTCGAAGCAGGTGTTGAAGATGCGCACCATGAGGTCGTCGGCGACGTCGTCGTCGTTGCCGTATTTGCGGGTGCGGTGGAGGAGGCGTTGGCGGAGGGGGTGGTGGCCCTGGAAATCGGCGGCGAGGGCGGCGAGGAGGGTGTCGAGGGGAATGGGGTGAGGGGGGGTGAAGGTGAGTTCCTGGAGGGCGCTGAGGCTGTCGGTGAGGGTGCCGAGGCCGACGAACTGGACGTAGGTGTTGTTGTAGCGGGCGCCGCCGGCGTTGTAATCAAGGCCGCGAGCGATGCAATCGTCGGTGAGGACGCTGAGGAAGGGGGCGGGCATTTGGGTGGCGTAGATGCGTTCGATGAGGGCGTTGCCGCGCAGTTTGATTTCGAGAAAGTGGCGGAACTGGGTGCGGTAGGCCTGGTAGAGGTCATCGAGGGTGCGGAAGTGGGCGGGGTCGCCGGTGGGGGGGCCGAGTGGGCGGCGGGAGGCGGGGTCGTGGCCGTTATGGAGGGCGAGTTCGAGGCATTTGGGCATGTTGAAGTAGCCGGTGAGGATGTAGGCCTCTTTGCCGAAGGCGCCGACTTCGACGCAGCCGCTGCAACCGCCGGCGCGGGCGTCTTCGAGGCTTTTGCCCTGGCGGAGTTGTTCTTGGACGACGGCGTCGGCGTTGAAGAGGGAGGGGAAGCCGTAGCCTTGGCGGATGACGCGGAGGGCGTGGCGGAGGAAGTGGTCGGGGCTTTTGCGGGAGAGTTGGATATTGGTGCTGGGCTGGAGGAGGTGCATCTCGTCGACGATGTCGAGGAGGAGGTGAGAGATCACGTTGGAGCCGTCGCTGCCGTCGGGGAGGAGGCCGCCGATGTTGATATTGGCGAAGTCGGTGTAGGTGCCGCTTTCGGCGGCGGTGACGCCGACTTTGGGTGGGGCAGGGTGGTTGTTGAACTTGATGAAGAAGCACTCGAGGAGTTCGCGGGCGCGGGTTGGGGTGAGGGAGCCGTCCTCGAGGCCTTTTTCGTAGAAGGGAAGGAGGTGTTGGTCGAGGTGGCCGGGGTTAAAGGAGTCCCAGCCGTTGAGTTCGGTGATGACGGCCAGGTGGCAGAACCAGTAGTACTGGAGGGCTTCGTGGAAGTCGCGGGGGGCGTGGGCAGGGACCCAGGCGCAGACGTCGGCGATCTTGAGCAGTTCGGCCTTGCGTTCGGGATCGGGCTCGGCCTCGGCTCGGGTGCGGGCGAGGGCGGCGTGGCGTTGGGCGAAGACGAGGACGGCGTCGCAGGCGAGGTCGAAGGATTGGAGGGCGTGTTGTTGATCGAGGGCACGGGGGTCACGGAGGAAGTCAAGGCGGGCGGCGGAGGCGGCGATGTCGGCTTTGAAATCGAGGAGGCCTTTGGTGTAGATCTTGTCGTCGAGCACGGTATGGCCGGGGGCGCGCTGTTCCATGAACTCGGTGAACAGGCCGGCGTGGTAGGCCTGGTGCCAGGCGGGGGGCAACTCGGCGAAGATGCGTTCGCGGAGGGACCGTCCGCGCCAGTAGGGGATCACGACCTTCTCGTAGGCGTCGAGGCAGGCTGGGTCGACGCGGTAGCAGGTTTTGGGGCGGGAGTTGAGGATGCGGAGGTCATCGAGGCTGTGGCAGGTGAGTTCGGGGAAGGTGGGGACGGCCTTGGGGGCGGGGCCGCGTTCGCCGACGATGAGTTCGTCATCGCCGAGGTAGAGGGTTTTATGTTGGCAGAGGTGGAGGAAGGCGCGGGCGCGGAGGACGGGGACGGGGTAGCGGCCGTCGTGGGCCTGGTAGAACTCGGTGAGGAGGAGGGCACGTTCTGGGGAGAGGCTGGGGGGGGTGTCGAGGCTGAGTTGCCGAAGCCTGGCGGTACGTCCGGTCATGGTTGGAGTCTACGCCCAGGTCGGGGGCGCGCCAGCGAAATGGTTGGGCGGCACCTGAACCTCCGTGGCATCCGCGAGCTCCGCGGCCAGGTCGAGGTGCGGAAACCGGATGCTTCACAGCCCGCAGGCCCCCCTCTCCCCTTTTCCCTCCCCCCAACCTGAGTCATCGCTGCGCTGGAAACCGTTGGGGGCAGGGACGGGGTGAGGGTTCATGCGGAGGGGCTGCGACAGGGGTAAGGGCCCTCCGCGAGTCCGAGAACATCGACGGGTGGATCAGGTTGGTTGGGTTGGGAGCAGGATTAGGATTACGATTAGGATCAGGATTACGAGTTGGAGCGAGGATTCGGGTTGCGGGTGGCAGAATGGGGGTGGGGGATGAGGGCGAGGAATTCGGCGGCGGCGCGACCCAGGGGGCGCTGTTGGGGCCAGAGGGCGACGATGTGGCGTTGCGGGGGGCGGTCGGAGAACGAGCGGTATTCGGGCGGCCGTTCGCGGGGCGAGCGAGCCGCCATGGCCGGGATGAACGAGATGCCCAAGCCGGAACGGACGAGGGCCTGGATGGTTTCCAGTTGAGCGCTGCGCAGGCTGACGATCGCCTCCAGGTCCCGTCGCTTGCAGAAGTCCAGGACTTGATCGCCGAGGCAATGCCCTTCCTTCATGACGATCAGCCGTTCGTTCTGCAAGTCCGCGGGCGTCACGGTTTGCTTGCGGGTCAAGCGATGGCCGGGCGGGAGGGCCACGCGCAATTCTTCGGCAAAGAGGTCCCGGATTTCCATGCGCTCGTCGGGGATGGGGCGGCTGGCCAGGGCCAGGTCGATTTCGTAGGCGTGGGCCAGTTTCAGGAGGCGGGACGTGGTGTCTTCCTGGACGACGATTTTCACCCCGGGGAACTGGTGGGCGTAGGCGCGCAGGACGTCGGGGAGGATGTAGGGGGCGATGGTAGGGAGCACGCCGACGGTCAGGGTGCCGCGGAGCAGGCGCTGGGCGTCGGTGGCTTCGCGTTTGGCGGCTTCGACTTCCTCGAGGATGCGCACGGCGCGGCGGAGGAAGGCCTCCCCGGAGGGGGTCAGGGTGGATTCGCGCCGGCGGCGTTCGAAGAGGCGTTCCCCGAGTTCTGCTTCGAGCTTTTGGATTTGCTGGCTGAGCGAGGGTTGGGAGACGTGGCATTGCTCGGCGGCGTGGGAGAAGTTGCGGGTGCGGGCCACGGCGACGACGTAGCGGAGCTGGTGCATTTCCATAGGTTGCGTCTATCGTCGCTACAGGAAACAAATATTTCAATGATCGTGCGCCAGGACGTTCACTGGAGGTGTCACTTGGCGGATCGGGCCCTCCCAGGCGAGGCGTGGGGCGTGCGGGAGCTGGCCGACGGGCCGCGGCAGGTGGCGAGTTTCAGCAACCCAACGATCCAGACGCAGTTATGTCAAACGAATCGAAATGTCCGTTTCACGCCGGCGCGGCCGGTGGCGGCACGACCAATCGGGAGTGGTGGCCGAACCAGCTGAAGGTGGACCTTCTGAACCAGCATTCCGCGCGGTCGAATCCCATGGGCGAGCGGTTCGACTATGCGGAGGAGTTCAAGAGTTTGGATTACGCGGGGTTGAAGAAGGATTTGGCGGCGCTGATGACGGATTCGCAGGACTGGTGGCCGGCGGATTTTGG
>CAZVRY010000448.1:0-4302 GCA_964629545.1 uncultured Verrucomicrobiota bacterium | reverse complement strand
CGCACTCCAAGAACTCCGCCTCAACCCGGCGGTGGACGCAGTCGCGCCAGCGTCGCGGAATGCGGCGGCGCTCCGCCGCTTTGGATTCGGGCGCGCGACCACGCCGCACGGGACCGGCCGAGTCAGTCCCGCGAAATCCAAAGCGCCAGAGCACTGGCGCACTCCAAGAACTCCGCCTCAACCCGGCGGTGGACGCAGTCGCGCCAGCGTCGCGGAATGCGGCGGCGCTCCGCCGCTTTAATAAAGTGACAGGTTCAATCCCATTGGACCACGAACCGCTTACATTTCCCCTCTCCCCACTTCCCTCCCCAACCCCACTGATAAGCCCCGCAGCAAGGGGTTGGGGAGGGCAAGGGGTGAGGGGGACGTTCGGGTCGATCGAGCGACCGTGGCCATTTCGAACCGGGTGTGAAACAGGCAGTCTAAGGCCACGCCAGCAGCCGGTAAAACCGCTCCCCCGATTCCGTCGAGTTCGTCAGACGCCACACGCGGTTCGTCGGCGTCCGCAAAACCTCCACCATCGGCCGCCACGACCCCGTCCCCAGCCGATCGCGATACTCCAACCCATACCCCACGCTCGGCCACGCCCGGAAATCCACCACCGCCTGGCCCCGGTTCGGCACGCCGATCGAATTCACCCTCGGCGCCCGCAACATCGCGTTCAATAACCAACTCACCGCGTCCCCCATGATCGCATTCCCCGACGGCCCCGCCAGCAACGTCGACCACACATACAGCACCTTGCCGCCACTCGCCGGTCCTGTCCGCAGTTCCACGTAGCCCGCGGCATCCCCATAATCCCGGCCCTGCGCATCGGTAACCCGCAGGATCGGCGTGTAGCGATGCGCCGAGTTCAGCCCCGACCGCTGGATCGACCGCAACCGCGGGTCGCCCGGCGGCCAAGGCAATGCGTTCGGCAACGACGGCAACACCATCTGCGTCGGATACGGCTGCACCCGCAACCCCGCCGGAGCCTGCTCGAACACGTTCTGAATCGGCACCCCCAACCCCGGCAACAACGGATCCGCCGTCCCCTGCTGCGCCCCCGGACCGTCCCCGTAATAAAACGGAAACGGCCCCGTCGCCAACACCACCAACGTCCCTCCCCCAGCCAGATACCGCCGGACCGCCTCCTTGCCATCCCCCACCTGGTTCACCGTCTTCACGTAGCGCTCGCTCCCGAGATAAAACGCCAACGGGAACCTGGTCGCATTGAAGTAATTCGAATCCACCAACTGCGCCTCGCTCAAACCCACCCACAACTTCCGTAAACCCGTCATCGCCGCAAATGTCCCCGCCGCCCCCCCCGTCGCCCGCGGCAACAGCGCCACCCGGCCCGCCGGCAAACTCGCGTAATCCTCCTTCAACGCCAGCAACGCCCGCCGCTGCGCTTCCTCCAACGCCCACCCTTCCCCCGCCGCCCGCAACGCCGTCTCCACCGATGCCCACTCGCTCGCCCCACCGCGAAACGCCGTCACCGCCATGACCCATGCCCCGCGCGGATCCACCCTCCGCACCGCGCGCCCCGCGGGCACCGCGACGTAATCCAGCAAAACCCTCCGACTGAAGATCGGCGGCCACCCGCGCCAAGCCAACGCCGGCTTCCCACTCAGCCCCACCACCGCTCCATCATCCAACCTCACCACCGGCCCCTCCCCGCCTCCGCCCTCCTCCGACGGCGCGTAGGCCACGAGCAGCACCCGCGCCCCCGCGGCCTCGACCGATACCCCCTCCGTCGCCGCCCGCAACCCCTGCCCATACGGCACCCCATACACCCAGCGCAACCCGGGCACAATCCCCGCAAACGAACCCACCTCGTCCCAGTCCTGCCTCAACTCCATCGTCCCCCCGACCGGTAGGGTCGCGAAATTCCCGAACACCTTCTCCTCCCCAGCCCCTTCCTCATACTCGAAGGGCGTCGCCAACGGGATCACCGGCCGCTCCGCCGGCACCGTCCCCACCATGATCCCATCCCCATCCCGCACCTGCCGAATCATCAGCGAACTCGGCGATTGCGTCGGCCGGACCACCTGCCCCGCCCCCAACACGTTGGTCTGCCCCCCCCGCACCAGCGTCACCACCGCCCGCGAGATGTCCACAAACGGATACGAGAAGCTCACGTCGAACGCGTTCGTCCGCGGCGATACCACCCGAAACGAACAAGGCCCATTCCCCGTCGTCCGGTAATCCACCACGTCCGTCCCCTGCCCGTTCTTCTCGAACGCGATGCACGCCTCCACCCCCGCCACCACCCGCAAGCTCGAGCTCCCCACCGGTTCATTGAACGGAACCGACTCGCTCAACCCATACGCATACCGCAACCCCCGCCCCGGCCCCGAGCCGTCGAACAACCCCAACCCCTCCGTCACCGCATCCGCCCCATACTCCGCCAGCGAATCCTCGAACACATCCCGATACAACGCCGGCCAGCGCTGCAGCAAACCCCTTAGGTAATACCGCATCCGCTCATCCCCCGTGTGCACATACACCTGCGTCAACGCATCCACATTCCACGCCACCTCGTTCGCACACGCCAGCCCCGCCCAGTCCCGCCCGCTGTTCGGCTCCGCCAGAAACGCACTGTCCAACGCCCCATCGAACCGATCCGAATCCATCGCCCAGATCGGCAAATACCGCCACGTCAACCGCCCCGCCAACCGCCGCGCCAACTCCGCGTTCTCCCGCCGCTGCGCATCCACCCGAAACGTAAAATAATAGTCCAACAGAAACGCCGCGCTCAGCGTCCCCCCAATCGCAAACGGCGACGACGGCACGTCCGCAAACTCATTCCGCGTCCACACGAAATGCTTCGCCCAATTGAACAAGCCGTCGATCGCCTCCAGGTAGTTCGTCCGCGCCTGCCCACGGCTCCGATCGTAGCGATACAACTCCACCAACACCCGCGCCGGATACCACCCATCCGCATTGTGCAGCGTGGTCACCCCCGCCCCACCCCAGTCCGCATGCCACGCCCCCTGCAACGGCTTCGTCCAAAACAAACATCGCTCCCCGCCCACCGTCACCGTCCGCGCATGATCCGCCAAAAGCGCCTCCACCCGCGCCCGCGCCCCCTCCACCGACGTCAAATCCCCACGCCGCACCGCCGTGTCCACCGGCATCTCCCGATGCCCCGTCCACCCATGCACCAACACCGTCCCCGCCGGATAAAACGTCGTCTCCCCCCCAGGCCCGAATAACTCCATCCCAATAGGACCCGCAAAGTCCGCCCGCCGGGCACTCCCCGGCACCCACCCCATGTCCGTCCCCCGCGGCACCCGCGGCAACGCCCCCCCATACCGCTCGAATAACCGCGCCTGAAACCGCTCGTTCGGATCCTCCGTCGACGGCATCTCCCCATCCATCACCAGGTGAAACCACGACGAAACCTCCTCCCCTCCCTTCGGGTACACCAGCTCCCCATAGCGCAAACCCCCATGGGGAAACGCCAACGTGATGAAGTTCCTCGCCTCGCCCTGCTCCCAACAATACCCCGTCGCCACGTAACGCTCCGATTGATCCCCCGCCCGTGCCCCCTGAAAATCGTAACCCACATACACCCGCGCTCCCGGGTCCCATAAGCCAATCATCGGAATCGGATGCGCCCCCACCGGACACAAGTAACTCCAATTCCGATTCCACAAACACGACAGCTCGGGCGACCCCACATGCACATCGCCCAACAGCGGAAAAGGATCCGCCTTCGGGGTCGCGTTCAGCCAGCCCCGCTGATGCCACACCTCCGCACCCGGCAGCGGGCAGACCAGGAAATGAAACGGCGCCGTCCCCCCGGCAAACATCCCCCGCCACCGCGCCTCATCGAACCGCTCCACCGTCAACCGAAACCGCACCACCGGCTCCGGCCACACCCCCGCCCCAGGATCACCCCCAGGCGGCGCCACCTCGATGCTCACATAATCGTCCGCCCCAAACCCCACCGCCAAAGGATCCCTCGCCCGCAACCCCGACAACCGCAACCCGCTTGCCGTCACCTCCACCCGGTCCGCCACCAACGCCCCATTCGAGGACAATCGCACCGGCGCCATCCTCCGACCGTCTACCATCACGTCGAACCCCTCGTTCCCCACCGCCTCCACCGTCACCGTCGACGCCGCCCTCCCCGCGCCCATCCCCAACCCCAGCACCACGAACACCGCCCCCAGCCAACCCTTCACCCACGCCCCCATGCCCCCGGCCCCCCCGCCCCCCCCCCCCCACACCCCCCAACCCCCCCCCCCCCCACCCCAGCCCCCCCCCCCCCCAACAACCAGCCCCCCCACCCCCCAAACACAACCCCGAAAACAA
>CAZVRY010000447.1:0-4350 GCA_964629545.1 uncultured Verrucomicrobiota bacterium | reverse complement strand
TGATCCGAGCCATGCGCATGATGGGTCTCCTTTCGTCTCCTTGACGGCCTCAGTTGAACCCGATGGGCGGCTTCGCGTCAACACTGAACAGGGCCTTTGGTGGAAGATTCGCTAGGGTGACAGGTTCGTCATGAGGTCCGGCTTGGCCAGCGCGAGGTAGGCCGTGCGTGAACGAACCACAGCGAACCTGTCACCTTGCGTCACCTTGCCCAGCGAACCTGTCACCTTTCCCTTTCCCCCTGCGAACCTGTCACCTTCCGAAGCCCTGCGAACCTGTCACCTCCGCTGTCACTGCGAACCTGTCACCTCCGCTGTCACGAACCTGTCACCTCCGCTGTCATCACCTCCGCTGTTACCTCGGCGTGGTCGGGGTTGCCCGCCAGGGCGGAGGCGATCAGTTTTCCGGTGTGCGAGGCGGCGTTGCGTGCAATGGCCTCGGGCGTGCCTTGGGCCACGATCCGGCCGCCGTCCGCCCCTCCTTCGGGGCCCAGGTCGAGCACGTGGTCGGCGTGCAGGATGACGTCGAGGTTGTGCTCGATGACGAGGACGGTGTTGCCGGCGTCGACGAGTCGGTCGAGGACGGCCAGGAGTTTGCGGAGGTCGTCGAAGTGGAGTCCGGTGGTGGGTTCGTCGAGGATGTAGAGGGTGCGGCCGGTGTCGGTGCGGCCGAGTTCCCGGCTGAGTTTCACGCGCTGGGCCTCGCCGCCGGAGAGGGTGGACGCGGGCTGGCCCAATTTGACGTAGTCCATCCCGACGTCGTGGAGCGTTTCGAGGAGGCGGTTGAGATCGGGGTGGGCACGGAACACTTCGAGCGCCTGGGCGACGGTGAGGTCGAGGACGTCCGCGATGTTTAGGTCATGGTATCTCACCCTGAGCGTTGCCTGGTTGTAGCGCCGGCCGCCGCAGACTTCGCAGGGGAGCCAGACGTCGGGCAGGAAATGCATGGGCACGCGTTTGAGGCCGTCGCCGCGGCAGGCTTCGCACCGGCCGCCGGCGACGTTGAAGGAGAAGCGCCCGGGCCCGAATCCGAACATGCGGGACTCGGGCAAGCAGGAGAAGATCTCGCGGATTTGGTCGAAGGCTCCGGTGTAGGTGGCGGGGTTGGAACGTGGCGTGCGGCCGATGGGGCTCTGGTCCACGTGGATGACTTGGTCGAGCGACTCGGCGCCTTCGAGGCGTTCGAAGCGTCCGGGTTTTTCTTTCGAGTGATGAAGGAGCGCGGACAGGGCTGGCTTCAGGATGCCGAGGACCAGGGAACTCTTGCCCGCGCCCGAGACGCCGGTTACCGCTGTGAAAACGCCGAGGGGGATGGAGGTGTCGATGCGCGCGAGGTTGTTTTCGGCGGCTCCGAAGATTTTGAGGACGCCGGAAGGGGTTCGTCGTTTGGCCCGGGCGGGGATTTTCTCTCGGGCGGAGAGGTAGCGGCCGGTGAGGGTGTCTGCGTGGAGGAGTTCTTGGGGCGGGCCTGAGAAGACCACTTGGCCGCCGCGTTCCCCTGCGCCTGGACCGAGGTCGACCACCCAGTCGGCGGCCCGGATGGTGCGCGCGTCGTGTTCGACGACGAGGACGCTGTTGCCCCTATCTCTGAGGGTCTGGAGCGTCTGGATCAGGCGGGCGTTGTCGCGGCCGTGGAGGCCGACGGAGGGTTCGTCGAGCACGTAGAGGATTCCGGAGAGTTCGCCGCCAAGCTGGCTGGCGAGCCGGATGCGTTGCGCTTCGCCGCCGGAGAGGGAAGGTCCTTGCCGGTCCAGGGACAGATAGGAGAGGCCGACGGATTCGAGGAAATGGAGTCGCGCGCAGATTTCCTTCAGTAATTCTGCCGCCACGACCTGCTTCGGGCCCGGCAGTTTGAGGTCGGTGAAGAACGACGATGCTTGCGCCACGGAAAGGGCGGCCACCTCGACGATGCTTTTGCCGCCGAGGAAAACCGAGACCGCTTCGGGCCGGAGCCTGGCGCCGCGGCAGGCGCTGCACTCAGCGTCAGAGAAGTAATTGAGGTAGTATTCGCGCATCATCGGGGATGTCGTCTCGGCAAATCTCCTCATCAGGGTGTTGAGGGCGCCTTCCCAGGGCATGTTGAAGGTCCCGGATCCGCGGCGACCTTCGTAGTTCACCTTGACCTCGCGGTCCCCGATGCCGCGCAGCATGATTTCCCGGTGTCGGGCGGGCAATTTGTTCCAGGGCCGGTCGAGGTCGATGCCGAAGGTGGCGGCCACCGCGTCCACGATTCGGCTGCTCCAGCTTCCGGCCTTGCTCATGATCTTCGCCCAAGGGGCGATGGCGCCTTGCCGGATGGAGAGGGACGGGTTGGGGACGACGCGGGCGGGGTCCATTTCGACGCGATGGCCCAAGCCTCCGCAGGCTGGGCACATGCCGAGGGGGCTGTTGAAGGAAAAGGACTGGGGGGTGAGTTCGGCGAAACCGGCGCCGCATTGCCGGCAGCTCCGCCGGCCGCTGAACCGCTCGTCCGGTTCGTTGCCCTCTGCCCTCCGCGCGACGAGGAATCCGTTCCCTTCGCGGAGGGCAGTCTCGACGGTGTCCGCGAGCCGGCGGCGGTCGGTGGCGGCGGGGTTGAGGCGGTCCACGACGATTTCGAGGGTGTGCTTCTTTTTGGCCGAGAGGGAGAGGGCGTCGATGCGGGTGACCTCGCCGTTCAGCATCACTCTGGGGAAGCCGCGTCGTTTGAGGTCGGCGATTTCTTCTGCGAAGGCGCCTTTACGGTTTTCGAGGAGGGGGGCGAGGATAAAGACCTGGGCGTCGATGCGGCCGAGGGCTTCGACGACTTCCTGGGGCGACAGCGGCTCGATGTCGAGGTTACAGCGTGGGCACTTGGGGGTCCCGATGCTGGCCCAGAGCACGCGGAGGTGGTCCCAGATTTCGGTCATGGTTCCGACCGTGGACCTGGGGTTCACGGGGGCTTTTTTTTGTTCGATGGCGACGGTGGGGACGAGGCCGTCGATGCGGTCGAAGAGCGGTTTTTCCCACGGGCCGAGGAACTGGCGTGCGTAGGAGGAGAGGGTTTCGAGGTAGCGCCGCTGCCCTTCGGCATGGAGGGTATCGAAGGCGAGAGAGGATTTTCCGGAGCCGCTGACGCCGGTGAAGACGACGAGGCGGTTTTTGGGGAAGGAGAGGTCGTGGACTTGCAGGTTATGCTGTCGCGCGCCGCGGATTCTTATGGTGGCAACCTCCGGCATGGCTCGCGGATAGGGTGGTGCATAGCCGACGCGGTGGGAGTGTGTCTGGGCAGCGAGGGTGATTCAAGGTGAAAGCAGCAGGTGGGGGGGCCTCGGAAGAGTTTCTTTTGGCGCACGGTAGCAACGGGGGATCCCCTGGGTGGCGGGGGCGGGGTCGGGTCGCCGTCATGCTGGCGGCCCGTTCCTGGAATGGACCGCGGATTTCGCGGATGGGAGAGGTTGGGCGGGGGCGAGAGGGAGCGGCGGGGAGCGACGTGTTCGGGGGTGTCAGCCGGCCTGGAATTGGCGGCCTTTCCACTGGACAGTTTTGCCGGAGCGGAGGGCGGAGCGGGCGAAGAGGGCGAAGAAGAAGAGGAGGGGGACCGGGTAGGCGAGCGCGGCGAGGGGGTGGAAGGCGCCGAGGTGGCGGCCGAACCAGGCGACTTGGGCGGCGGCGGCCAGATAGGCGAGGGACCATGGCCAAGGGTCGCGGATGAGGAGACCGGCGAGGGGGATCAGCATGAGGCCGATCATCCAGGCGACGAGGAGGAAGAGAGCCGGGCGAGGGGTTTGGCCGGCGCCAGCGGCGAACCCCTTGGTCCAGCCTTCGATCAGGTCGCGGAGTCCGTTGGGGTACATGCGGAAGGAGAGGAGGCTGCGGCCTGGGGCGCTGCGGACGGGGGCGCCGAGTTGGCGGAGGCGTTCGGCGAGCCGGAAGTTCTCGAGGACGCAGCTTTTGACGGCGGCATGGCCGCCAGCCTGGAGGTAGAGGGCTTTGTCGATGAGGAGCATTTGGCCGAAGAGGCCATGCGGGACGGTGCCGACGGTCATGCTGAGGTTGAAGAAGAGGGAGAGGTATTCGTAGGGACGGCGGATGGCATGGTAGGGGCCGAGGGAGAGGGCGCCGCCAGAGTGCTGGGCGAGGATCCGCGGCAGGGCGCCGGCTTCGAGCCAGGTATCAGCGTCGAGGAAGAGGAGGAGGTCGCCGGTGGCGGCTTGGGCTCCTTGGTGGCAGGCCCAGGTCTTTCCGCGCCAGTCGTGGGGGAGGGGTTGGGAGGGGAGGACGCGGGCTCCAAGGCTGCGCGCGACTTCGGCGGTGCGGTCGGTCGAGGCGTCGTCGACGACGATGATTTCGAGGGGTGGCAGGGGTTGGCGGGTGAGGGAGGGGAGGAGGTGG
>CAZVRY010000446.1:0-4378 GCA_964629545.1 uncultured Verrucomicrobiota bacterium | reverse complement strand
GGGGAGAACGAGGGGCTGGGGGGGTGGCGCGGTGTGATTGGGGGTGGGGGAAGGGGTCATGAGTGTCCTCCTTTCGCCGGGGTATGGGGGGGGGCTGGGGGATGGGTTTGGGGACGTTGGCGCTCGGAGAGGCGTTGGATAAAGACGTAGCAGACGGGGGTGAGGAAGAGCCCGAGGGCGGTGGCGATGCTCATGCCCCAGACGACACCAGTGCCCATGGTGCTACGGGCGGCCGCGCCGGAACCGGAGGCGAGCATGAGGGGGACGCAGCCGAGGATGAAGGCGAAGGAGGTCATGAGGATGGGGCGGAGGCGGAGTCTGGCGCCTTCGGTCGCGGCGGCGAGGATATCGTGGCCTTCCTCGCGTCGCATTTTGGCGAATTCGACGATGAGGATGGCGTTTTTGGCGGCGAGGCCGATGAGCATGACGAGGCCGATTTGGGCGTAGACATTGAGGTCGAAGTGGCGGGCCCAGAGGCCGACGAGGGTGCCGAGGATGACGGTAGGGGTAGCGAGGAGGACGGAGAACGGGAGGGACCAGCTTTCGTATTGGGCGGCGAGGAGGAGGAAGACGAAGACGATGGCCATACCGAAGATGACGGGGGCTTGGCCTTCGGATTTTTTCTCTTGCAGGGTGAGGCCGGACCATTCGAAGCCGACCTGGCTGGGCATGGATTTCATGACTGTCTCGATGGCTTGGATGGCTTGGCTGGAGCTGTAGCCTGGGGCTGGGGCGCCGACGATTTCGGCGGCGTTGTGGAGGTTGAAGCGGGACACGAAGTTGGGTCCGGAGGATTTATCGATATGGACCAAGGTGCTGAGAGGGACCATGTGACCGGACTGGCTGCGGACGTAGAAGCGGGCGATATCTTGAGGGTCGTTGGTGAAGTCGGATTCGGCTTGGAGGAAGACGCGGTAGACGCGGCCGAAGCGGACGAAGTCGTTGACGTAGAGGCCGCTGAGGTAGGCTTGGAGGGTGGCGAAGATGCTATCGACGGGGACGGCGAGGGTGCGGGCTTTTTCGCGGTCGAGGGTGACTTTGAGTTGGGGGGTATCGGGGTTGAAGGTGGTGGAGAGGCGTCCGATTTCTGGGCGTTGGGAGGCGGCGGCGGTGAGTTGTTGGACGTAGGAGGCGAGGGTTTGGATATCGCCGCCGGAGCGGTCTTGGAGTTGGAGGGAGAAACCGGAGACGCTGCCGTAGCCTGGGAGTGGTGGGGGGCCGAAGGCGAAGACACGGGCGCTGGGGAGGGAGTAGAACTGGCGGTTCCACTGGCGGGCGATGGCGCTGGCGTGGAGGTCTGGGGAGGTGCGTTCTTTCCAGGGGTGGAGGCCGACGAAGAGGAGGGCGGCGTTGGGGACGTTGAGGGAGTTGAGGATGTTCATCCCGGCGAGGCTGACGACCGAGCGGACGCCAGGGGTGTTCTGGACAACGGATTCGACCTGGCGGAGAACCTCGTCGGAGCGCTGGAGGGAGGCGCTTTCGGGGAGTTCGATGGCGGTGAGGAGATAGCCTTTGTCCTCGTCCGGGATGAAGCCGCCGGGGACGATGTTGGCGAGGAGGGCGGTGGCAGCGAGGACGGCGACGAGGAGGAGCATGGAGCGGGCGGCTTTGCGTCCGAGGAGGCCGACGAGGTTGCCGTAGCGTTGACTGAGTCGGTCGAAGAAGCGGTTAAAGGCGCGGAAGAAGGCGGCGACGGGGCCGGTGCCCGGCGTGGGTTTTTTGAGGAGGAGGGCGGCGAGGGCTGGGCTGAGGGTGAGGGCGTTAATGACGGAGAAGACGACCGCGACGGCGATGGTGAGGGCGAACTGGCTGTAGAGTTGGCCGGTGACGCCGCCCATGAAGGCGACCGGGAGGAAGACGGCGCAGAGGACGAGCCCGATGGCGACCACGGGACCGGAGACCTCCTTCATGGCTTGGCGAGTGGCTTGGACGGGGTCGAGGCCGTGTTCGAGGTGATGTTGGACGGCTTCGACAACGACGATGGCGTCATCGACGACGATGCCGATGGCGAGGACGAGGCCGAACATGGTGAGGACGTTGATACTGAAGCCGAGGGCGGGGAAGAGGATGAAGGCACCGAGGAGGGAGACGGGCACGGTGCACATCGGGATGAGGGTGGCGCGGAAGCTCTGCAGGAAGAGGTAGACGACCAGGAGGACGAGGACGACGGCTTCGAGCAGGGTATGGACGATTTCCTCGAGGGAGGCTTGGATGGGGAGGGTGGCGTCGAGGGAGATTTCGTAATGGAGATCTGGGGGGAAGCGTTGTTGGGCGAGGTGGAGGACGTGGCGGACGTCCTCGGCGGTTTGGAGGGCATTGGCGCCGGGGGCGAGGTAGATGCCGAGGGCGCCGGCGGGGGCGCCGTTGAGGCGGGCCCGAAGGTCGTAGGTTTGCGCACCCAGTTCGACGCGCGCGAGGTCTTTGATCTTGACGGTGGAACCGTCGGGGTTGGCGCGGACGATGATTTCCTCGAAGTCTTCGGGGTTCTTAAGGAGGCCGAGGGCGCGGACATTGAACTGGTGTTCCTGGCCTGGGGGTGCGGGTTCCGCGCCGATGCGGCCGGCGGGGGATTGGGCGTTTTGTTCGCGGATGGCGTTTTGGATATCTTGCGGGGTGAGGCCGAGGGAGGCGAGGCGGTCGGGTTGGAGCCAGACGCGCATGGTATAGTCTTGGGCGGTGAAGTTCTTGACGTCGCCGACGCCTTTGACGCGTTTGAGGGCGTCCACGAGGTTGAGGTCGACGTAGTTGGCGAGGAAGACGGCGTCGTAGGTGCGGTTGGGGGAGGAGAGGGCGAGGACCATGAGGAGGTCCGGGCTGGAGCGGTTGACGACGACGCCTTCGCGTTTGACGGCGTCGGGCAATTGGGCTTGGGCCTGGCCGACCCGGTTTTGGGTATTGACCTGCATGAGGTCGGGGTCGGTGCCGACATCGAAGTAGGCGTTGAGGGTAAGTTTGCCGTCGTTGGCGTTAAAGGATTGGAGGTAGAGGAGGCGGTCGACGCCGTTGATTTTGGATTCGAGAGGGGTGGCGACGGACTCCATGACGGCTTCGGCGGCGGCTCCCCGGTAGGTGGTGGTGACCTGGATGAGGGTGGGGCTGACGGGCGGGTATTCGGAGATGGGCAGGCGGAGGAGGGAGGCGGTGCCGACGATGACGGTGAGGATAGCGATGACCATGGCCACGATGGGCCGGCGGATGAAGAAGTCGGCCATAGGAGTCAGGGCTTGGCGGCGGGGGCTTGGGCGTCTTTGCCGGCAGCCGTGTGGGCGGCTTGGGCGGCCGTGGCGGCCATTTGGTCGGGGGCTAGGGGTTGGACGACCGCTCCGTCCCAGACCTTTTGGAGGCCTTCGACGACAATGCGTTCGCCGGGTTGGAGGCCGTCGGCGATGATCACCTGGCTGCCGTAGTTGGAACCGAGGGTCACGGGGCGGCGGGTGGCGGTGTTCGTGGCGTCGATGACGAAGACGAAGGATTTTCCTTGGAGTTCGAGGATGGCGCGTTGGGGGACGAGGAGGGTGGTTTGTGGGGTGGGAAGGGTGACGCGGGCGCGGGCGAACATGCCAGGGCGGAGGGAGCCGCGGGGGTTGCGGAAGGCGGCGCGGGCTCGGATGGTGCCGGTGGTGGCGTCCACCGCGCGGTCGAGGAAGACCCACTGGCCGGGTTCAGGATGTTCGGCGCCGTCGGCGAGGAGGAGGGTGACGGGGACTTGGCCCATTTTGCGGCCTTGTTCGGCGGCGCGGCGGTCGGCGCGGAGGTAATCGACTTCGCTGAAGGTGCAGTAGAACCAGATGGGGTCGAGGGTGGAGATGGTCGCCAGGAGAGTGGCTTGGCCTTTGCCGACGAGGCTGCCGACGGGGACTGCGGCCGCCCCGATGAGCCCGTCGACCGGCGCAGAGATGTCGCAATAGCCGAGGTCGATGCGGGCGGATTCGACGCGGGCTTCGGCGGAGAGGATGTTGGCATTACCGACCTCGACGGAGGCGAGGGCGTTTTCGAGGTCTTGGCGGGGGATGGCTTTTTGGTCGGCGAGGGGTTGCAGGCGGGCGACGTCCTTTTCGCATTTATGGAGGGCGGCGCGGGCTTCGGCGAGGGCGCCTTCGGCAGCGGCGAGGCGTTGGCGGAAGGGGCGTTTATCAAGCTCGAAGAGGAGTTGGTCTTTGGTGACGGGCTGCCCTTCCTGGAAGGCGATTCGTTCGATGAAGCCTTCGACGCGGGCCCGGATCTCGACGTTTTGGGGGGAATCGAGCTGGCCGATGAACTCGGCGGTCACGTCGCCGACCAGCGCCCCGTCGGAGCGGCGCAGGATGCCGCCGGCGACGATCACCTCGGCGTTCGGGCTGGTCGCGAGGATGTTCGCCACGTTGAGGTTGTTGGTGAT
>CAZVRY010000445.1:2497-4389 GCA_964629545.1 uncultured Verrucomicrobiota bacterium | reverse complement strand
CCACCCTAACTCATCCACTTTCCCCACGCGGCTGGACTTCATACCCAACATCGTTGCGGCGAACCCGCACCCAACGCCCCGACCCACGCGCACGCCGCGGACGCCTACAGGTGAGATTCCTGACGCCGCCGCTTCGTGTGCGAGGCGTCATTGTGCCGGGTCGCCTTGGTCTTGCTGTGACGCTTCCGAATCTGCTGCTCGAGTTTCTTCACCGCCAAATCCACCGCCGCATACAAGTCGCTCCGCTTGTCCTCCGCATAAAGATCCCGACCCCGCACCCCCAACCGCACCGCACACTTGAACGCCCGCTCCGGGGTCCGCGTGTGGTCGTGCTCCAGCGTCACCCGCGCGTCAATCAACCACCGATCGATGTGCTCCAGCTTCTCCAATTTGTCGAGGATGTGATCCTCGATGGCCTTGGTCAGCGTGAGATTGTGTGTGGTCAGAATGAACTTCATAAAGGCACCATGCGCCTCGTCCGAGGCAAAATCCAGCCCAAGAATCCTTCACCCGGCGCGCCCTCCGCCCCACGCCTCGCCCGCCCACGCGCCAGATCCCTCGCCCCACCTGCCGGGGGAACCCGGGCCTACTTCATCAACAGCATCTGGCGCGCCCGCTTGATCGCCCGGGTCAGCCGACGCTGGTAATGCGCCGGGAGCCCAGTATATTTGCGCGGCAGAATCCGCCCCGCGTCCGTCACATACTGCCGCAGTAGATTGACGTTCTTGTAATCTAACGCGTCCAGTGTGAAATCAACCTTCGGCTTCGGTCGAGCGGTCCGCGTCACCCCAGTCCGCCGCGTCCCGCCGCGGGAAGAACGTTCCTTGTTGGTCTTGCGTGGCATAGAACTACTTGATCTCCCGGTGAACCGTGTGCCGACGTAGGCTCGGATTATACTTCTTCAGTTCCACCTTCTCCGTCTGGGTCTTCTTGTTGCGAGTGGTCAGATAGCGCGAAGGCGATTTGCCCTCCTTGCGCGCTTCGGTGCACTCCAACGTCACAATCTCTCGCGGCATGAGCTATTCCTTTTCCTTGGCCGGCTTCTCCTCCACGTCCTCATCCTCCTCCACCTCCACGGCACTCGCCGTGTCGACACTCCCCAACGCGCCCAACCGCCGCTGACGCAACACCCCCTCCTTCTCCAACTGCGCCTGCGCCTCCACCGTAAAGCGCGTCCACGGAATGGCGTCCAAACGAGCCTTCGGGATCGGTTTGCCGGTCAGTTCGCAAATCCCGTAGGTGCTCTTCTCGATCCGCTTCAACGCCTCCTCAATCTCGTAAATCGCATCCTGATCCGACGACAACAGGCTTAACGCAAAATCCCGATCGAAATTGTCCGTCCCGGAATCCGCCATGTGTAAACTGTAGCCCGGCATCTCCTCCGCGGATTCCTTGGCCAGTCCACTCATCTGATCCAGCAACCGCTGCCGTAATTCCAACAGCGTGGTGTAGTAACGCTGCCACTCCGGCTTGATCGATTTCGGATTGCCATTGCCGTCGGCTCGACGACTCGCCACCGCGGCATGCCCCAAAATCGACGCCGCCGTGGCCGTCCCAACCACCTTGCCCCGGCCCGCCGGCGCCACCGCCGGCTTCTTAACATTGTTCTTCTTGATCATCGCAACAAATTACGTGCTGCAGGCCTACCATGCTGACAATGCCCACAGTGACCAGGCTTAAGCCCGCTCAGAGGGGGCGAGAATGTAACAGCGAAAGCGAAAAGATCCACAAAAATCGTGTGCGAATCTCACCCGCGGAGATTCTCCCCCTTCCCCCGTCGCAAGCACCCCTTCCTCCCCACTCCCCTCCCCGCCTTTACCCCCCCTCACCCAGCCCCCCCGCACCCCACCCGCGGCTTCTCAATACAGGCATACGCATTGTGATGGTGGATG
>CAZVRY010000445.1:0-2487 GCA_964629545.1 uncultured Verrucomicrobiota bacterium | reverse complement strand
ATGCTCTCCTGGTTCTCCGCCTCCACCCGCCACCAGGTAATATCCGGATGAGCCTGCAACTTCAAGGCCACGTTCCGCACCAGGTCCTCGACAAACACCGGGTTCTCATACGCCCGCTCCGTCACCGCCTTCTCGTCCTGCCGCTTCAACAGCGCGAAGAGCTCCGAACTGCCCGAATTCTCCACCCACCCGATAACCTCCTCGATCCAAATCACCTGCGCCGATCGCAGCTGCACCGTGACTTCCCCCCGCTGATTGTGCGCCCCATACGCCGCAATCGCCTTCGAACACGGACACAGCGTCGTCACGTTCACCTTCACCGTCAGCAGGAAATCCGTCTCCCGCCCGCACGCCGCCGCATCAAACCGCGCCCAGTAGTCCATCACCCCCTCCAATCCCGAAACCGGCGCCTTCTTGACCATGAAGAACGGGAACTCGATCTCCAAATGCGAGGTCGTCGCGTGCAGCTTCCGCTGCAACGCGAACAGGATGTCCTCCAAACTCTCCACCTGGATCACCCGCCCATGCGCATTCAATACCTCAATGAACCGACTCATGTGCGTCCCCTTGAACTCCTTCGGCAAATCCACATACATCCCCACCGTCGCCACCGTGTCCTGCACCCTGTGCGCCTTGTCCCGAACCTGAATCGGAAACCGCAATCCACGCACCCCCCCCGTGGCGGGCCGCAACTCCCGATCGGCTCGCGCGCTCTGCTTGTCATGCAGGTGCACCGCGGCGCGCGGCGCGGGGGGGGGGGGGGGGCCCAACGACTCGTTCGCTTTTTGCATGCCGCCGACTCTATCACCCCCGCCACCGTTTGCAAAAAATCCCCCCGCAATCCATAAATCGTGAATCATAAATCATAAATCATAAATCACTAATCCCCCCCTTGAATTCCCCCACCCCGCCCACAACCTCGCCCCCATGAACCCTCCAGCCCCCCCCTCCATTCCCCCGCTCGCCGGCCTTTGCCCCCTCGCCCACGCCCTCCGCCCAGGCCTCTCCGTCGACGACTGCGTCCACCGCCTCAAACGGTTCCATTACGCCTTCCGCCGCCTCCACGGCATCTTCATCGCCCGCTTAACCTCCGAACCCCGCTACGAACTCAAAACCGCCTTCAGCTATCACGCCCACCTCTGCGCCGAACATGCCCACGCCCTCCGGCAGCGAATCGGCGAACTGCGCGATCCCCCCCTCGGCCTTGAGACCCTCCCCCACCCCGCCCTCGACGTCTTCTTCGACGAAATCCAGTCCGCCCCGGACACCCCTCAGCTCGCCCTCGGCCTTTACCACATCGCCCTCCCTGCCCTGGACCAGGCTCTGCGCCAATACCGCGAGGACACTCACCCGCTCGCGGACGCCCCCTCCTCCCGCGTCTGCCGCTTCGCCCTCCTCGAACTTGAAGACCTCCTCGACTTCGGCCGCCAAACTGTCGCCGCCCTCCACCCCGGCGGCATCCCTCCCGCCTCCGCCGAGTGGCTCCGCCTCCTCCAAGAAGCCCTCGCCGCCGCTGGCCGCCTCGACGGAACCGCCCCCTGTTCGAACCTCCCTCCTTCACGACTCCATTCCGCCTCGCCCCGCCCCTACGACCCCCGCCCCCAGCGCGATGCACGGTTCCAGGACCCTTACAACATGGGCGTGAACGCCGAAGCCTTCCTCTACGACCACCACCACCACCCCCGAGCCAAAACGCTCATGCTGTATTACAAACGCCTCCGGGAACTCGATGTCCCCGAGATGATGGCCAGCATCCTCGCCGAGTCCCCCCACCAACCCTGGGCCTTCCACCGCGACCTCACCCGACAACTCTGGGACGAAGCCCGCCACGCTCTCATGGGGGAAGTCGGCTTCGCCAGCCTCGGCCTCGATTGGACCCAGCTCGTCCGCGTCAATTTCACCTGGTCCCTCGCCCTCAATACCCAACTCTCCCCGCACCAACGTCACGCAGTCCTCTACTTCATCGAACAAGGCCTCATGCCCAAACAAGGCAAACGCTACGAATGGGAAATCGCCCAACTCGCCCACGACCCCCTCGCCACCCTCTTCCAAGACTTCGACTGGGCCGACGAAGTCCTTCACGCCCGCATCGGCCGGGACTGGTACGTGAAGGATTTCCCTGACCCCGCCGCCGCGATCCAATTCGGCGACGCCTGTTGGTCCCGCGTGTTCATGAACTACCAGCGCTGGCGCGACGAGGGCCTGACCACCCACGCCAACTGGTGGCCCGATCTCTACCGCGCCGCCTGCCACCTCTGGCATCTCCCCCCAGACCCCGTCACCCTCGCCTTCCACTCCACCTACGAATCCGTTCGCCCGGACTTGAAAAGCATCCCCGCCCCAGCCTAAATGGGCTCGCCTATGAACCTTCCGTCTCTGCCGGTGGCGATCATCCTCGGCCTGACCCTCCTCCTCTCCAGTTGCACGTGGGCGGGCGGGGGGGGGGGGGGGGGCGGCGCCGGGCGGGCGGGGGGGGGGGGGGGCGGG
>CAZVRY010000444.1:0-4409 GCA_964629545.1 uncultured Verrucomicrobiota bacterium | reverse complement strand
CCCCCCCCCCCCCCCCCCCCCCCCCCGCCCCCCCCCCCCGCCCCCCCCCCCCCCCGCCCCCAGGCCGGCCATGGCGGCGGGGGACGCTCCATCGGTGGTCGGCCCGCCGACCAAGTGCCGCGGTCGGTTGGGGGGCCGGGGGCCCGTGTTCGGCTTCTGATTTACTGAGCAATCAACCTATGATGACACGTTGGACCGAGACGCTGATCCCGACCTTGAAGGAATCGCCGGCGGACGCCGAGATTCTATCGCACAAGCTGCTCCTGCGCGCAGGGTTAGTGCGGAAGTTGACCGGGGGTGTTTACACGTTTTTGCCCTTGGGGCTGAGGTCACTGCGGAAGGTCGAGCAGATCGTGCGCGAGGAAATGGACCGCGCGGGGGCGTTGGAGGTCTTGATGCCCGCGCTGCAGCCGGTCGATATCTGGCAGCAGTCGGGGCGGTTCGAGACGGCGGCGGAGGTCCTGTTCAAGGTGCGGGATCGGGCGCGGAAAGACTGGGTGCTCAGCCCGACGGCTGAGGAAGTGATCACTTCGGTGGCGGCGGCGGAGGTCAACTCGTATCGGCAGTTGCCGCTGAATTTCTACCAGGTGAGCGTGAAGTTCCGGGATGAGATCCGGCCGCGGTTCGGCCTGATGCGAGCGAAGGAGTTCATCATGAAGGACGCTTACAGTTTCGACGTCAGCGACGATGCGGCGATGGTGAGTTATCGAAAGATGTATGACGCCTACACCCGGATCTTCAGCCGGTGCGGTTTGCAGGCGTTTCCGGTGGAGGCGGATACGGGGGTGATCGGGGGCAACTATTCCCACGAATTCATGGTCCCGGCGGAGACCGGGGAAAACGAGGTGGTCTACTGCGAGTCGGGGCGATACGCGGCGAACTTGGAGAAAGCGGTGAGTCGGGGCCCGGCGGAGCCGACGCCCACGGAGGGGACTGGGCCGGCGCCGGAGCGGTTTCCGACGCCGGGGGTCGTGACGATTGAGGCCTTGGCGGCGGCGCCCTTCGACGTGCCCGCGCATCGGCAGATCAAGACGTTGGTGTATATGGTGAAGCCGGCGGATGGGGAGGTGTCAGCGCCGGTCCTGGTCTTGCTGCGGGGGGACGATCAACTGAACGAGGCCAAGCTCGCCGGGGTGTTGGGAACGACGGTGTTCCGGCCGGCGACGAGGGACGAGGTGGTGGCGGTGATGGGGGCTGCGCCGGGCAGTTTGGGGGCGGTGACTCCGACGTTGAAAGACGGGGGGATCCGGGTGGTGGCGGACGAGTTGTTGCGGGGGGCACGGGGAATGACGACGGGGGCGAACGAGGATGGCTTTCATTTACGGCACGTGGAGATGGAGCGGGATGTTCGGGTGGGGTCATGGGCCACGCTCCGGACGGTGCGGGCAGGAGAGTTGTGCCTGGAAACGGGACAGCCATTGAAGATCCGTCGGGCGATCGAGGTAGGGCATGTCTTTAAGCTCGGCACGAAGTACTCGGAGGCCATGGGTTCCTCGTTTCTGGACGAGCAGGGAGGACGACGGCCCACGGTGATGGGGTGTTACGGGATTGGGATTACGCGAACGTTGCAGGCGGTGATCGAGCAAGGCAACGACAAGGACGGAATCGTCTGGCCGGTGTCGGTGGCTCCGTATCACGTGTTGATCACCCCGTTGGTGGTGACGTCTGGCAGCGCGGTCATGGACCAGGCGGCGCGGTTGGCGGGAGAGTTGGCGGCCGCGGGCTTCGAGGTGCTGCTGGATGATCGGGACGAGCGGCCGGGGGTGAAGTTCAAGGATGCGGATCTGCTGGGGATCCCATTGCGGATCGGGATTGGGGAGAAATCATTGGCCAAAGGAGAGGTGGAACTGAAGCCGCGGGGTGGGGCGTTGATGGCGGTGAAAGCGGAGGAGGGGGGGGCGAGAGCGATCGCCTGGCTCCGGGCGGAGATGACCCGTCTCCGAGGGGAGTGATCGGACCCTCGATGTGCCCGGAAACGCACAGTTGACGGGTTGTTTGGCGGTAGTTAGCTTGTGCCCAGATTAACAAATTGCCTGGGCCTCGTCCCCCCAGGTAGTCGCGCAAACCCATATGAAATCCGTCCGAACTCCCGGCTCCCCGGTCCACTCCAAGAAGCGTCGTGGTTTTACCCTCATCGAGTTGCTGGTGGTGATCGCGATCATTGCGATCCTGGCCGGCATGCTGCTACCGGCGCTGACGAAAGCAAAGGCCAAGGCTCAAGGCATCGGCTGCCTCAACAACGGCAAGCAGTTGGCGACGGCGTTCACGCTCTACGCAGAGGATTCCAACGACGTGCTGTTGGCGTCGTTGGTTCCGAATCCCAATAACTACCGGCGCATCCGCTGGATCGAGGGGGACCTGACGAACTACGATGCCCAGACCGCGGATACCCGCTATCTCGAGCAGAGTCCCATGTGGAAATATGCGGGACGGGCCAAGGGGATTTTCATGTGTCCGGCGGATCGCTCGATGGCCCGGACGCCCAGGGGCCTGCAACCGCGGATCCGGAGCATTTCGATGAGCCAGGTATTCGGGACGGGCGAGTGGCTGAACAAGTCGTTCGGGGTGCAGAACGTGTGGAAGATCTACCAGCGGCAGAGCGACATTGTGATTCCCACGAAGACGTGGGTGTTTGTGGACGAGCATCCGGACAGCATCAACGATGCGGCGTTTGCCAATGCGTGCACGGGGGCGACCAACCAGGCCACCGCTCAGATCATTGACATGCCGGCGTCGTTGCACAACGGGGCCTGCGGGTTCAGCTTCGCGGACGGGCACTCGGAGATTCACAAGTGGCGCGGGTCGACGATCAGGCCTAAGGTGAGGTATCAGCCGAGCGGAGTGGCGTTGAACATTCCGGCGCGCGATTCGTGGATGGACGTGGCCTGGATGGCGGAGAACACGACGGTTCGGGCGCAGTAGTCCGGAGACCATTTACTTGAGCGCGCGTTCCTGAGGAGCGCGCGCTTTGTTTATTGGGTGGGCCGAAATGCTCGCTGAAGCGCCTCGATCCGACCGCGGTTTCCGACCGCGGCTGCTCCAGGTCCGCGGGCGGCGGATGGGGGTGGGAGAAGGGCCTTGCCTGACAAACGGATTGGGACTATTGGGGGTGCCCAATGTTTGAGCTCTTGTTGACGGATCCGGGATCGCGGGCCCGGTTGGGTCGGTTGCGGACGGCGCACGGGGTAGTGGAGACGCCGGTTTTCATGCCGGTAGGGACCCAAGCCAGCGTCAAGGCGTTGGATCCGCGTGAGTTGGGGGAGATGGGAACGCAGATCATCCTCGGCAATACCTACCATTTGGCGATCCGGCCCGGGATGGAGGTGATCCAGCAGGCCGGAGGGCTCCATGCGTTCATGAGTTGGCCTCTGCCCATTCTGACCGACAGCGGGGGGTTTCAGGTCTTCAGTTTGGCCAAGATCCGCAAGATCCAGGCGCACGGCGTCGAATTCCGTTCTCATTTGGACGGCACGCTCCTCTTCTTGGGGCCGAAGGAGTCCATGGGGATCCAGCGGGAGTTGGGATCGGACATTGCCATGGTGTTTGACGATTGCCCGCCGCACACGGCGACTGCGCGGGAGGTGAGAGCGGCGGTAGATCGGACCATTCGATGGGCGGCCGAGTGTCGGGAGCAACCACGGGCCGAGGGGCAGTTGGTGTTTGGGATTGTGCAGGGGGGATGTCACGAGGATCTGCGGGCGCGGTGTGCGCGGGAGCTCACGGCCATGGGTTTCGACGGCTATGCCATTGGGGGGGTCAGCGTGGGAGAGCCCGAGCCCGAAATGTTCCGGGCGGTGGAGTTGACGGAGCCGCACTTGCCGTCGGTGTTACCGCGGTATGCGATGGGGCTGGGGACGCCGGCGCAGTTGGTGGAACTGGTGGCTCGGGGCGTGGACATGTTCGACTGCGTGTTGCCGACGCGGGTGGCCCGCAACGGGACGGCCTACACGCGCCGGGGAACGTTCAGTATCAAAGGGGGCGCCTACAAGGCCGACTTCCGTCCCCTGGAGGAGGGGTGCGACTGTTTCGCCTGCCAACGGTTCACGCGGGCGTATGTGCGCCATTTGCTCAATGTGAACGAGATCCTCGGGCTGCGGCTGGTGAGCATTCACAACAGCCACCTGTTTCTGCGTTTGATGGCGGAGATTCGGGGCCACCTTCGCGCGGGGACCTTTGCCACGTTCCGGGAGGATTTTATTGCCCATTACGTGCCGACGAAACGGGTGTTGTCGGCGCGGGCGGCGGAACGGTGAGAGGAGGGGGGGGCTCTGCGATCTTCGGTTGGGCAGCGGGGAGCGGACGCGGGTGAAAAAACTCGTTGCATTTGGGGGGCGCAGTCGGCAGGTTGTGCGCCGGTTCGGGGCGTAGCGTAGCCTGGCTAGCGCGCTTGTTTCGGGTACAAGAGGTCG
>CAZVRY010000443.1:0-4441 GCA_964629545.1 uncultured Verrucomicrobiota bacterium | reverse complement strand
CCGCCGTGCCTGTCGGCGTCGCCACCTGCGCCTGCCGGCCCCGTTGCCGGCTTTCCACCTCACCCCGACCTCCAGATCACGTTCCCTGGCCACTCCCAGGCGAAATCTCCCTACGAACCTGTCACCCAGTTGGCACCTTGCCGGCCAGCCACGACTTTGAACCTGTCACCTTTCCTCGCTCTGAACCTGTCACCTTTCTGTCACCTTTCCAAATCAGGATTCACGGGTCATAAATCACCCCGGGTTGACCCAGACGAGAGAGGGTGTGAACTTCGAAGCCATGCGCGCGTTTCGGATTTGGGTGCGGGAACTTCGCCGATTCTCCCATGATGGGGTCCTGCACGAAGGCTGGACCTGCGGAGGGTCCAACACGTCCGTCGACGACGCCAGGCGCGACGCCGAGGCGCGCTGGGCGGCGGTCTGCGCCCGGATCGCCGGGGCCACTCCCCGTCGCGACAAGGACTACGAGGCCGACATCCGCGAGGAGGTGCTCCACTCACTGGCGGACGGAGCGGTCGTGACCCGCAATCGCTACGGCGCGGAGGTGCTCAACTGCCCGCGCACGGTGATGGTGGATATCGACCGAGCTCCTTCGGGTTTCTGGGACTGGCTGCGACCTCGCCGGGGTTTGGAGGACCAGCAGGCCAGAATCGTCGCGTCGTTGAAGAAGGCAGTCGAGACCCGGCGCTTCGGGTTGACAGGGGCGCGGGTGTATCACACGCCGAACGGGGTCCGCGCGATCGTCCAAGCCCCGGGATCGGATCCCCGGTCGGCGCCGGTGGCGGCGATGATGCAGGGGTTGGGCGCAGACGGGCTGTATGCCTTGCTGTGTGCCAAGCAGGGGTGTTACCGGGCCCGGCTGACCGCCAAGCCGGCGCGGGTCAAGGTGAAGAGCTTGAATCAGCGATGGCCGGTGGAGGATGCAGATCGGGCGGCGCGCGCCGCCTGGGTCGAACGATACCGCCGCGCGGCCGCCCCCTACGCCGCCTGCCAGTTTGTGGCCGCGTTCGGGCATCCGCCGGGATCGCCGGTCATCGACTTCCACGATCAGGCGAGCGGAGCCCTGAGCGGACGTCCTTTGGCGTAGATCAGGCGATGTCGCCGATGCGCCAAGCGGAGGTCCTCGGCGTTGGACGGTTCGAGGTCCGGGGCCGTCTCCGAACCATCACCTACCCGCCACCCTGGTCACGAGTCAGGGGGCGGCGGTCGTGCGGCGGGGGCGTTCGGACTCGGCCACGCGGCGGAGATCGGCGTAGACCTGGCGGACGAGGGTGACGCGTTCGAGCAAGGCAGGGCCTTGGCGAGCCAACTGCTGCCGGTAGCGGTCGTTGTCCAGCCGGCCTTCGGCCTCAAGGCGTTGGGCCTCGGCGACGATCCCCTCGATTTGACGCAGGCTCTCCTCCCGTTGGGCCAGGAGTTCGTCCAACGCTTCGAACTTCCAGAACCGGAGCCCGTCGCGGACTACATAGACCGGCGTCGTATGGGCACTGGTGCCATCGCCCGCCCAGGCCCGCGCGGCCACCCAGCCGCCATGGCCGGCATCCACGGTGAAATCGAGCGAAGCCTCCGGAGCGGCGCCCTCTGGGGATTCGACGCGACGCAGGACCTCCCCGTGGCGGACGATCTCGAGTTTGACCGAGCGCATGCGGCGAGGATCACCCCAGGCGCGGGCCTGCACGCGGAGCGGCTGCCCGGGTGGGGGATTGATCTCGTCGCCGGGGAAGGCGCCGTTGACGCGGAATTCGATCATGGGCCCGCTCGTCGCGAAGGTCCGTCCCCGGCGGAAGGCGTCGAACCAGCGGTCGGGGGTGAAGGGATCGTGTCCGAGGTGGGCGTAGGCGCGAACCTCGCCGATCGTGCCGCCCCAGGGAACATCGGAGCCGGCGGAGGCGGTGAGTTTGCAGCCGAGGTTGAGGAACTCGTAGTAGAGGTCGGTACCGAGCTGATTGAATTGGAGGATCTCGGCGAAATCGACCTTGCCCCGGGGGAGGTTGAGGCTCATATCGCGATGAACGTGGAAAAGGCCGGAGTTGACATGGGCATAGCCAGTCAGGCCGCCCTGGGCATGGACGGCGTCGAACACGGTATCGTAGAGGAAATAGTGTTCCGGGTCACGGACCATGGCGGTGATGTTCATGGCCAGGGTGTGGCCGATCTGGTCGTGAGTGCGTGGGCATTCCTGGCCGGGGACCAGGGCGGTGTCGCCGTCGATGACGCGATAAGCGCGGCCGAAGCCGCGTTGCTCGAAGTAGGTGCGGTAGATGTCGCCCATCTTGACGACGTTGGCCAGGTGGATGTCCTCGGCCTTGACCCAGGCCATAAGCCGGGCCGCGTCGGTATCGTCGAGGATCCGGCCATGCACATGGTCGTCACCTGACCACCAGCCGCGCTGGCGCATATCGGTCCAACGCTTGGGGCGGAGGGTTCTTTCGACCGTCTGGCCGGAGAGGATGGTCACGTCTTCGAAGAGGACCTCGTGCTCGACGCCGCGCCGGACCCCGATTTGCCAGTTACCGGGCGCCAGGGCCATGTCGAAGGGGCCGGGCACACACCAGAAATGGGCGTCGAGCGGGGCGGGGAGGTTGGCCGCGCGGGCGCCGGTGGCGTTGCCTTGCCGGTCGAACTGAGGCGCAAACTCGAGGCCGTTGCTGGGTCGTCGCTGGAGCCCGTCGGTCCGCCACATGAGCCGGACCATGGCGGGCGTGGGTTGGCCGGTGTCGTCGGACAGGACGGTCACGCGCAGGCGTCCTGTTTGGGGCGTCGCAACCTCGATGGGCAGTCGTGCGGGACCCAGGTCGCGACGGCGGAATTCGAGCGTGAGGGTCGTGCGCCCGACGGGGAGGTGCTCGAGGCTGGCGAGGACGTAGGTGAGGCCAGCGGGGGCGGCTTCGAGACTGACCAGACTGGACTCGCCGGTGGGCGTCGCGAGGTCGGTTTGACCCTGGCTGAAGGAGAGTCCTTCGCCCCCGGCCTGGACCTCGAAGAGGAGCGCGCCGGTGTCGCCGGGCAAGGTGACGGAGCCCGTCGACCGCAGGTGCGGCTTCGGCTGGGTGAGGTCCACGCGGATCAGGCCAGGGGCTTGCCGCACGATCTCGAGCAAGGCCGCCGCCGCGGTCGCCCCACGGTCGGCCGCAACCTGCCGGGCCGCGTCGTCAGGTGCGCGGCGCATTTGTTGCTGGGCCTGACGCAACTCGCGGTTGAGACGGTCGAGGTCGTCGCGGCGGCCAGGGCCGAACAGGTTCCAGTGGTGATGCGCGGCGCGTCCGGCAAACTCGACGAGGCCTGGGGCCGGCAGGGCGGCGGAATCGTCGGCGTGGGCGGGCGCGACCGAGGTGGCGAGGAGGGCGAATGGGATCGTCCCGAGCAGGAGGTGCATGGAGAGGAGGTCGTTCATGGTTGGAGGATGCGGAACTGAAAGCGTCGCGGTTCCTGGTTGGTGAGGGGGCGGGTGGCGGGATCTTTGGGTTGCACGGCCTGCAGCCGGGTCGCCTCGCGACTTTGGGCCTCGAGCGAGAGCAGGCTGGGATGTTGGGGCCAGAGGCGGGTTTCCACCGTCACCGCCGCCTGCGGGGGCAGGTTCGTGGGGGTCGGGGCGAAGTAGTAGAGGGTGAGCCGGTGATGGGCCTCGCGGACGCGGTCATCGCCTTCGAGGTCGAGTTCCGGCTCGTAGAGGGGCGTGAGATCGAGG
Organism: uncultured Verrucomicrobiota bacterium; assembly: GCA_964629545.1. Taxonomy (GTDB): domain Bacteria; phylum Verrucomicrobiota; class Verrucomicrobiia; order Limisphaerales; family CAZVRY01; genus CAZVRY01. The sequence continues at coordinate 753 of CAZVRY010000443.1, read as the reverse complement.
CGTTGGCCATTGATCAGCAGTTGCACCTGGTTGGTGAGCGCGGCGGGAAGCGGAGCCAGAAAGGCGGCGATTTCCGGTCGACGCACGTGCCCGTCGCCGTCCGTATCGAGGCGGTGTCGTTCCTGGAGCGAGGGATGTTCGAAGAAGGTCAGCGTGAGGGTGAGGTCGAGGTGGTTGGAGGTGAGGGCAAGGTGTGTGCGATGCCGAACGTACTCGCGGAAGAGGTCGTGGGCAAGGAGCGGGGCGGCCACCAACCCAAGGAGCAGGAAGGCAATCGAACGGCGGACTGCCGAGCGCGGATCGCCCATCGCCGGTTGCGGATTCAAGGGGGGATTCATGGAGCGAGCTTGGACCGCAGCGTTCGCGACCTGCCTCGGGAGCGTGCACCAAGGCCGTGGGGCAGGGCGAGCCGCCCCGCGAGCCGCCAACGGCGCAGGACCTCACGGCTCGTCAGGAGCCCCGCCCCACCGACCGTATCCGGAAGCAGGTTCATGGGTAGCTTCCAAGTCGAACGAACCGACGCGCATGGGGACCATGAACCGGGCGGACCGGGAGCAAGAGCAAGAGTACGAATTCTGCCTCTTGCACTCTGCCTTCTCCCTTTCCGGTTCATGGAGAGCCTCCAAGTCGGACGAACCGACGCGCATGGGGACCATGAACCCGAAATGCGCAAGGGCTTGGAAATCAACGAACGCATGTTCCGGTTCATGGAGAGCTTCCAAGTCGAACGAACCGACGCGCAGGGGGACCATG
>CAZVRY010000442.1:0-4449 GCA_964629545.1 uncultured Verrucomicrobiota bacterium | reverse complement strand
CCTGCCTCCCCCAACACCGCCGCCGGACGCCACCCCCGCGCCTCAAAGCCCGCCTCCGTCCACCCCTCCTCCTTCACCCCCGTCCAGATCCATGCCCCATCGCTCCCTAACCCCACCCTCGTTCCCCCCGCCCCCCCCGCCCCTGTCCGCCCCTCCACCCAGATCGCCTGAAACAACAGTCCCGCCGGATTCCCTTGCTCCGCCAACGCATCGCCAGGACGCCCCGGGTCGTTCGTCCCCTCCACCGCCACCACATTGCGCCCCTCCACCAGATGAGGACGCAGGTTCACCATCCGCGGCTTCTGGTAATCACCCGACGACGCCACCTCCTTCCCGTTCACATAGAGCTTGAACCGGTTGTCGCATGTCATCGCCGCCGCCGCCCGCTCCGGCACTTCCTTCAACTCGAACTCGCGCCGGAAATACAGGGTCGTCGCCGCCGCCTTCTCCGCTGCCCCCGCCTCCCCCCAGATCCATCGCACCGAGGCCGACCCCTCGGCCTCCGACCCCAAGCCCTCCCCCGCCGCGAACTCCACCCGCGCGGCCGGTTCCTCGTGCCAAACCCCCGTCACCCCCGCTAGCGCGTCCAAATACTGCTCGGCCGACAGCCGCCGAACCGCCGGACCCCGAAAGACATACTCACCCCCCGCCGGCTCGCCCACCGGCACCGCCGGCAACTGATACGCCCGCGAGGTCAATATGCGCTCCATCGCCTTCCGCAAATCATAACCGCTCGCCACCAAATCCTCCGCCAGCCAGTCCAGCAAATCCGGATGCCACGACGGCCCATCCATCTCGTCCACCGGCTCCACTAGACCCCGCCCCAAAAACCGCGCCCACAGCCGATTCACCATCGTCCGCGTCAGCCGACCATTCTGCACCCCCGTCACAATCCGCGCCAATTGCTCCAACCGCTCCGCCTTGCTCGCCGCCTGGTCGATCGCCCCCAGCTCCGGATACAGAAACCGCACCTCGGCCACCTTCCCGGTCGGCTTGTCGCAATGGACCATCTCCAGCGGTTCCTCCGCATACACGCTCGCCATCCCATACGCGTCCGCCAACGTGTAATCGTTGATAAAACTATCGTGACACGAGGCGCACTTCAGATTCACCCCCATGAATACCTGCGCAATGTTTTGCGCCGCCTGCATCTGCGGGGTCTGACTCGCATTCACCACCCCCCGCCACACGATCCCCTTCACGAAACCCGCCGACTCCGGCCCCGGATTCACCAACTCGCGCACCAACCGGTCAAACGGGAGGTTCGACGCCAGCGCCTTATACAGCCAGCCCGTGATCTGCTCCCGCCCGCCATCAATGTACCCAGTCCCCTTGTAGTCATTCCTCAGTAAGTCGTTCCAAAACGTCAACCAGTGCTCCGCATACCCGCGATCCTCTGCCAACAACCGCCGCACCAACCGCTCCCGCTTGTCCCCACTACCCTCCGCCTCAAACGCCGCCAACTCCTCCGGAGTCGGCAACAACCCAATCGTGTCCAAATACACCCGCCGCGCAAAAACCCGATCGCTCACCACCTCCCCCAACTCCACCCCGCGGGACCTCCAATACTCCTCCAACAACCGATCCACCGGATGCCCCCCCGCACCCCCACCCCCAGGTAGCACCGGCCCCCGCGCCGCCAGATTCATCGGCGCCACCTTCCCAAACCGCACCCCCTCCTCCCACACCACCCCCTGGTCGATCCACGCCCGCAACACCCCCACCTGCTCCCCTTTCAACCGCGACCCCTTGCTCGGCATCACCTCGTCCGGATTCAACCCCGACACCAACTCGATCAAATAGCTACCCGCACTCTCCCCCGGTACCACCGCCGGGCCCGAATCCCCACCCCGCAATAACGCCGCCCGATCCTCCATGCTAAACCCCCCTTTGGCTTGCCCCCGACCATGACACTTCACGCACGCCGCCTCCAAAATCGGTTGAACGTCCTCCCGAAACCCAACCCGCCGATCCGCCGCCGCCGGCAGCAAGGCCCGCTGCTCCGGCGATAACGCCGCCTCCACCACCAAGAGGCCCGCCATCCATCCCGCCCAACACCATGCCCAATACGACGTTCGCTTCACGCGCTAATCCTATCATAAGCCTCGGGAAAATGTAGCGAAAACCTGCCCACGAAAACCTGCCCCCGTCTCCCCCCCCTCAGTCCAGCGCCACCTCGATCCCCAACCGCCCCAACAGGCTCGCATCCGCAAACCGCAACGCCGAGACCGCCTGGTTGAAATCCGCCTTCGCCCGCGCCCACGCCGACGCCGCCATCGCCGCATCCCGCTGCAACTGTAACACCGCCAATACCGTGCTCTCCCCAGCCTCCAACCGCACCCCCTCCGCCCTCACCACCGCCTCCGCCGCCTCCGCCGCTCGCGCCGCTGCCCCGACTCGTTCCCACGAAAACTCCACTCGCTGCGCCGCATCCTGTATCTCGCGCAATACCAACTCCTCCCGCTGCCGCACCATCAAGTCAGCCTGCATCCGCACCCACCGACTGGCCTGATACTGCTTCCGCTCCCCCACCCTCCCCAGCGGAACCGAAAACACCATCCCCACAAAATCGCTCGGATTCTCCCCTAATCCTAACTGCCGAAACGCAGGCACCGAGGACGCGTTGGGCTGCGCCGGGGGAATCACTTGCTCTGTGCTCGCCCCGCGCCGACCATACCCCGCCACCACGTCCAACGAGGGAAACATCTGGTTGCGCCGATACTTGAGGTCAATGTCCGCCCGCTGCAAATCGTGCCGCAATTGCCCCAAGTCCGCCCGTGACTCCAACCCTCGACGCCAACTCGCCGCCAAATCCACCTCCTCCGGAATCGCCCGGAGCGTCTCCACCGGCACGAGCGGGCGCCCAACCTCGTTCGTAAACACCTCCCCCATCAACGTCCGCAACACGTTCTCCGCTAATGCCACCTCCTGCCGAGCCCTGATCCAAGCAGCCTCCGCCGCCGCTAACTGCGACGCCGCCAACTCCTCATCCGAAAGGGTCAGCATCCCCCCCCGCACCTGCCGCCCCACCCCCGCGCGCAACGCCGCCCGACTCTCCCGCAACCGCCGCTGCACCTCCTCGTCCGCCCGCGCAAACAAAAGCTCGTAGTACGCCTGCTGCACCTGATTCACAACGTCCGCCGCCAAATACTCCACCCCAAGCTCCGTAATCCTCAACGCCTCCTTGTTCACCTTCAATACCATCCGCGCCTGGTCAATCCACCCGTCGCGCAATAACGGCTGCCGAATCGCCAGCCCCGCCAACAAGTTATACGACTCGAACCCCAGAAAGTTCCGTGTCCCCTCGCTCCGCGCATACCCCCCGTTCAGTTGATAGCTCATCCCCGACGGCAATAAACCCATCAACCCCACCCGCGCGACCTCCGACGACGCCTGGTAAATCGCGTCCCGGCTGAAATCCGCCGGATCCAGACCCCCGCTGTCGGTCGCGTTCTCCCACCGCCCCTCCGCAAACAGCAGCGGATCATACGGAGCATACGCCCCCTCGAACACACTCCGGGCAATCTGCGGATTGATCCGCTCAATCTGCAACGCCCGATTCCCCAACAAGGCCCGCTGGATGCAACCCGTCACCGTCACGTATCGCGGCAACGGCGCCGCCCACCCCGTCGCCGCCCACACCAACCCCGCCCAAGCCAACCCGCAAACCACCCTGATCCCCATCCGCATCCTCGTCGTTTTCATCCGTCCACCATGACCAACTTGTTGCTGTTCTTGCCCCTGACTCTCATTTTGCGATGGGAACGGCTCCTCACCCGGCCCCCCGCCTTCGCCCAGGCTACGCCACCCAAGCCGGCCACCATCTCCCCGCGCCTTCCCATAGATCGCACCGGCCGAGCACGGGCAGAGGGCTGGGGAGAGGGGAATCGCTTCGTTCCTGCGGGAAAACGGCTGCGCTCTCGCCTTCGCAGCACGATCCTATCCCTGTCGTAGCCGATCCCCAAACGCCCGAACCAAGCTGCGCGTCCTTTCATGTCCGTCGCTTCGTTCGACTGCGACAGCGGCCGAACCAAGCGACTGACATGGAACCTATTCTTCATCCGACCTCCCATCGCAACCCTCACCGCCACTCCAACTCCCTCGCCAATACCGTCACCGCCCGGAACATCCGCCGCGACGCATCCCGCAACGATTTGCACTCGTGCCCACCCACCTTCCGAGTCCCATCGTCGCTAACCACGCACACTTCCCCACCCGCCAACCCCTCGAACACAGCCATCCCCTCCGGATTCATCCCCCCGCCCAAGCCCAACGACAAACGCACCGGCTCACTCCCCCGCCCATCCCACCAAAAGACCCGCGATCCCCCGCGCCCATCCGTCGCACCCCCCACGATCAATACCCCCCCACCCCAAGCCGTCATGCTCCGAATCCCCAACCCCCCCATCTCCAATCGCCTCGGCACCCCCAATCGCACCGCCCCCCCCT
>CAZVRY010000441.1:0-4496 GCA_964629545.1 uncultured Verrucomicrobiota bacterium | reverse complement strand
GGCATGGGAGGGCGGAGGGGGGTATGGGGCAGGATGGGGTGGGGGGAGTCGGGCGGGGCCACTGGAGCCAGTGGGGTTAGGGCCGGTGGAAGTGGACTGTGGGGGGGTTACCCGCCGGGTTGGGGGCGTTGGTTGGACGGGGGAGCGTTCACGGTTGGACGCTAGCGGACGGCGGTGGCGAGGGCTTGATCGAGGTCGGCGAGGATATCGTCGATGTGTTCGAGTCCGACGCTCAGGCGGATGAGGTCTGGGGTGATACCGCCGGCGAGTTGTTGTTCGGGGCCGAGTTGGGAGTGGGTGGTGGAGGCGCTGTGGATGGCGAGGGATTTGGCGTCGCCGACGTTGGCGAGGTGGCTGAAGAGTCGGAGGGCGTCGATGAACTTGCGTCCGGCTTCGAGGCCGCCTTTGATGCCGAAGACGACCATGGCGCCGCCTTTGCCGCGGAGGTATTTGTGATTACGGGTGGATTCCGGGCTATCGGGGAGGCCGGGGTAGCGCACCCAGGTGACGTTCGGGTGTTGGCGGAGGTGGTGGGCGACGGCGAGGGCATTTTCGCAGTGACGTTCCATGCGGAGGGGGAGGGTTTCGATGCCTTGGAGGAAGAACCAGGAGTTATCGGGGGCGATGCAGGCGCCGAGGTTCCGGAGGGGGACGGTGCGCATGCGGAGGATGAAGGCGAGGGGTCGGAGGGGGTCGGGGAGGTCGACGCCCCAGCGGAGGCCGTGGTAGCTGGCGTCCGGGGTGGTGAAGAGGGGGTGGCGTCCGGCGGCCCAGGGGAAGCGTCCCGAGTCGATGGCGACGCCGCCGATGCCGGTGCCGTGGCCGCCGAACCATTTGGTCAGGGAGTGGACGACGATATCGGCTCCGAACTCGAGGGGGCGGGTGAGGTAGGGGGTGCTGAAGGTGGAGTCGACGATGAGGGGGAGGCCGGCGGAGTGGGCGATGGCGGCGATGGCTTCGAGGTCGGCGATCTCGAGGGCGGGGTTGGAGACGGATTCGCAGAAGAGGGCGCGGGTTCGGTCGTCGATGGCGCGGGCGAAGTTCTCGGGGTCGGTGGAGTCGACGAAGCGGACCTGGATGCCGAGGGAGGGGAGGATGTCGTTGAACTGGGTGTAGGTGCCGCCGTAGAGGTTGCGGGCGGAGACGATGTTATCGCCGGCTTGGGCGAGGTTAATGATGGAGTAGAAGACGGCGCTGGTGCCGGAGGCGAGGCCGAGGCCGCCCATTTCCGGGGCGCCTTCGAGGAGGGCGACGCGTTTTTCGAGGACGTCGGTGGTGGGGTTCATGAGCCGGGTATAGATATTGCCCAGCTCGCGGAGGGCGAAGAGGTTGGCGGCGTGTTCGGTATTCTTGAAGACGTAGGAGGAGGTGCGGTAGATGGGGACGGCGCGGGAGAGGGTGGTGGGGTCGGGCTGGGCGCCGCCGTGGAGGCAGAGAGTTTCGAGTTTCATAACGGGCCGAATGTAGCGGAGGGCAAGCGGATGGGAAGTGCTTTTGGGTGGGGTTAGCGGGCTTTGATCTGGGTCCAGACTTCGTCGTAGAGTCTGGACTGGGCGCCGAGGTCGAGGAGGAACTCGAGGCGCGGGAGGGTGTTGGTGGGGGGATAGATGGCCGGGTTGTCGAGGTCGGCCCGGGGGATGAACTCGCGGGCGGCCTGATTTGGGGTGGCGAAGCGGGTGAAGGTGGCGAGGCGGGCGCCGGAGCGGGCATCGAGGATGAAGTTAAGGAAGCGTTCGGCGGTGTCGCGGTGAGGGGCGCGGGCGAGGATGGCGAGGTTGTCGAGCCAGATTTGGCTGCCTTCGCGGGGGAGGAGGTAAAGCGTGTCGGGGTCGTCGGCCATGCCGCGGGCGCCCTCGCCGCTGTAGACGATGCCGGCGCGGACGACCTGGCCTTTTGGCGCCGACGGAGTTGTCGAAGCCGGCGCAGCGTGATTTGGCTTCGAGGATGAGGTCGCGGGCGGCCTTGAGGTGAGGTGGATGGGTCGAGTTGAGGCTATGGCCGAGGTATTTGAGGGCGATACCGATGAGGTCGCGTGCGTTGTCGATGAGGACGAAGGTGCCGGGTTGGCGGCGGGGGTCGAAGAGGAGGGCCCAGGTGGCTTCGGGGGTGGGGCCGGGGCTGCGGCGGATGAAGATCCCGGTGGTGCCCCAGAGGTAAGCTGCGGTATAGCGGTTGCCGGGGTCGAAGGGCGGGCTGCGGAAGCGGTCTTCGAGGTTCTTCAGGTTCGGGATGTTCTCGTGGCGGAGCGGTGCGAGGAGGCCGAGTTTGATGAGGAGGGGGACTTTATGGTCTGGGGGGACGACGACATCGTAGAGGGAGTCGCCGCCGCTGCGCAACTTGGCCATCATGGCGGCGTCGTCGTCGTAGAGGTCGATGGTGACCTTGCAGTCGTGGAGTTGTTCGAATTCGGCGACGAGAGTGGGATCGATGTATTCGCTCCAGATGAAGAGGTTGAGTTGGCGGGTGGCGCCGTGGACGAGGCTGGGCAGGGTGGCGAGGATGAGCAGGAGCAGGGGGAGGAGGGGGGCGGTGGCATTCATCGTGTTGGGGATACGGGGTGGGCGGTTGGCGGTCAACGGTGGAGGTGGGTGCGGCGTTGGAGGGCGACGACGGCGAGGGTGGCGAGCGTAGAGGTGGCGAGGATGAGGGTGGAGAGGGCGTTGATGTCGGGGGAGATGGATCGTTTCACGGAGGAGTAGATGAGGATGGGGAGGGTAGTGGAACCGGGGCCGCTGGTGAAGAAGCTGACGGCGAAGTCGTCGAGACTGAGGGTGAAGGCGAGCATGGCGGCGGCGATGATGCCAGGGGCGAGGCTGGGGAGGGTGACGTGTCGGAAGGTTTGCCAGGGGGTAGCGCCGAGGTCATGGGCGGCTTCTTCGAGGGTGGGGTCGAGGTGGGCCAGACGGGCGCGGATGACGAGAGCGACGAAGGGGATTTGGAAGGTGACGTGGCCGAGGATCATGGTGGTGAGGCCAAGTTGGAAGAGGCCGAGCCATTGGCGGCAGAGGGAGTAGAAGAGGAGCATCGCGACGGCGAGGACGATATCGGGCAGGAAGATGGGGATATGGAGGGCGAGGTCGAGGAGGCGGCGTTTGGGGAGTGGGTAGCGGGCGAGGGCGTAGCCGAGGGCGATGCCGAGCAGGGTGGAGAGGGTCGTGCTGATCAGGCCGAGGGCGAGGGTATTGCGGGCGGCCTGGAGGGCGACCTCGTTGTGCCAGAGGGCCTCGTACCATTTCCAGGAGAAGCCACCCCAGGCGAGGCCGTGGCGGGTGGCGTTGAAGGAGAGGACGATGACGGCGGCGAGAGGCGCATAAAGGAAGACGTAACAAATGCCGGCGGCCAGGGTGACAGGGAGCGAGGGGCGTTTCATGGGCCGGTGATGGGGAGGGGGGCGGGGGAGCGTCGGCGATGGAGCCAGAGCCCGAGGAGGACGAGGCTGAGGGCGGCGCAGGCGATGGCGGACCCGTAGGGCCAATCGAGGCTGGGGCCGAACTGTTGTTGGATGGCGTTGCCGAGCATCATGGTTTTGGCGCCTCCGAGGAGGTCTGGGATGACGAACTGACCGGAGGCGGGGAGGAAAACGAGGAGGAACCCGGCGCCGAGTCCTGGGGTAATCTGCGGGAGCAGGGCATGGCGGAAGGCGCGAGTTGGGGAGGCGCCGAGGTCGGCGGCAGCCTCGACGAGGGTCCAGTCGAGCTTCTCGACCGAGGCGTAGAGGGGGAGGGTCATGAGGGGCAGGTAATCGCAGAGGAGGCAGATCGCCACGGCTGGGAGGCCTGGGTAGAGGGGGTCGCCGGGGTTGGTGAGGTGGAGGAAGTTGGCGAGGCGGGCGAGCCAGCCGTTGGGGCTGAGGAGGAGTTGCCAGGCGTAGGTGCGGATGAGGAGGTTCGTCCAGAAGGGGATGACGACGAGAGTGAGGGCGGCGGTGCGCCAGGGTTTGGGGAGTTGGGCGATGAAGAAGGCCAGGGGCAGGCCGAGAGCGGCGCAGAGGAGGGCGGTGAGCAGGCCCATGGCGAGGCTGCGGGCGAGGATGAGGGGTTGGAGGGGGTCGAATCCGAAGAGACCGAACCCGGCGAACCGGCGGTAATTGTCCAGGGTGAGAGGGAGGGTGACGCGTCCGAGTTCGTCGCGGGAGAGAAAGCTGACGCTGGCGATGAGGGCGAGGGGGATGAGGCAGAAGAGGAGGAGCCAGAGGAGGGCGGGGGCGGCGGTAAGGGTGGCGCGGAGTCGGAGTTGACGGGGAGTGAGTGGTTCGCCGAAGCGGGTGGCGATGGGGGTGGGATGGATCATGCCGGGAGGAGGTGGACGGCGTTGGGGGGCAGGTGGACGAGGAGGGATTGGCCTGGGATCCAGTGGGTTTGAGAGGGATCGGTATTAAGGAAGAGGGCGTGGAGGCGAGGGCCGTGGGTGACGAGGTGGCAGTGGGTTTCGGCGCCGGCGTAGGAGACGTCGAGGAGCGTGGCGGGGAAGAGGTTGGGGCCTGGGGGAGTGTCTGG
>CAZVRY010000440.1:0-4509 GCA_964629545.1 uncultured Verrucomicrobiota bacterium | reverse complement strand
CCCCCGCCGACGGTCCCACCAACCGATCATTCCCCTCCCCACCCTCCACCTCCACCGCAACGCCTCGCACCCGGACCTCGACGGTGTCGTCTCCCTCCTCGCCCTCCACCAACAACCGCCCCGCGAAGCCGGGATCCACACTCTCGACCAGCAGCGCATCCGGACCTGCCCCCAACGCCAACCGCAGCGAAGTCAACCCCGCCACCTCGATCTCCGTCTCCCCGAACGCCTCATCGAGACTCGTCAGCAAGAGCCGCCCCGCCAACCCCGCCCGCAACACCGCATCATTCCCCCCATCCGGCAACTCATACACCGCCTCCGTCGCCGTCCCCGTGTTCACCAAGGGAGGCGGAGGCGGCGGCATGACCGGCCGCACCTCCCACCGGCCTCGCGTAACGCCTCGATCCCCCTCGCCTTCTTCGTCACCTGCCGCCCCCGCCGTCGCGGCATTCTTATCCGCTCCCGCTTCCGTGCCTGCCGCTCCCGTGGCGCTAAGGCGTCCCTCGTGACCCGCAATGATCCCATCGGTCGCCCCAGCCGACTCCCCTTCCCCCTCCAACCCCGCGAAGATGCCGTCACCGAACGAATCGGCGACGTTCTCGTCGCTGGTCAGGGAACGATCAAGGTCGAAGACAGAAACGGAAAGTGCCGCCGGGTCGGAAAAGGAGGATTCGGACTCAGGCGCTCCCCCGGGCGCGGCCACGCCGTCAGCCGACAGCAGCAGCCGAGGCTCCAGGGCTTCGAGCAGAAAAGACGATGACCGATTGTAGGCCAAGCGAACGCCACCGACCGCGACTCAGTAACCACCCGTCGCCCAAGGGAGAACGCCCGCCCGGCCCAACACAGGCCAAGGCCCCGAGGGGGGAAAACCAACCACTGCAGGAAACGGACGCTGATCTATAGAGTAAGCGGACGTGAAGCAAGGATAAATTATGACTTTATTAGGAATGCTCGTTTTCCGAACGAAACCGGCACCTGCCTCCTCGCCCTACGGTCAGCACGATAGGGTGACAGGTTCACTGAGCCCACACACTGTCGAAATCGTCGAGGACAGTTTCAAGCCCGGCAGCATCAAGTTGCACTTCACGGACTCGTCCGGCCGGCGCCACCGCTTCTTTCCGATTACCGACCTGGGCTTCTACGACTACGCCCAGCGGCACCGGGACAGCGGTTCACTGGCCGCGTTGAACATCGAAGTCGCCAGACAGGAAGCCGTGTTTCTGAGGGTCGGCTTGAGCCGGAAGTTCAAGAGTCCGCAGGGCAAGGAACTCGGCGCGCTTTCCGAGGACCGCTCCTGCTATCTCGACGGGCGGGTGCAATATGGCCGGCTGGCTCAGACGCCCCTTTTCCACATTGGACCCTGAGTGACCCCGCCGCGCAGACCTGCAAATGGCTTCAGGCTGCAAGCACGCTACCGCGAGGCATCCGGCCAGCCCAGGCCGGGCGCATCCGCCACCATGACCGCCCCTACTCCCGCAAGGTCACGCCCTCCGCATCGCCCCCCTCCTCGTCTGTCATCCGCAACGAAAAGCCCCACGCCCCCCCGATCTCCTGCACCCCAACGACCACCGCCCTCTCCCCAGCCGGCAACCCCGCCGTGACCCGGTCCCGATCGAACTCGTGATGATGATGCCCCAGCCGCTCGGGAAACCAATCGATCCCCTTCTTCCCGGGTCAATACCACCGGCGCCCCACGCACCGTCCGGCAACTCTGACGCGGCATGCTGACCCCCTTCCCCGACTCCTCCGACCCCAGCGCCCACTCCCCAAACCCGCCCCTTCCACCCCCAACAAGCGAACACAGAGCCTGCACCGTGCGGTGGAGAGTGCTTGCGAGCCGCCCAGCAGAGGAGAACCGCTGCCCCCCCCAGAACCGCCCGCGCTCAGGGCGCTCCCGCCGCCTTCCGACGCAACTCCTCGATGAACCCCCGAATCCGCTCCGGATGAGGCGAGAACGGTTCGACCCGCTCAAACCAGTCCGCCGCCCGCGCATGGTTTCCGGCGTGCTCCTCGAGTTCCGCCAAGTGCGCCGCGATGCGCTGCCACAAGAACACGTCCGGCTCCGGCTTCCCCGCTTCCTGCTGCTGCCACTTGCGCGCCGCCAACTCCCACACATTGCGGGCCCGGGCCACGTCCTTGCGGTTCTCGTAAAAGACCCGGCCCAACTCGAGCAGGATCTCCGGGCTGTCCGGGTTCTCGCGCCAGCCCTCCCGCAGAAACTGCTCGGCCTCGTCCACCTTCCCCAACTGGCTCCGCAGCCAAAACGCCGCCACGGTGTAGGTCGCGACATTCTGCGGATCCAGATCGGCCGCCAACCGCAGCCAGGGGAGCAACTCGCGCGCCTGCTCCCCCTCCGCGTGGACATGCGTCGATGGATAGAAATGTCGGCCAAACCGGTCGATCCAATCCAGGGGTAACCCCAGGAAGCCACCCGCCACCTGCTCATGCTGACACTCCGGGCCGTGCTCGTGCGTCCCCTCCCCCGCCCCTTCCACATGCTCATGCTCGTGGTCATCCTCAGCCGCATGCTCGTGGTCGTGATCCACCCCTGCCGCCGCCGCCAGCATGTGCTCCCCCTCGTTCAAATCCACCTGGTCGAAGACACTCGGATAGTAGCCGTCATGGAAATACACGTCCGCCTGCACAAACAGATGATTCGCCAACAACCGCCGGCTCTCCCCCATCACCGCCGCCACCAGCCCCGACGCTTCCCGTCCCCCGCGCCGATGCGCCGCCAGGTCTCCCAGCCAGGCCGCCAGACCAAAGCTCGCGGTCAACAACAAGCCCAGAATCAACATCGGTAACCGCATCGATCGAACCCTCTCGCCCCCCGGTCAACACAGCGCCTTGCGCCGAAATACCAGCCCGGTCGCCACCAGGAAGAACGCCGCCTGCACCGCCGCATACAACGTCGCGCCCGCCACCGCCCCCCAGGCCACCGGACTCCAGCCATGCACCACCAAATCACGGAGGTCGTAGAATTCCAGGTGCGGCATGAGGAAATAGAGCACATAAACCAACGACCCGGCCGGCTCCGGCAACTGCAACGCCACCTTGTTCAGATGCCGCCCCAACATCAGAATCCCCAACACCAGCAGGAACACGATGCTCACCGTCGACGAGGGCGCCGCGAACACCACCGACCCCAACAACGTCATCGCCACCACCATGCCCAGCATCCACCACTGCATCCACCACGCCTGCACCAGAATCCACCCCGGTCCGTGGTGCTCCCGCATCGCGCTGATCGCCGCAAAAAACACGTAGAACACCAACAGCGCCAGCCCGCACGCCCACCAGCACCCCAGGAACTTCCCCACCACCACCTCCCCACGCGTCACCGGCTTCGCCAACAGCGGGAAAATCGTCCGACTCTCGCACTCCGCCGGGATCTGCCGCGCCGCCGTCGCGATCCCAATCACCAACCCCGACACCCAAATCAGCAGTAAACACACCTCCTTCAGATACCGCACGATCCGATCGTCGTTGAAGAAACTCACCGACCCCAACAACAAGGTCATCACGGCCGTCAGCACGAAAAGCACATAGACGTCCTTCCGCCGGATCATCTCCCGCACCACCACCCCGGCGATGGCCCACGCGTTGTTCATGACGTTGTCTCCCTCGCCGCATACCCCACCACCTTCAAGAACACCTGCTCGAGATTGCACGCATGCTGCCGCAGCAAATCCTCCACCCGCCCCAATTCCCGCAACTCGCCGGCATGAAGGATGGCCACCCGGTCACAGATCGTCTCGACCTCCCCCAACTCGTGCGAGGAGAAGAACACCGTCTTCCCCTCCTGCTGCAACCGCTGAATGATCTCCCGCACCTTCATCCGCCCCAACGGATCCAACCCGCTCGTCGGCTCGTCCAATATCAACAGGTCGGGATCGTTGATCAACGCCTGCGCGATCCCAGCCCGCTGCTGCATCCCCTTCGAGTAGGTCCGAATCAGCCGATGCCGCGCCCCCTCCAGCTCCACCAACTTCAACACCGCGTCGATCCGGCGGTCCGCCTCGCCCCGGGGGATCCGGAAGATCCGAGCGTAAAAGCGCAGCAACTCCTCCGTCGTCAGAAACCGGTAGTAATACGTCAACTCCGGCAAATACCCAATCCGCTGCCGGGCAATCGGCTCGCGGACATCCACCCCGAATATCGCGGCCCTCCCCGCGGTCGGCGGCACGAACCCCAGGAGGACGTTCATGGTGGTGGTTTTGCCGGCCCCGTTGGGACCAAGGAAGCCGAACACTTCCCCGGCCGCCACTTCCAGCGAAAGGTCCTTCACCGCCACCCGGGCCTCCCCCTTCGACACCGCTGCCCGGTACTCAACCCGCAAATGATCGATCGTCAGCACCGCAGCCACGCCAACCAGCACATCATATCCATCCTCCCAACGCAACCCCCACCCTGTCCCCGCCACCAATTCTCATTCTGAAACAAGGAGTTCCCTCTCACCCTCTCCATGAACCGGAAAGGCAGAAGGCAGAGTGCAAGAGGCAGAATTCG
>CAZVRY010000439.1:0-4575 GCA_964629545.1 uncultured Verrucomicrobiota bacterium | reverse complement strand
CCTGCCGGACGGTCACTTCCTACAACTTGCCCCTCTCACCCTGCGAAACCGCTGCGCACCGCCGCAAACGCCGCACCCGCTTTCGACGTTGCGCGTGCCCGGCCCTTCCGACATCCTGCCCCCACCATGTCCTGGCCCGAACACCGTTCGCCCATACCATGTACCCGCCCCCAGAGGTCAGCCCCCCCCACCCAAACCCAACCCCGTAGTGCCGGCCTCCTTGCCTGGACGCTAATCGCCCTAACCAGCCACGCCAACCCCGCCGCCCCCAACGACGATGCCACACGCCCTCCCCCCCCTGGCCTCAACCTCCTCGACGCCGTCCAATTCACCCTCGCCCAAGACCCCCAGATCGTCCTCCAAACCCTCGAAACCGAGGTCACTCGAGGACGCGCCCTCGCCGCCTCCGGCGCCTTCGATCTGCGCCTCACCACCGGGGTCGCCGGCGGCCTCGAACAGTCCGCCATCCGCCCCAACCTCCCCGGCCCCGGCAACTTCGAACGCCTGCTCACCCAACGCCTGACCGCCCAGGCCGGGCTCCAACAACTCTTCCGCTCCGGCATCGAAATGGGGCCCCAATTCCAGGTCACCCAACTCGACGACAACCTCTCATCCTATCCCCCCGAAAACCGCGCCGAAGTCCGGTTCGCCGTGCGCGTCCCCCTCGCCCGCGGACGAGGCGCCCGCGACACCGCCGCCGAGGAGCGAGCCGCCGCCCTCGAAGCCCAAGCCAGCCGCCTCCACCTCCGGTTCACCCACTCCGCCCGCGTCCTCGCCACCGCGGCCGCCTACTGGTCCTACGCCGCCGCCACCCAACGCGCCGCCATCCGCCGCCAAGCCGAAGACCAGGTCCGCGCCCAACTCGAGAGCACCCGCCTCCTCGTCCAAGCCGCCGAAGTCCCCGCCGCCGACCTCGACCAACTCACCGCCAACCTCGAGGACAAATCCGCCGGCCGCATCCGCTCCGACCAGGAACTGATCGAAGCCCGCTACGAGCTCGGCGTTGTCATCGGATTGCCCGCCGATCGCATGGCGACTCTCCCCCCACCCGCCACGCCGTTCCCCTCCCTCAGCGCCACGACCGAGGCCCCCTCAGACCCGCCACCCAGCCTCGACACCGAAGCAGTCCAACGACGCGAAGACCTCCGCGCCGCCCGCCTCAACGCGGACGCCGCCGGCGTCCTGCGCGACGCCGCCCGCTCCCGAACCCGCCCTCGCGTGGACCTCATCCTGCAGGCCGGCTACGGCGGGGTCAGCGAAGGAAACGAAGTGCGCCAGTTCTTCTCTTCCTACTACGAAAACGTCGAAGGGGTGAACGCCCTGGGCGGGCTGAGCTTCGAGTTCCCCCCGGCCAATCGGACCGCCCGTGGCCAGCTCACCGAACGCGAAGCGTCCTACCGCCAAGGCCTCGTCCGGGCGGATGACCTCGAACGAACCATCCGCGCCTCGGTCGAGGTGGCCTGGCAACGCGTGCAGCACGCCCTCCGCGAACTCCAACGCGCCGACGCGGCCGTCACCCACCACCAACGCGCCGTCCACCACGAACGCCAAAAACGCCAACTCGGCCTCGCCACCTTCAACGACGTCATCCTCGTCGAAGACCGCCTCCTCGGCGCCGCCCTCGCCCAGGCCGATGCCCAGCGGTCCTACGCCACCGCCCTCGCCCAACTCCGCCATGAATCCGGCCTCCTCATCCTCGGCGACCCCGCTTCCGACTCCGTCACGCTCGACCAGTTGACCTCGCTCCCGACCCCACCCTACCCGCCCGTCCGCCCCGCCGACCCTCCGCCTGCGTCCTCACCCTGAACCGCCACCAATCCGCCCCCTCCCGCCACTCCATGCCCGAACCCCAAAGCGAGATCTTCCGCAAGGTCGCCCTCGACCGGCTCTCCTCGCCCGAACAGCTCGACCGGCTGATGAATGTCACCTCGCCCAAAGCCTGGGTGGCCCTCCTCGCCAGCGGCGCGGTCCTGCTCACCGCCCTCCTGTGGGGCATCTATGGCTCCATCCCCACCCTCGTCGAAGGACACGGCATCCTCATGCGCGGCGGCGCCATCCACGACGTCGTGAGCGCCGGCTCCGGAGTCGTCACCGAGGTCTTCGCCACCGCCAACGAAAACCTCCCCGCCCACCACCTCGTCGCCCGGATCAGCCAGCCAGAACTCGAACTCCGCATCCGCAACGCCGAACTCGAACTGGACGACCTGCACACCCAAAACCAACGCCTGACCGCGGCCGAGGACGAAACCCTCCGCATCGACCTCCTCTCCCTCCGCCAGGAACGCACCAACCTCCTCGCCGCCATCGCCGCCTTCAACCAGCAAATCGCCGCCCTCGCCAGGAAGATCGCCCGCCAGCAAGAAGCCGTGGCCGCCGGGCTGATCATCGAATCAAGCCTCCTCGCCACCCAGGTCGAACTCGCCACCGCCGAACAACAGCAAGCCCAAGCCCACCTGCGCCTCACCCAAATCGCCGCCGCCGAAGTCGACCGCCCCATGCAAGTCGAACACCAACGCTCGGCGCGCCGTCAGCGCCGCGAAGATGCCGCCCGCAACCTCGACCTCCTCCGCCGTCAACTCGAACTCAACTCCGTCATCCGCAGCCCCTACGCCGGACGTGTGATCGAACTCACCGTCGACCCCGGCAACATGGTCACCGCCGGCACCCGCGTCATCAGCCTCGAACAACTCGAAGCCGAACTGCGCGCCGTCCTCTTCATCCCCGCCGCCGAAGGCAAACGCGTCGCCCGCGGCATGGACGTCCGCCTCTCTCCCTCCACCGTCAAGAAAGAAGAAGCCGGCTACATCCTCGGCAAGGTCACCTTCGTCTCCCGCTTCCCCGCCACCACCGAAGGCATGATGCGCAGCCTCCGCAACCTCGATCTCGCCCGCCAACTCTCCGCCCAAGGCCCCCCCATCGAAGTCCACGTGGCCCTGGCCCCAGGCGAACGCGGCGGCTACCGGTGGTCCTCCGCCCGCGCCAGCCCCCCGCTCATCACCAGCGGCACCCTCTGCGCCGGCTCCATCGTCGTCGAAACCTCCAGCCCCCTCAGCCGCGTCATCCCCCTCGTCCGCGGAGCCTTCACCCGCTAGCGCCCGCCCTCCCCATGGCCGACGACGAGCCCCAGCCCCCCCACCGCCGCCCCCGGCGGGTCCGCACCCCCACCGTGCTCCAAATGGAAGCCGTCGAGTGCGGAGCCGCCGCCCTCGCCATCGTCCTCCGCCATTACGGACGCGTCGTCCCCCTCGAAGAGCTCCGCCTCCAATGCGGCGTCTCCCGCGACGGCAGCAAAGCCAGCAACGTCTGCAAAGCCGCCCGCCACTACGGCCTCCTCGCCCGCGGCTTTCGCAAGGAACCCGAGGACCTCCGCGACCTGCGCCTCCCCTTTGTCGTCTTCTGGAACTTCAACCACTTCCTCGTCGTCGAAGGCTTCCACCCAGGCAAAGTCTACCTCAACGACCCCGCCACCGGACCCCGCACCGTCACCGAAGAGGAATTCGATCACGCCTTCACCGGCGTCGTCCTCACCCTCGAACCCGGCCCCGAATTCCAACCCGGCGGCGAAATGCCCAGCCTCCTCGGCGCCCTCCGCCGACGCCTCGCCGGCTCCGAAACCGCCCTCGCCTATATCGTCCTCGCCGGCCTCTTCTGCGTCGTCCCAGGACTCGTCATCCCCACCTTCACCCGCGTCTTCATCGACGACTTCCTCGTCCGCGGCATGACCGATATCCTCCGCCCCCTCCTCGCCGGCATGGGGCTCACCGTGGCGGTCTACGCCGCCCTCGCCTGGATCGAACAGCATTTCCTCCTCCGCCTGGAAATGAAACTCGCCCTCAGCACCTCCGGCTCCTTCTTCTGGCATGTCCTCCGCCTCCCCATCGAGTTCTTTACCCAACGCTACGGCGGCGAAATCGGCTCCCGCGTCGGCATCAATAACCACGTGGCCGACCTCCTCTCCGGCGAACTCGCCCGCAACGCCATCGCCCTCGTCATGGTCGTCTTCTACGCCCTCCTCATGCTCCAATACGACCTCCTCCTCACAGGCCTCGGCCTCGGCGTCGCCGCCCTCAATGTCGCCGCCCTGAAATTCGTCTCCCGCCGCCGCGTCGACGCCAACCGACGCCTCCTCCAGGAAGAAGGCAAACTCACCGGCACCGCCCTCGGCGGCCTCCAAATGATCGAAACCCTCAAGGCAACCGGCACCGAGTCGGATTTCTTCGCCCGCTGGTCCAGCCACCAGGCCAAAGTCGTCAACACCCGCCAACAACTCGCCCTCTATTCCCAATTCCTCGGCGCCGTCCCCCCGCTCCTCTTCGCCCTCAACTCCGCCCTCGTCCTCGGCTACGGCGGCCTCCGCGTCATCGAGGGCCACCTCTCCATGGGCATGCTCGTCGCCTTCCAAACCCTCATGGCCTCCTTCATCGCCCCCTTCAACACCCTCGTCGAACTCGGAGGAACCCTCCAGGAAGCCGAGGGCAGCATGAACCGCCTCGACGACGTCCTCCGCCCCCCCCCCGGCGCGGGGCGGGGGGGGGGGGGGGGGGGGGGGGGGGGGGGGGGGGGGGGGGGGGGGGG
>CAZVRY010000438.1:0-4578 GCA_964629545.1 uncultured Verrucomicrobiota bacterium | reverse complement strand
GCGCGTTGCACGAAAATGGGGGCCGGAGCGGGTCTGAGGTCACGCCTCGCTAGCCTGCACCTTTCACACGCGGTTTGGACCCGCCACGGTCTGTCGATCGACACGACCGTACCCCTCACCCCTTACCCTCTCCCCAACCCCTTGCAGCGAAGCGTTTCAGAGGGGTTGGGGAGAGGGGGAAAGAGCGAGGGGACATGCTGGCTGTGAATGATCCGGGCTAAGGGTCTGTCCGCCCCCGATAGAACTCGTAACTCGCCCCGGCCGGTAACCGCAACTTCAAGGGCGAAGCCGGCGGGTTCGTCGTCACCAACGGCGTCCCGATCAGCGCCGGCGACCCGCCCCCCAGCAACACGAACGGCCGGCCCACCGTCACCTCGACCGTCAACTCCACCTCTCCGCCTGCCAACGCCTGCACACTCAAGAAACGCGGCGCCACCACCGGCGTCCCCCCCACCGTCTTGAGCGTCGTCTCCGTCGTCTTCGCCACCCCAGCCACCCCCGTCTTCCCAGCCAGCACCTTCCCCTCATCGGTCAACCGCAAGAACGATAACCGCCCGCGATACGTCTTCCCCGCCGCCAAGGTCCCCCCAGGAACTACGATCGACGTCGCCGTGTTCGCCAACCGCACCCCCGCACACGCATCGGGCGCCGAGAAAACCACGCCCCCACCCTCCTCGATGATCTCTAGCGAAATGAAATCCATCGCCCCAGCCCCCGTGAAGGCGTCCCACCGCAACGTGAAGTCGTTGGTCGGATTCACCGCCTGCGCCTCCCCCCAATTCGCCCAGCGCGGCGTGGGCGGATACGCACTCGCGCCAAACACCAACACCACCGAGTTCGTCACCTGCGAAGCTGGCGGCTGCGACAAGTCACGCAACTGCACCTCATACTCGACGTTCGGATAGGCCGCGTCCAGTTGCCCCTGATCCTCGAACGCCTCCATCAGGAACGACATCCCGCCAGGAAACGACTCGAACGATTTCACCGTGTGCGGCGGCAACGCCGGCGCCGCCGGATACTCGATCGTCACCGCCACCCCCTGCCCCGCCGACACGTCGAACTCTCCGTAACTGCCCATGAATAACGCTCCGTGCGGAATCATCAACCCCGGCTCCCCAGTTGGCCCTTGCTCATAGCTCAACTGCTTGAATAACGAAAACCCCGCGCTCTCCACCGGGGTCTCCCCCTCGCACCCGCCCGATCCGCCCACCACCGTGAACGCACCCGTCACCGTCGGCAGTTTGTTCCCGGCCGCGTCCTGAAAGTCATTCGCCCCGCCAGGAGCGGGATTCAACGTCCACGTGTGCAGTCCGCCCGGCAGTCCCCCAGCATACGTGCACTGCAAGAGTTGCCCCCCCTGCCACGTATAGCTGAACTTCGCCGGATCCAGCCCCGCGCTCCACTGAATCGACACCTTCCCCGCCTCCATCGCCTCGCTAAACCCAAACATGATCGGCATCGACCCCACCACCCCCGTCGCCCCGTTCGTCGGCGAGCTGTAAACCAACGCCGGCGGCGTCGTGTCCACCCCCGTTCCCCCCTTCGTCACCAGGGAAAGCCGCGTCTCGCTGAAAAACCCGGTGTCCACCGGAAACAACATCCCCGACGTGGTCGCATATCGGCCGTAGCGAATCCTCAGCTCATACGTCTTGCCGCTCTCCAACGTCTCTGCCCCAATCGTCCACGCCGTGTCCTCCCCCGTGAGCGTATCCGTGAGCAACTCCCCCCCAGCCTCCAACACCCTGAAGACCAGCACATCCTCCCCACTTGCCCCCGCCAACGGCGCCAGGCTCACGACAAAGTCCTGCTCCCAATCCACCGACTGCGCCGCCGCGTAGTTCGAAACTTGCGGCGCCGGCGGATACGCGTCCGCACCCAGTTCCGCCGTCTCTACGATGCTCCCCAGCAGCCCGCTCGACACGGTCACCACATAGGAACCTGCCGGATACGCCGCCCCCAGCAAGGCCGGGGTATCCGCCAGCGCCGTGAACCGATAAAACAAGCCTCCCCCGTCCAGCGGCATCTGCTTGGTCACGCCCCCAGGCACCAGCACGCTCGCCCCAGTCGTCATGGGCGCACCCCCCAGACTCGGCGCCGACACCTCGATGGTTGCCCCCCCCGCCGCCTCCGGCACCGGCGCCGCCGCCGAGCCTTGCCCATACAACTGCCCCTTTACCACCCGCACGGACGACTCCTGCGCCACCGCCCCTCCCGCAATCATCCCTGCCGCCCCCACAACCGCCATCAAGATGCGTGTATTCATTGTGCCCCATGCAATCTGCCTGGGTCGCGCCTGTCAACGGCATTCCTGGCCCTGCTCGTTTGTGCACCTGCTCGTTTGTGCGTTGCTTTTCCAGCCCGACCTCACAAACATCTACGCCTATGCACGCACGAACAGGCGTGCGCCCGACTTATGGCTGAAGACAAATCTACCGTTAAACCGCTCGCCGCGCCGCCCCTCGCGCCCCTTGCCCTGCGGACCCGCTTGGCGCCCACCCCCACCCAACCCCCGCGCTACGCCGTCAGCATCCGAGACGCCCAGCACCGCGATGTCCTCCTCGCCGACCCCCGCGCCACCCGCGCCCTCGTGGCCCTCATGAACGTCCACGCCGTCAACGGCGGCGCCGCCTGCCACTGGGGCGGGCCCGCCGCCTTCGCCGAAATCAACGCCGCTATCCACGGCCTCATGTTCCAAACCCAAGGCCGCCCCTGGCATGAGGCCTTCCATTACGTCAACGACGCCGGCCACGCTGAAAACGGCCTCTATGCCCTCCGCGCCAACTACGGCTACGACGGCCTCACCTTCGACTCCCTCAAAGGCTTCCGCAGCCTCCAGAGCAAACTCACCGGCCACGGCGAATCCCACCTCAACCCCGAAGGCGTCCTCCTCAGCAACGGCCCCCTCGGCTCCGCCCTCCCCCAAGCCCAAGGCCTCGCCCTCGGCGATCGACTCCGCAACCACGACCGCGTCACCCTCTGCGTCGTCTCCGACGGCGCCGCCATGGAGGGCGAAGCCAAGGAAGCCTTCGCCGCCATCCCAGGCCTCGCCGCCCGCGGCCGCCTGAACCCCTTCGTCCTGGTCCTCTCCGATAACGACACCAAACTCTCCGGCCGCATCAGCCAGGACGCCTTCAGCATGGCCCCCACCTTCGCCGCCCTCGCCACCCTCGGCTGGCACGTCCTCCCCGTCCCCAACGGCCACGACCTCCAAGCCGTCTACCAATCCCTCGTCACCGCCATCCACGCCGCCCGCGCCCAGCCCAACCGCCCCGTCTGCCTCCACGTCAAAACCATCAAAGGCTACGGCGTCCAATCCACCCAAAACAGCGCCTCCGGCGGCCACGGCTTCCCCCTCCCTAACGGCGAGAAAATCGTCGAGTTCGTCACCGAAATCTACGGCGGCCAACCCCCAGAGGAGTTCCTCCGCTGGGCCCAAACCCTCCGCGCCGATTGGGAACAACGCGAGGCCGCCAAAAAGGCCAAAGCCGCCGACACCCCGCCCACCCCCGCTCCCAAGAAGGACAAAGTCCAAACCGGCCTCGCCAAAGCCGCCCTCCGCGCCGCCCAAGCAGGCCTCCCCGTCTTCTCCATCTCCGCCGACGTCCAAGGCTCCACCGGCATCAGCCTCTTCCAAAAATCCCTCCCCGACCGCTGGATCGAAGTCGGCGTCGCCGAGGCCAACATGATCAGCACCGCCGTCGGCCTCGCCAAAACCGGCTTCATCCCCATCGTCGATACCTTCGCCCAGTTCGGCGTCACCAAAGGCAACCTCCCCCTCACCATGGCGGCCCTCTCCCAAGCACCCGTGGTCGCCATCTTCTCCCACGCCGGCCTCCAAGACGCCGCCGACGGCGCGTCCCACCAAGCCACTACCTACTTCGCCGCCCTCAGCGCCATCCCCCATACCCTCGTCGTCGCCCCCTCCTGCTCCGACGAAGCCGAAGCCCTCATGTACCTCGCCCTCCGACGCTACGCCGAAGACCGCAGCTGCGGACGCGACGGCGAATCGGTCGTCTTCTTCGTCGGCCGCGAAAACTACCCCCTCGCCTGGACCCCACATGCCACCTACCCCTGGGGTAAAGCCCAGGTCCTGCGCGAAGGCAAAGACCTCGTCATCGTCGCCTGCGGCCCCCTCGTCGGCAACGCCATCGCCGCCGGCGAACAACTCGCCACCCGCGGCATCCTCGCCACCGTCATCAATAACCCCTTCATCAACCGCCCCGACCTCGAAACCATCGGCCCCGCCGTCCAGGCCGCCCAAGGCCGCCTCATCACCATCGAGGACCACCAAGCCGTCGGGGGCATGGGCGCCCAACTCTCCCACGCCCTCGCCCAAGCCGGCATCCCCCACCGCGCCGAAACCCTCGGCCTCCAAGGCGAGTTCGGCCAATCCGCCTACCTCGCCGACCACCTCTACCAAAAGCACGGCCTTACCGCCGACCGCATCGTGGCCTGCGCCCAACAGTGGCTGAGCACCTGAGCCGTGTCTATGCAGTCGGGAGGGAGCGCCACCGGGCCGGCGGCTAACAAGGTGACAGGCTCACCCCCTCCTGCCCAATCCGGTCATCCCCCTCATGA
>CAZVRY010000437.1:0-4602 GCA_964629545.1 uncultured Verrucomicrobiota bacterium | reverse complement strand
GAGCACGAATTCTGCCTTTTGCACTCTGCCTTCTGCCTTTCCGGTTCATGGAGAGAGGGGGAATCGCTTCGGTTCAGGGGTTCAATACGGCGACGTTCTGTTGCGGAAATTCTTTCCCCCGCCCTTTCCTCCGTCGGACGGTGGAGAGGGGCGTGAAGACCCTGCTGGGGGGCCGGTTGGAGACTCGACAACGCGGGCGAGGGTTGAGAGGTTGGGGGCAGGTGCTTTCGCCGGGTGGGGTGGAGTGGGTCGTCGCGGACGGCCGTTGGCCGGCGAGTTTTCCGGTCATGGGCCACGTGGCGACAGCGAAGGGTGGGAGGGGAGACCGTTCCTGGCGGATCGGTCACGGTTGGGTTAGGCATTGGCTCCTGCCCATGATGGGGGTGCTCGGGCTAGGGGCGGCGGGGCAGGGCCAGGGGCAGACGTATCACGTTCCGGAGGCCACTCACCGTTGGCGGGGGTCGGCATTGGAGGTGAGTTTCCGCGGGGAAGCGGGACGACGGTATTTGCTGGAGACGAGCGTGGATGGGGGGGCGACGTGGGTGGGCGGGGGGCCTTGGGTGAATGGGACCGGGGAGGGGCAGACGTTGCGGCGACGCTGGCCGAGGGGGCCGACGGAGCCGCGTTATCGGCTGGTGGTGCAGCGGTCGAAGAACCGGTTGGCGGGGCGGGGGCTGGCGGATGTGAATCACATCCTGATTGGGGGGCAATCCAATGCGGTGGGGCACGAAGACGACGGTTCGCCGCCCTTGAGTGTGGAGCAGCCGTTTGCCAACGTGATGTTCAATCCGTTCGTGCAACGGCGCTACCTCAGCCATCGCGGGGCGCTGATTCACACGGAGTATTTTGCCAGTGGATTGCGCGCGCCGCACTGTCCGATCAGCCGGTTGTATTACCCGCTGGTGGACGAGGTGGCCTGGATGGTGCGGGACTCGGAGTATTACCGGACGGCGGGGGTGGTGACGCACTGGGTCCCGTTGCGAGAGGCGGCCGAGCCCCTGGTTTGCTGCAATGTGGCCGAGTGTGCGGTGGCGGAATCGATGGGCTCGACCTTGGCGAACACCCTGACGGCGCGCTACGGGAGCCGGTTCCTGGTTTCGGCGCACGCGGTGGGGGCCTTGCCGGTGGAGGAGTTGAACAAGGCGGCCGAGCGGGATCAGGATCACGCGATCGATTTGGCGACGGTGCATCCCGCGCTGACAGGGTGGGCCACGGGGCCGTATGCGAATGGGATGTACCAGGTGGTGCGGGGGCAGGAGCTGGCCGCGGAGCGGGGCTTGACCTACCAGGTGCTGGCCGTGGTGTGGGTGCACGGGGATGGGACCGACGATTTGTTCTACAACCGGCGGGTGAACGGGCTCATCCAAGCCTACAATGAGGACATCAAGCGGATGACCGGGCAGTCGGAGGACGTGGTGTTCTTTATGGAGCAGGCGCACTGGGAGCCGACCCCGGGGCCGACGGCGGTGGACCGGGAATATTGGGAGATCCATCGCGACACGGAAGCGGGTTACCCCAACGGCGGCCTGGCCTATCTGGTGGGGCCCCGCTATCCGGAGTCGTGCCCGATCCATTACGGACCGGCGGCGGTGCGCGCCCAGGGGGCGAGGTTTGCCAATGCGATGGACCAGGTGCTGTTCCAGGGGTGGGATTGGCAGCCGACGTCGCCCCGCGCGGTGCGGGTCGAGGGCCGAACGGTGGAGATCGACTTCCACGTTCCCTACGGCCCCCTGCAGGTGGGGACCACCCCTCATCTGGGGCCGGTCGATCCCGCGCTGGGCTTCGTCATCCGGGACGACCAAGGGGAGAACCTGGTCACGTCAGCGGAGATCCTGGATGGGGACACGGTCCGGCTCCACTGCGCGGCCGATCCGAGGTCGCGGCTGTTGACATACGCCCGGGAGAAGGGGGGGGCCGGGGAGTCGCAGCGCGGTTTCGTGTGCGACTCGCACCCGCCCCGCGGTTTCTACGAGAAACCCGAAGGCGGCGAGTACGACGCCCGCAATTTCGCCATCGCCTTCGAGGTGCCGATCCCCTGGATCGAGGCGCCCCAGTCGGTGGGGACAGTGGCGATCCTCCCCCAACCGCCGACCGACGTGGATGAGGATGGCTTGCCGGACTGGTGGGAGATGGGGTTCTTCGAGGATTTGGCCACGGCGGGTCTGGGGACAGATTACGATCGGGACGGGGCGGACGATGAGAGCGAGTATTGGGCGGAGACGGATCCGCGGGATCCTCGCGATGTGTTGCGGATGACGTCGATCCGGGTTGCGGGTCCGGCGCGGGCGCTGGAGGTGGGGTGGGCGAGTGTGACGGACCGGAGGTATATGCTGGAGGTCAGTACGGACTTGAAGCGGTGGCAGCGGTTGTCTGGGGTTTACACGACGAAGGCGATGGAGATCAGGGTGGCCGACTTTTTTGGGGCGCTGATGGGGCCGCCCACATTTTTCCTGCGGGTGGTGGTGCTGGAGGACTGAGCGCGAGCCGATCAGGTCCGGGCGGGGAGGACGGCGGCGACGGCCTCGCGCCAGGCGGGGAGGCGGTGGGCGTGCCCGAAGGTGGCAAGGACCGAGGCGAGACGTCCGCAGGGTGGGTCGGAGGGTTGAGCGGGAGGGGGTTCCTGGACG
Organism: uncultured Verrucomicrobiota bacterium; assembly: GCA_964629545.1. GTDB lineage: Bacteria > Verrucomicrobiota > Verrucomicrobiia > Limisphaerales > CAZVRY01 > CAZVRY01. Next base: position 1,975 of record CAZVRY010000437.1, on the reverse strand, counting down.
AGTTCGTTCGCGAGGCAGACCGCTCCCAGGGGGGTCAGGCTGGGGGCCTGCGCGCGGGCGGGATGATGGTGATGGCCCACCGCTTCGACCAGCGAGGCGGGCAGTCCCCAGAGGCCGAACAAATAGCCGCCGACGTCCGCGTGATCGGCCTGGAAGAACTGGCGTTCGCCCTCGAGGAGGGTCGTGCCGTGTTCGCGCAGTTGGCGGACGATTTCCTCGTAGTGGTCCGGGAAATTGGAGGCGAGGACGAGTTTGCCGCTGTCGTGGAGCAAGCCGGCGACGAAGCCCTCTTCGCTTTGGGTGCGGGGAGCGCCTTCGGCGCGCAGGAGGGCGCGCGCGGCCAGGCCGACGGCCAGACTGTGGTCCCAGAGGGTCTCGATGGGGAAGCCGCAGTGGCGGGCGTGGTCGAACTGGGCGAAGACCTGGAGGGTGAGGACGAGGGATTTGACGGCCTCGACGCCGAGGTAGGAGACGGCCTCGGCGGGGGTCACGATCTGGCGTCGCAGGCCGAAGAGCGCGGAGTTGACCAGCCGGAGGATGTTGGCGGTCATGGCCAGGTCGCGACTGACGATCGCGCCGATGTCATCGACGGAGACTTCGGGGTCTTGGAGGCTTTCGACGATTTCGAGGTAGAGCGTGGGGATGCTGGGGAGGCGGTCGATCTTGCTGAGGAGGACGCGCAGGCGGGGGTTGATGAGGGTGGCTTCGAGGACGAGGACGCGGTGGAGGATGGTTTTGAGTGCTTCGGCGTCATCGGGTTTGACGAGGCACTGGTGAGGGAGGCTGGCGTATTCGGGGGGGAGGGGTTGCTCGGCCGGGCTGGCCAGGAGGAAGCGGAGGGCACTCGGATGGCGGAGTTGGACTTCGTTCAGCAGGTCGGCTCCGCGCATGCCGGGCAGGCAGAGGTCGGCGAACACGGCGTCACACGGTTGGGCCGCGAGGGCCGCCAGGGCCTCGGGACCGGTGTCGGCGAACGCGATCTCCCACGGGCTGCCAGGGGGGGGCGAAGCGGGCCGGAGGCTGACGCGCAGCCGGTTGTCCTGGGTGACCAGGAGCACGCGGTGGGGGAGGGGGGAGGGCATAGGATCAGAGAGCGCGGGTCGCGTGGCGGCCCCGTTCAAGCGCGAGTCGGAGTTCTTCGAGGCGGACGGGTTTGGAGACGTAATCGTCCATGCCGCTGGCGAGGCAGCGTTCGCGGTCGCCTTGCATCGCGTTGGCGGTCATCGCCACGATATGGGTGTGGGCGAGACCACGCGCGCGTTCGAGGTCGCGGATTTTGAGGGTGGTCTCGTAGCCATCCAACTGGGGCATTTGGCAGTCCATGAGGATGATGGGGAAGTGGGCTTGTTCCCAGAGTTGGAGGACCTCGAGGCCGTTGAGGGCGGTCTCGACCTGGCAGCCGAGCTTTTCGAGTTGGCGGACGGCCACCCGTTGGTTGATGAGGTTATCTTCGGCCAGGAGGATACGGGGCCCATGGCCGTTAGGGTGGACGGGGAGGGGGACATTGGGGACGCCGACGAGGGTGGACGCGGAGAGGGCCGGGGGCGGCGGGAGACGGCGTGGGGGCCCGCCGTTGGACTGGACGGCCTGGATCAGGCATTGGAGCAATTGGGAGACCTTGACCGGTTTGGAGAGGCAGGCGGCGATGCCTGCGGCGCGCAGTTCGGCGGGGCCGGGCCGCACGTGGAGGGAGGTGAGCATGACCATGCGGGGGGGCGGCGCGATGTCCCCCAGGATGCGTTGCGCGAGGGTGAGGCCGTCCATTTCGGGCATTTGCATGTCGAGGAGGACGAGATCGTAGGGGGAGCCGCCGCGCGCCGCCTGCTGCAGTTGTTGGAGCCCTTCGGCGCCGTGGGTGGCCTCGTCGTGGGCGAGGTTCCAGTTGGCCAACTGGTGATGGAGGACGCGCCGATTGGTGGCGTTGTCATCGACGACGAGCGTGCGGAGGCCGGCGAGGATGCTGGCGTCGGGGGGG
>CAZVRY010000436.1:0-4614 GCA_964629545.1 uncultured Verrucomicrobiota bacterium | reverse complement strand
CCCCCCCCCCCCCCCCCCCCCCCCCCCCCCCCCCCCCCCCCCCCCGCCCCCCCCCGCCGCGCCCCGTCGGGAGAGCAAGAGTAGGATTAGGATTAGGATTAGGATTAGGATTAGGATTAAGAGTAATGGCAAATGAACCTGGCGCCGTGCGAGGAGATTTCAACAGTCTGGCGGGGTAGATTCCAATGAGCAAATCCCTGCGAGCCTGTTTGAAAACTGTTGAATGCGGCGGGGTATGGGGCAGGATTCGGCTTATTCTCGATTGGCTCAAAGAGTATGGGGCGATGGTATCCGTTGGGGTTATCTCGGCGGTGAGGGTGGCGGAGTTGGGGCGGAGACGGCGGACGGATCGTGGGCCGGTGGTGGAGCGGTGGACGTTGCGGTGGTTCGTGGTTGCGGGGGGCTTGATGGTGGTTCTCGGTTGGGTGGAGCACGGGTGGCGGGGCGGCGGGGTGCGGGGGTGGGCGTTGGCGCTGGGGTGGGGGTTGGCGATCGCGTCGTTTGCGGTGCGGTGGTGGACGATCGCGGCGCTGGGGCGGTTTTGGTCGTTGCATGTGGAGATTCGGGAGCGGCACGAGCTGGTCCGGGGGGGGCCGTTTCGGTGGGTGCGGCATCCGACGTATTTCTCGATGATTTTGGAGTTGCTGGCTCCGGCGGTGTTATTGCGGGCGCCGTGGGCGTTGGGGGTGGCGGGGTTGGTGTTTGTGCCGGTGTTGGTGCGGCGGATGCGGTTGGAGGAGGAGGCCCTGGTGGCGAAGTTTGGCGGGGCGTATCGGGAGTATCAGAGAACCACCCCGGCCTTGGTGCCGTGGCGACGACCTGCCGCATGAGACACGAAGGGAAGGAGCGACGGGTGGTGGTGACGGGGCTGGGGGTAGTGGCGCCGAACGGGAGCGATCTGGAGACCTTTTGGCGCACGATCCGGGAGGGGACGAGCAGCGCAGGGGAGGTGACGCGGTTCGATGCGCGCGGGTTTCCGAGTCGCTTGGCGTGCGAGGTGCAGGGGTTTGACGGGCGTCGTTTCATGGAACGGAAGCGGGCGCGGCGGTTGGAGTTGGCGGTGCAGTATGCGGTGGGGGCGGCGCGGTTGGCGGTGGAGGATGCGCGGTTGGATCTGGGGCGGATGGACAGTGATCGAGTGGGGGTGGTGCATGGCAACTCGGTGGGGGGAACGGAGACGATTCTGCGGAACTACGAGTTGTATCTGAACGACGGTCCGGATGCGATCAGTCCTTTCACCATGGTGTATGCGTATAGCGGGAGCGGGAGTGGGGAGATTGCGTTGGAGTTAGGGTTGCGCGGGCACGCGATCAGTCTGAACACGGGGAGCGCGTCGGGCAACGACGCGGTGGGTTATGGCTGGGAGATGGTTCGGAGCGACGAGGTGGACGTTGTGGTGGCGGGGGGGAGTGAGGCACCGCTGGTGCGGCCGCTTTACAGCGCGTTTTGCCAATCGGAGGTGATGACGACCCGGAACGAGGATCCAGGGCGGGCGATGCGGCCGTTCGACCGGTCGCGGGACGGTTTTGTGCTGGGGGAGGGGGCGGGGTTCCTGGTGTTGGAGGAGCTGGCGCATGCGTTAGGGCGGGGGGCACGCATTTACGCGGAGGTTCTGGGGTATGGGCGCAGTTGCGAGGCGCATCACTCGTTTGCCCCGCATCCGGAGGGGGTGGGTTTGCGGCGGGCGATGGAGAAGGCGCTTCGGCAGGCTCGATTGTCCGCGAGCGAGGTGGCGTACGTGAATGCGCACGCGACGGCGACCCGGCAGAACGATGTGGCGGAGACCTGCGCGATCAAGGCGGTTTTTGGCGAGGCGGCGGGGCGGTTGGCGGTGAGCGGGATTAAGCCGGTGACGGGGCATTTGTTGGGAGGGAGCGGGGCGGTCGAGTCGGTGGCGACGGTGTTGGCGCTGTATCATCGGGTGATTCCGCCCACGGCGAACCTGGTGGAGCCAGCGGAGGGGTGCGATTTGGACTATGTGGCGGGCGTGGCGCGACCCTACCCGATCGGCGCTGCGATGAATGTGAATGTGGGTTTTGGAGGCAAGAACTCCTGCCTGGTGTTTGGGAAGGGGCGGGCGCCGTGAACTTCAGCGAGTTCATTCCCTTGACGGCGGCGTTGACCAATCTGGCGGTGACCCTGTTTGTGTTGACGCGGGATCAGCGGTCGACGTTGAACCGGGTGTATTTGGTGTGGGGCCTGTCGATTGTGGTCTGGAACACTGGCACCTTCTTCATGTTCCGGGTGGAGACGGCGGCGGCGGCGGAGTTCTGGGCTCGGTGTTTGCATTTCGGGGTGATTTTTCTGCCGATCAGCTTGTACCATCTTTGCCTGCTGATCGCTCAGGTTCGGATTACGCGGGCGCTTTGGCTGTTGTATGGGTGGTTTGGCTTGCTGGCGTGCTCGAATGTCACGGGGTTTTTCATGGCTGGGGTTCGGGATGTGGGCTACGCGTATTACTCGGTGGCCGGCCCCGGCTTTTGGATCTTTCTGCTGAGCTATCTGGCGGTGGCGGGGGCGACCACCGCCATTCTGCTGCGTCGGTTGCGGACGTTGCAGCGGACGCATCGGGCGCGGGTGCGGTCGTTGTTGTGGGCGAATGCGATTCTGATTGGGTTTGGGTGGAACGACATGTTGCCGATTGTGGGGGTGGACGAGTATCCGTGGACGGGGGTGCCGGTGTTTCCGTTTGGGAGTGCGGCGGCGGTGTTTTACGGGATCATGGTGGGGTATTCGGTGTTGCAGCATCATCTGCTGGACATTCACGTGACGTTGGGGAAGGCGGCGGCGCATGCGGTTCGTTTGCTGTTTGTGTTCCTGGTGGGGTGTTTGCTGTTGTTGTTGGTGAACGTGTTTTGGCCGGGGACGTTCTCGGGGTTTGGGTTGTTGTGCAGTGTGGCCGTGCTGCTGATCAGCGCGCTGCTGGCTTCGATTTTCTTCCCCCGGCTGTTTGGGCGGGGGGAGGAGGGATGGGAGCATCGGCTGTTGCGGAACCGGTTTGGGGATCGTTTCGAATATCACGATCGGATGCAGACGTTCATTCGGGAGATGCCCCTCTACGGGCGGTCGGAGCTCCTGTTGAAGGATCTGCACGAGTTGCTGGTGCAGACGGTGCGGCTGGCCAGTTACCAGATCATCCTGCTGGACGAGTCGACGCGGGTGTTTTCGCTGTTCCGCTCGCATCCTGAGGAACCGGAGGAGCAGATGCCGGAGTTGCGTCCGGACGCGGCGGTGTTCCGCTTGTTTCGGACGACGGAGGATCGTCCGCTGGCGTTTAACGTGGCTTACATCATGCCTGGGGAAACGGAGTTGGAGCGGGAGGCGCGGGCGATGTTGGCGCGGTTTCGGCCGGAGTTTTGTTTTGCCTTGCGGTCGGGGGGGGAGCCGTTCGGGTTATTGCTGACGGGCGAGAAGGTGAATGGGGCGACCTACACGCCGAACGATCTGCTGTTGTTGGCGCGTTTGGCCGAGGGGTTGGGGTTGGTGTTGAATCAGATCCGGCTGCAGCGGCAGGTCTTGCTGGCGGAGGAGTTGGAGTTGCTGGGGCGGATGTCGCGGGGGATGGCGCATGATTTGAAGAACCTGTTGACGCCGGTCTCGACCTACTTCCAGATCGTGGGCGAGGGCGGGGCGGGGTCGGGGACGCAGGATTTGGTGCCGATTTGCCTGCGCAACATTGCGACCATCGACGCGTATGTGAAGGACGCCTTGTTCTTTTCGCAGCGCCACACGGTGCAGATTCACCCGACGGACGTGGGGCAGTTGTTGCGGCGGGTGGCCGACCTGGCGGAGTCGAAGCTGCGTCGGCGCCAGGTGCGGGTGGAGTTGCCGGAGTGCGGGCCGATGGAGGTGGAGATGGACGGGGTATTGATCCAGCGGCTGTTGGGGAACGTGTTGTCGAACGCGATCGAAGCGTCGCCGCCGGGGAGTGTGATTCGGATCGAGTGGCAGCGGTTGGCGGCGACCGAGGCGGGGAGCGAGTGGGTTCGCATCCGGGTGATTGACCGTGGGGAGGGGATCAGTCGGGAGAACCTGGCGCGCTTGGGTTCGGGGTATTTCACGACGAAGGATTCGGGGGATGAGACACGCGGGTTTGGGTTGGGGTTAGCGATCTGCCGCAAGATCGCGCACATCCATGGGGGGAGTCTGCATCTGACGAGCGAGGAGGGGAAGGGGACGACGGTGACGGTGGACCTGCCGGTGCGGCGGGCGGCGGAGGCGGTGCGGTCGCCGGTGGCGGGGGCGGGGGCGTTATGAGGACGCTGCTGGCTTTGGCTCGGCAACCGGGATTGGCGGACGCCTTGCGGGCGGTGCTGGATCCGGCGCGGTATCGGGTGGTGGCGGAGGGGGACGCGGAGCGGGCCGAGCCGTTGTTACGGAGCGGGGCGGTGGACGCGTGTGTGATCGATGTGGGGTTGACGGACGTCCGGTCGGTGCGGTTGCTGGAGCAGGTGCGGCGGGCGGCGCCGCAGGCGTTAGTGATTGTGTATGCGCCGGCGCGCCGGCGCGAGTGGGAGGAGGAGGCGCGGTTACGGGGAGTGACGCACATTTTGGATTGGCCGGTGCGTGGCGGGGTGCTGAATGCGATCCTCGAGGGTGAGGAGGGGGCCAGGT
>CAZVRY010000435.1:0-4620 GCA_964629545.1 uncultured Verrucomicrobiota bacterium | reverse complement strand
CGGCCCGGTGGCGCTCCCGCCAAAATCGGAAGTTATTTTTGCACAGACCCTTAGTAGCAGAGCACTTCATGCGAAGGGTGCAGGTGTTGGATTACGACTCGCCGGTTGAAAACCGGCGTTACGGAGGCTGACCGGGAGACCGAACGACATCGCGGCTTGTCCGCGGAGAACCGGCCATCCTTGATGGCAAGTGACTGCGACCGTGGGCGCAGGGGGGAAATGGCCAACCGGTCGTCCGGGTTTCGCGGTTGGGCAGGGCCAGGTTACCGGGTCGGGGGATTCCAGGCGCCGAGGCGTTCGAGGTAGGCGGCGGAGCCATCGCGGAGCCAGCCGTCGAGTTGGGCGGGGTCTTTGAGTTGCTGGCCGCGGCGGCGGGGGACGGCGACGAAGCGGGTGGAGAGGTTGGGGAGGCTGCTCATGTCGACCCAGAGTTTTTCGAACTGGCAGACGGGGAAGACGTCTTCCTGGCCGTGGCCCCAGCGTTTCTTGACGTCTTTGAGGGTGATATAGGAGGGCATTTTGGCGGCGACGCGGCGGATGGCGGCGGCGAGTTTTTCGCGGGCGGCGGCGGCGTCGGGGCGATCGGAGTGGGCGCGGAGGATGTCGTGGCGGGAGAGGTCGAAGGTGGCGAGGAGTTGGTCGAGGTGAATCCAGCAGGTATTGGAGTTGTAATAGGAGAGTTGGAATTCGATGTCTTCGCGGGGGAGGGCGAGGCCTTCGACAAGGCGGGCGCGGCCATCGACGCGGGCGAGGCCGCCGCCGCGATCTTCGAGGCGGCGGGTGATGACTTCGAAGGTGAGGGTAGCGCGGGAGTGGAGGTGGAGGCCGAAGAGGGCGGGGTTGGCGTCGGCGCCTAGGGTATCGATGTTGTGGAGGAGGAGGTGTTGGAGTTGTGGGCGCTGGGTGAGGAGTTGGGCGAGGACGCCGTTGCGGAGGAGGTTAGGGATTTCATACCAGTGTCCGACGGGGTGGAGGCATTGGAGGGGGAGGTTCTCGGTGTAATCGGCGCCTTCGCCGGCCTGGCGGGCCCAATGGAGGAGGGCGGCGTGGAGGCTTTCGCGGACCTTTTGTTGTTGTTGGTCGAGGAGTTGCTGGGGCATTTCCTCCCAGGCGAAGCGGAGGTCGCGGATCATCGGGATGAGGCGGAGGCCGATGGAGCGTCCTGGGGAGAGGAGGATGGGGCCCGGGTAGTGGTAGTAGTGGACGCGTTCGAGGAATTCCTGGATGGGGGAATGGGAGAGGTAGCTGGTGGTGAAGAGGTGGGCGAGGGGATGGTCGATCAACTGGCTGACGCGGCGGCTTTTGGCGAGGTGGGTTTCGATGAAGGTCCGGTGGCGTCCTTGGAGTTGGCAGAAGGGGTGGAGGGCTTTGACCACGCCGGCGCCTTGGGTCCAGCGGGAGCCGGCTCCGGCGGCGAGGGTGACGATGGCGAGTTCGCCGCGGCGGAGGGCGGCGAGGCCGAGTTCGTGGAGGTCGTGCCAGGTGGTGGGCGAGGCGTGCGGGCAGGAGACTGGGAGGGGATCGGAAGGGGGTGCGTCGGGCCAGGCGGTGGCATCGGTGAGGTCCTCGGGTTGGACGTCTTCGATGACGGCGCTGGTGGGGAGGCGATTTTGGGCGAGGCCGATGCGGCCGGCTTTGAGGTCAGCGCGGATTTGTTCATGCATGCTGCGGTCGAAGCCGTAGGTTTCGAGCCATTCGGGGAGGGAACGGCCGGGGTCGGTTTCGCGGCGTCCGCGTGGGAGCATGGCATCGAAGAGGGTTTGGACCATGCCGCTGAGTTCGGGTTGCCGTCGGCAGGCGGCGCCGAAGCGGTCGAGTTCGGTGCGGGTGGTCGGGGGCAGGGAGCGCCAGTCCTGGCGGAGGAGGGGTGGGGCGGCGAGGGTGTAGTAGGATGGGGGCATGAGGCCGGCATCATCGTGGAGGAGGTCGGCCTGGGTGCCATGGTGGTTGATGGCGAAATCGTAGACGACGGGTTCCATGGCGAAGGGGAGGGCGGCGCTGAGTTCCCGTTTCGCGGCGGACATGAGTTCTTGGAGGCGGGATTGGGCTTCGGCTTTGCGGTGGGGGGCGACGATGAAGCCCATGCCTCCGCCGGACATGCCGCCGAGCATCCAGAAGCCCCAGAAGTCGGGGCCGAAGTGGGCTTGGGTGCGCTGGATGAGGGTTTCGGTGAAGGCGTTGGTGGCCCAGGGGATGATGGTTTGGATGGGTTGTTGGAAGTTGCGGGTGGTGGCGGCGCCGAGGGCGGGGATATCGCCGGTGCGGAGGGCCTGGAGGATCGAGGTGAGGATGTCCTGCATGTGCTGGCGGGCCTTCCATTCGGGGGCGCAGCGGAGGAGGTATTTCTCGGTGACCATTTCGAGGATGGGTCCGACGTTTTGGGCCATGCCGCCGTGGACGAGGACGAGGGAATCCTGGAGGCGCTGGCGGGTGTCCGGAGAGGCGTCGAGGTCGGTGAGGATCCGGTGGGTGGGCATGAGGCGGCCGCGGCTGATGCCGTCTTCGGGGTCGCCTGGCTGGGCGGGGGCGCCTTCGATCAATTTGAGGGCGGGCCAGACGCCGCCGGAGTCTTGCCAGCCGCCGCCGGAGCCGCCGAGCCATTCGCCGAGGAGGGCGCGGGCGAGGACGATGCGGCGTTCGGGTTCTTCGAGGGGGCCGGTGAGGGAGCGGGCCTGGCTGGTGGCGCGCATGCAGGCGGTGATGAGGGCGGCGAGGAGGTTGGTGGAGACGGCGAGGCGAGAGCCTTTGGGGATGTTATTGACGTTGCTGACGAGTTCGAGGCCGCGGCCGGGGCCGGCGAGGCGGGCGAGGAGGTCGGCGAGGTTTTGTCCGGAGCCTTCGATGCCTGGGGGGACGAGGCCGCTGGCGATGATGGCGGCTTTAAGGAGGCCGAGGTAATCGCGGGCGAAGTCGAACACTTCGGCGAGCTGGGAGATGGTGGCGGAGCAGCCGAGGTCGACGCTGACCAGGCGGAGGACGGGTTCGTCGATGACGCGGAGGTAGGCTTCGACGGGGGGGCGTGGGGAGAGGTCGCGGCCATGGACGCCGAGGTCGATGGAGACGTTGAGGACTTTGGCGCCCTCGGGGTAGTCCATGGCCAGGAAGAAGATGTCGCTCCAACCGCAGTGGGTAAGGTCCATGCGGACGGGGGTGCGTTCGCGGAGGATGGGGTAGGCGCCGTCGGCGTCGCGCTGGAGGAGTTCGGGGCGGAGACGGAGGGGTTGGTCGGCCGGGTGGCCCATGCGGAACATCCACTGGTTCCCGCGGACGGAGCGGACGGAGCGGCGGACCTGGTCGGCGAGGGTTTGAAAGGCGAGGCGCTGGTAGGCGGAGGCGAGGGCGCTGGCGAGGGCGTCGGAGGGCCCGTGGTGGCGTTGGGCGCGGACGAAAACCTCGATGGCTTCTTCGAAGCGGCGTTGGAGGAGGTGTTCGAATCCCTGGAAGGGGATGTGGCCGGGGCGCTCGCCGGGGCGTTGCTGGAGGTGGGCGAGTTTGGGGGGCAGGTGGAAGCGGTGGAGGGCGTAGAGGAAGAAGAGGGCGCGGACGCGTTCGTAGAGGTTGTCGCCCTGGCGGCGGAAGGCGTCCAGGGCGTCGGCCTCGGCCAGGAGACGGGCGGCGGGGAGTGGGTGGCAGAGCTCGTCCAGGGATTGGTTGCGGACGAGGGGGTCTGGGGACGTGATGAGGGGGACCAGCAGGCTATTCATGTCAGCGGGCGCGCTGGGCGAGGAGTTCGAGGAGGGAGGCGAGGACCTCGTCGCGGTCGTGGCCTTCGAGGGCGAGGGCCAGTTGGGCGGTGAGGAGGCCGTAGCGGGTGCCGATATCGAAGCGGCGGCCGAGGAGTTCGGAGGCGAGGTAGCGTTCCCGACGGGCCGTTTGGGCGAGGGCAGTGCTGAGCTGGAAATCGGCCTTGGTGGAACCGCGGGCGAGGTTCTGTCCGAGCACTTCCATGACCGTGGGGGTGAGGACATGGAGGCCGAAGAAGCAGAGGTAATGGCCGGCGCGGAGGCCGGGGACGATGAGGCGTTGTTCGGCCTCGGTGGGGGTGGGTTTTTCGAGGACGTCTTCGATTTCGTAGAGGCGTTGGCGGGCGGGGACGAGGTGACCGCCGATGGCGCCGTAGTAAGGGAGTTTGCTTTCGTGGGTGGCTTGGACGGCGGAGACGGCGCAGTGTTCGGCGGTGGCGACTTCGACCAACTGTTGGGCGCAGCGCTGGGCGGTGGCGCTGAGGTAGAGGTGATCGCCGACGAGGAGGAGGAAGGGTTGTTCGGCGGTGAACTCGCGGGCGGCGTGGACGGCGTGTCCGTAGCCGAGGGGTTCTTTCTGCTCAAGGAAGTGGAGGCGAGGCCCCAGGTCGCCGGCGGCGGCCTCGTAGGCGGCCTGATCGCCGGGGCAGACGACAACGGCGATGTGGTCAAGGCCCGCCTGGAGGCACTCTTCGAGGAGGATGCGGAGGGCGGATTTGGTGATGCCGTCGCGGTCGACGAGGGTTTGGAGGGGCAGTTGGCGTTGCGAACGCGCGGCGGCGGTGATGACGGCCCGTTTGATGTCCATAGCGATACGGGACGAAGGCTGAGGAAGAAGGGGGCGAAGATCAATGGAGAAACGAGTCGGGGGTGAGGG
>CAZVRY010000434.1:0-4620 GCA_964629545.1 uncultured Verrucomicrobiota bacterium | reverse complement strand
CATGATCGACCCCGCCGCCCTCCGCGCAACCTTGGAAGGTCTCCTCCCGGAATCCCTCTCCTGGCTCCAACGCATGGTCGCCATCAACAGCTTCACCGCCAACCGCGACGGCGTCCGCTCCCTCGCCTCCCTCACCGCCGAGTGCTTCGCCCCCCTCGGCTTCAACGCCACCACCGTCCCCTCCACCAACCCGGCCTGGGCCGAACACCTCGTCCTCACCCGCCCTGGCTCCTCCCCCCAATCCGTCGCCCTCGTCTCCCACCTCGATACCGTGTTCCCCCCCGAAGAGGAGGCCAACAACAACTTCCGCTGGTCCGTCGAAGGCGACCGCATCTTCGGGCCCGGCACCCACGACATCAAGGGGGGCACGGTCATGATCTGGCTGGTCCTCCAGGCCCTCCGCACCCATGCCCCGCAGGTCCTCGATGCCCTCACCTGGCACATCCTCCTCAACTCCTCCGAAGAATGCTTCTCCCCGGACTTCGGCGACGTCTGCCGGCGCCACTTCCATCCCGGCACCCTCGCCGCCCTCGTCTTCGAATCCGAAGGCCGCGTCCACGGCGACCCCGCCCTGGTCGTCGCCCGCAAAGGCCGCGCCGCCTGGAGGGTCACCGTCCGCGGCCGCGGGGCCCATGCCGGGGGCAGCCACCGCTGGGGCGCCAATGCCGTGGTCCAAGCCGGCCGCCTCGCCGATCGCCTCGCCCGCCTTACCGACCACGCCCGCGACCTCACGTTCAACGTGGCCACCATCTCCGGAGGCACCGTCCTTAACCGCGTCCCCCATGAGGCCATCCTCGAAGGCGAATTCCGCGCCTTCACCCCGGACGTCTTCCAGCAGGCCAAACACGCCACCCTCGCCCTCGCCGGACCCGGCGACCTCCGCAGCGAGGCCGACGGCTACCCCTGCCAGATCGAGGCCTCCATCCTCACCGAAAGCCGACCCTGGCCGCGCAACCCGGACAGCGACCGACTCCTCCACCTCTGGCTCGAGGCCAGCCAAACCGCCGGCCGCCCCCTCGTGGCCCAGGCCCGCGGCGGCCTCAGCGACGGCAACCTCATCTGGGATGCCGTCCCCACTCTCGATGGACTCGGCCCCTGGGGCGAGAACGACCACTGCTCCGAGCGCAGCGCCGACGGTTCCAAACTGCCCGAGTTCGTCGACGCCTCCTCGTTCGTCCCCAAAGCCCTCGTCAATACCCTCGCCCTCGTCCGCCTCGCCCAATCCCCAAGATCCCTTGAGCATTTCCCCCCGGCCGGGTAGAAGTGCGCGGTCATGACTACGTCGCCCTCCCCGGACGCCCCGGCCACCCCCAGCGATTTTATCCGCGCCATCGTCGCGGCCGACCTCGCCTCGGGCAAACACACCCGCATCCATACCCGTTTCCCCCCCGAACCCTATGGCTACCTCCACATCGGCCACGCCAAGAGCATCTGCCTCAACTTCGGCATCGCCCGCGAGTTCAACGGCACCTGCAACCTCCGCATGGACGACACCAACCCCACCAAGGAAGAAGTCGAGTATGTCGATTCCATCACCCAGGACGTCCGCTGGCTGATCGGCGGTTGGGCCGACCACTGCCTCGGCCTCAAACCCCAAGGCCATACCCCCAACACCCAGCAACTCGGCCACACCACCGATTTCTACCTGCCCCCGGCTCCCCACCAACCCAACCCCGCCACCCCCCTCGAACCCTTCTACGCCTCCGATTACTTCGCCCCACTCTACGCCTACGCCCTCACCCTCGTCCGCAAAGGCCTCGCCTACGTCTGCGACCTCTCCCCCGGCGACACCGATACCTACCGCGGCGCCCCTGACCGCCCCGGGCAGGACAGCCCCTTCCGCAACCGCTCCATCGAGGAAAACCTCGACCTCTTCCAACGCATGAAGAACGGCGAGTTCCCCGATGGCTCCCGCACCCTGCGCGCCAAAATCGACATGGCCTCCCCCAACGTCTGGATGCGCGACCCCGTCCTCTACCGCATCCGCCATGCCGAACACCACCACACCGGCAACGCCTGGTGCATCTACCCGATGTACGACTTCGCCCACTGCCTCAGCGACTACCTCGAAGGCATCACCCACTCCATCTGTACCCTCGAGTTCGAAGTCCATCGCCCCCTCTACGACTGGATCCTCCAACACCTCGACCTCCCACGCCCCCTCCCCCGCCAATTCGAATTCGCCCGCCTCAGCCTCGGCTACACCGTCATGAGCAAACGCAAACTCATGCAACTCGTCCACGAACACCTCGTCGCCGGCTGGGACGACCCCCGTATGCCCACCATCAGCGGCCTCCGCCGCCGCGGCGTGACCCCAGCTGCCCTCCGCGCCTTCGCCTACCACATCGGCATCACCAAATACAACGCCCTCACCGATGTCGCCGTCCTCGAAAAAGCCATCCGCGACGACCTTAACCCCCGCGCCCTCCGACGCCTCGCCGTCCTCCGCCCCCTCAAACTCGTCCTCACCAACCTCCCCCACCACGACACCGAATGGCTCGAGGCCATCAATAACCCCGAACAACCAGACGCCGGCACCCGCAAAATCCCCCTCGGCCGCGAACTCTTCATCGAACAGGACGACTTCCAGGAAAACCCACCCCCCAAATTCTTCCGCCTCCGCCCCGGCGGCGAAGTCCGCCTCAAATACGCCTTCATCATCCGCTGCGATGAAGTCCTCAAAGACTCCACCGGACAAATCCTCGAACTGCGTTGCACCGCCGACCTCGAAAGCCGCACCGGCGGCGCCAACGCCAGCCGCAAAGTCAAAGGCACCATCCACTGGGTCAGCGCCCCCCACGCCGTCAACCTCGAAGTCCGCCTCTACGACCGCCTCTTCACCGTCCCCGAACCCGACGCCGACGGCGACTTCAAACAGCACCTCAACCCCCACTCGCTGGAGATCATCACCGCCAAAGGTGAACCCGCCTTGCGCGACGCCCAACCCGCCGACCGCTACCAGTTCGAACGCCTCGCCTACTTCGCCCTCGACCCCGACTCCACCCCCGACCATCCCGTCTTCAACCGCACCATCACCCTCAAAGACACCTGGGCCAAGGAAGCCCAGAAACGCTGAGCGGTCTGTGTGGTGTCCCCCATGAACGGCTGAGCCCCAGGCCCATCTTCCGATCGGGATCGGGATCGCCATCGGTATCGGCATCGGCGGGGCCCAACCGATGCCCCGCCCCCTGTCCCCCGCCCAAGCCCCATGGCACCGTGTCGCTGGCCCTACCGATGCCGACGCCGACCCGCTGCAACACCAACCCCCCGGTAACCCCGGCACCCTCGCCGGCGTTGCAAGAGGGTATGCAGTCGCGCCCACTCCTCCAACCCCCCCCCCGCCCCCCCGCCCCCCCCCGCCGCGTGACCCCCCACGAACTGCGCCTCGGCGTCGCCCGACACGCCACCCTGGCCCCCCTCCTCTTCCCCGCCCTCGGCAAAGCCAAAAGCAAAGCCCAGGCCGCCGGCTGCCTCAGTAACCTCAAACAACTCCAGGTCTGCTGGCAACTCTACGGCCAAGACCACGGCGAACACATGCCCGGCAACGTCGCCCTCGACCCCGCCGACATGGGCAACCGCGGCGGCTGGAGCGCCGACCGTAGTTCGTGGCTCCGCGGCAACGCCTGGAGCGACCTCACCCCAACCAATATCGAGAACGGCGTCCTCTTCCCCTATAACCGCTCCCTCGCCCTCTACCGCTGCCCCGCCGATAAATCCACGGTCCGCGACCAGGGCCGCACCCCCCGCACCCGCAGCATCTCCATGAGCATGTACATGAACTTCCGCCCCGACCCCACCCAGTCCGAATACGACCTCTGCTGGCATCGCACCGACCAAATCCCCCATCCCGCCAAAGCTGCCGTCTTCATCGACGAACACGAAAAAAGCATCCAGCAGAGCGCCTTTGGCATCAACGCCCCCGATTACCTCACCCTCTTTGGCACCGACCTCTGGACCTGGATCAGCTTCCCGGCGACCCGCCACGGCCACGCCGCCACCCTCAGCTTCGCCGACGGCCACGCCGAACTCTGGCGTTGGCTCGAGCCGAACACCGCCCTCACCGCCCGCCGCAACGACTGGCTCGTCCTCCAACCCGCCGTCCCCAAAACCGACCGCGACCTCGGCCGCCTCTTCCAAACCATCCCCGAGAAAGTCCCCATCCGCTAACCCGCATCGTCCAAACTCGCTTGCTCCAAGCCACCGCTTGACTCGCCTCGCCGGCGCCCGAGCGTCCGGTGTCCACCCACTCCCCGCGCCTATTGTGGCAAAAGGCAGCCGAGGCGCCGGGAGAGAATTTCCCGATCAGAATCGCGCATTGAACCCATGGACCGTCTACGTTTCCCCTCCCCCCTTTCTCCCTCCCCCCAACCTGAGTCAACGCTGCGCTGGAAACGGTTGGGGGGAGGGACGGGCCTTCGCCGCGCCGAAGCGGCTTCGGCCGCGCAGGCGGGGTGAGGGGACGGTTCATGGGTAGCCTCCAAGTCGGACGAACCGACGCGCATGGGGACCATGAACCCGAAATGCGCAAGGGCTTGGAAATCAACGAACGCATGTTCCGGTTCATGGAGAGATAGGGTGACAGGTTCACCTCCATGGCGCACTCCAAGAGCTTCGCCTCGA
>CAZVRY010000433.1:0-4633 GCA_964629545.1 uncultured Verrucomicrobiota bacterium | reverse complement strand
GCCGCCGCTGCCACCTCCATCGCCGGCCTCGCCCGTTGGATGCCAGCCCAAAACGCCCTCGCCGCCGCCGCCGCCCTCGCCGCCTTCGCCTCCATCGTCGAACTCGTCGCCACCCGCACCGGCTTCCCGTTCGGCGCCTACGAATACACCCAACGCCTCGGCCCACGCGTCGCCGGCCTCCTCCCCTGGCCCGTCCCCTGCATCTGGATCGCCTTCCTCCTCAGCAGCCGCGGCGTCGCCCGCCTCCTCCTCCGCCCCTGGCGCCGAACCCCCAACTACGGCCTCTTCCTCATCCTCCTCGCCACCGCCCTCAGCACCTGGCTCGCCCTCGGCGCAGAACCCTTCTTTGCCCAAGCCGCGGTCTATAAATCCTGGTCCGCCCCCCGCACCACCCCAACCTGGCATTCCATCCCCTGGACATTCTATGCCGCCTGGCCCCTCACCAATATCCTCGCCCTCGTCATCGTCGCTCCCTGGCTCATCGTCAAACCCCCCATCCGCACCCCGGCCGACTACCATCCCCTCCTCGTCTGGCTCTCCCTCGCCCTCCTTTGCCTGGTCGGCTGCATCCTCTGGCAATGCGGCCCCGCCTCCCTCGCCCTCCTGCTCGCCCTCCCCACCGTCGCCACCCTCGCTCTCCTCTCCCACCGACTCGCCCCACCCACGCCTCCCCCCTCGCCCCCTCCATAAACGCACCTCCCCGAGGATCGCCTTCAAAATGAACCCCGTGAACCTGTCACCCTGACCAGCCTTGCCGTTCGTCCAGCGCAGCGGGGGGCTGTCGATCGACGAGATCCAACCCCTGCGGGCGCCGCGCCGAGTGTCACTGAGGGGCGGCGACGATGGGGATGCGGAGGAGGGGGGATTGGGGTTGGTTGGAGCGAAGGCGCAATTCGGCGAGGCGGTCGGGGGGGAGGGTAAACTGCGGGGGAAAGACCAGCCGCGCGGCGAATAGCTTGCCGGGTTGGAGTTCGACGAGTTGGACCTGGACGTTGGGGAGGTCGAGGGAGGGTTGGGAGAGCGCGAGCGGGGCGGGGCCAAAGCTGCGGATCGAGACGTCTTGGGTGAAGGAGGTGGAGGGCGGAAGGGGAGGCAGGGTGAACTGGGCGGGGAGGACGGTGACGGAGGGTTGGACGATGATCCAGACGGGGATGGAGAGGACGGGCAGGTTGGTCGAACTGGTGCGGAGGGTGGCTTTGCCGAAGACGTTGCCGACGGCCAAGGGACCGGTCGGGCGAACGGCCAATTCGAAGACGCGGCCGGGTTCGATCGTTGTCAGTTCGGCCTTGATCGACGCGGGCTCGCACTCCGGAGGCGAGAGACTCAGCAGAGCGGGCTCCCGGTTGGTGAGGCGGACGACGGCGGTCAGGTTGGATGGGCTTTCGCCCACGAGGCGGAGCCCGGCGGACGGGGGGCTGACCTTGATGGGATGCCAGACGTCGGCCTTGATCTGCAGGGCGAGCGTGGGCTGGATGGGGTCGTTGGAGACGATGTGAACGGGTTTGGTGACGGCGTTCTCGAGTCCGCTGGTATGGAGTTCGAGGGGGATGGCGCCGCCCTGGCCGGGCTCGACGCGTTGGGGCCAGCCGGTGCTGGTGGCGCAGCCGCAGGTGGACCGGACAGAATGCAGTTCGAGGACTTGCTGGCCGAGGTTCGTGAAGACGAAGCGGTGGTGAAGGACCTGGCCGGCAATGACCTTGCCGAAGTCATGGACGGGTTGGAGGAAGACGATGCGCGGGCCGTTCGGGGGCGGGGTCCCACGGGCGGGCGTGGGCGTGGAGGGAGGCGGAGGCGGGGCGGCGGGGGTGGGCGGGCTGGCCAGAAGGGATCCGGTGATGCCAAGGAGGGCGATGCCGGCGCGGGTGAACGGGTGGCGCGGGCGAGGGGGCGGCCAGGAACCCGGTGGGCGATGTGGGACCATGGGCGTTTCCTTACGCGAAGCCGCCGTTGGGCGCAATGGTCAGCCGCCCCACAAATCAGCCTTGCTTTTCCATGCATGCATGGCACATCAGATTACATGACTCCCTCACCCTCTCCCCTCACGGCCTTCCCCCACCCTTGCTCCTGCCGCTGCTGTTCACACCCCCAACCCGTGCTCAGCTCCCTCCCCAGCCTCCCCCGACGCGACTTCCTCCGCCTCGTCGGCACCGCCACAGCCGGTGGTCTGGCCCTCGGGAGCCTCGACCTCTGTGCGACTCCCGCCGACCCAGGCCCCGCCCGGCCGCCGCGCCACCAAAAAACCCTCCGCGTCCAACCCGTCCTTACCTACGAAACCCCCACCCGCCGCGAGGCCACCAGTTGGCGTAACTGGGGCGGCATCCAAACCGAAGCAGACGCCCGCCAGGAACTCGAACGGATCACCGCCGAGTTGACCCAACTCCAACGCCGCGCCCCCTTCCCCCTCGAGTTCCTCCCCGTCGCCCCCGTCCGCACCAAGGAACAAGCCCAATCCGTCGCCCGCAGCGAGTTTGACACCCTCCTCCTTTACGCCGCCGGCGGCGGCTGGGGCGGCGTCTTCGAAACCCTCATGAGCCAGCCAGGACGCAACCACCTCATGTTCCTTCGCCATCACCCCGGCCCCGTCTACCTCTGGTACGAGATCGTCCACCCACGCTTCCTCCGCAAGACCGTCGATGCCTACGACGCCACCCTCCCCATGGATTTCAAGGATGTCGTGGTCGACGAATACGACGAACTCCTCTGGCGCCTGCGCGCCCTCTCCGGCCTCCACCAAACCGTCGGCAAACGCATCGTCTCCATCGGCGGCCACGCCGGCTGGGGCGAGGGCGGCCAAAAAGCCCCCCGCCTCGCCCGCGAGCTCTGGAAGCTCGACCTGGTCGATTTCCCCTACGCCGACCTCGAACCCCGCCTGCAAGCCGCCTTCAGCAACCCTTCTCTCACCGCCCGAAGTGAAGCCGCCGCCAACCGCTACCTGCGCCAACCCCGCACGAAACTGGAAACGTCCCGCCACTTCGTCGATCGCGCCTTCGTCCTCACCGAAGTCCTCAAAGACATCATGGACGAAGCCCACGCCGATGCCCTCACCGTCAATGCCTGCATGGGCACCATCATCACGATGAGCCGCACGACCGCCTGCCTCTCCCTCTCCCTCCTCAACGACGACGGCTACCTCGCCTTCTGCGAATCCGACTTCGTCGTCATCCCCTCCGGCATCCTCCTCCACTACATCTCCGGCCTCCCCGTCTTCCTCAACGACCCCACCTTCCCCCATCACGGCGTCGTCACCCTCGCCCATTGCACCGCCCCCCGCAAAATGGACGGCCGCCGCGCCGAACGCACCCGCATCCTCACCCACTTCGAAAGCGACTACGGCGCCGCCCCCAAGGTGGAAATGAAACTCGGCCAAGTCACCACCAACCTCGTCCCGGATTTCGACTGCCGCCGCTGGGTCGGGTTCGCCGGCACCATCGTCGGCAACCCCTTCCTCGACATCTGCCGCAGCCAGATCGATGTCCGCGTCCAGGGCGATGCCCAAGCCCTGCTCGAACACATGAAGGGATTCCACTGGATGCTCAGCTACGGCGACTTCCTCCGCGAATGCAGCTACGCCCTCGGCAAACTCAACATCGACTTCCTGAACGTCAGCGCCCCACCCAAGATCGCCTGACCCCCCCCCCACCGCCGCACCCCTAACCGGGCGCCAACTGGGTGACCGGTTCGCGGTGAGCTCTGACAGGGAATATCGGGAGCCTGTCGCTTTGCCCGCCCGCCTGCTCAAAGCCTCGCCGCGATGGGCTGAATCCGGTCGAAGTGGCGGTCGCAGTGCTCCAGGTCGAGTCCGTGGCGGGCGGCCGCCGCGGCGATGATGATGTCGGCCACAGGAACGGTGAGGCCGGCCTTGCGACACTCAACCGCCAACCGCCGCGCCTTCTGCCAAGCCTCCGCATCCACCGGGAACAGGGCAATCTCCCGTTCGAGCGCAGCCAAATCCCTCTTCTCGCGAACGCCACGGACGCCGCTCCATAACTCCACCGCCGTCACATCGCACCACCCGGCGTCTCCCGTCAGAACAAGTTCCTCGACTCGGTTGCCAGCGTCTGACTCCGCATCCCGCAAGTACTCGATCCAACTGGACGTGTCCACGAGCTTCACCGGACCGCCTCCCTCGGGACGTCCTCCCGGAGGATGGCCAAGTCAGCCGGGGTCATGAAGTCCTTGAATTGGCCTCGAATCCGCGCGTTGAGCGCTTCGAGCCGTTTGAGTTTGTTGAATCGCTCGACCGCCGTGAGGATCGCTTCCCGCTTGGTCCGGGCCTGTGTATGCCGCAGAGCTTCCTCCAGGACGTCTTGAGGAATATCAACTGTCGTCTTCACGCATCCACTCTAGGCAGATTGGGATTCCTGTCAACGCCCCCCGGCGAGGAAGTCCTGCGTTTCGCAGAACTCGACGACTCGAGACGGTCACGGATGCAGGTTCTCCCCGCTACCACTCCGCAGCGCGATCCCCGTCGCCATGTGCGTGCTTGCCACCCCGATCCAGGCCGCCCCACAAATCAGCCTCGCTTTCCCACGCACCCATCTCGCATGAGAATGTATGACTCCATCCTCCCGATCCCCTCCGGCCCCGCCGCCCGACGGGTTGTTGGCCGCGGCGGTCATGGCCTGCCCGAGCT
>CAZVRY010000432.1:0-4649 GCA_964629545.1 uncultured Verrucomicrobiota bacterium | reverse complement strand
GGGCGCGGCACCACGCCGACCGCGGTCAATCAGGGTGACAGGTTCACCTCCATGGCGCTTTGAACCCCTGAATCGATTGCGTTTCCCCTCTCCCTATCTCCCTCCCCCCAACCTGAGTCATCGCTGCGCTGGAAATGGTTGGGGGGAGGGACGGGGTGAGGGGTGACCGGTCATGGGGAGGAGGCAGGTTCATGGGTAGCCTCCAAGTCGAACGAACCGACGCGCATGGAGAGGGAACCAAGCTCCTGGCAGGAGGACCAGCCCCGCCCGTAGCTCCCCGGACCCTGCCCCCGTGCCCCCCACACCCGCTAGCACCGCCGTGCCCGGCCCCTACCCGCGATACACGATCATGAGGCCGTAGTCCGTCAGCAACTGACGCGTGCCCATGTCGATGTGGGTGTAGTTGAGGGTGTTAATGCTGATGATGTTCGCCTCGCCCACCTTGGCGAGGAACTCGGCCACAATCTCCTCGAACCGATCATGCCCGACCTCCACACAGTCCGTCCGCCGAATACAGCGAATGCGCATCTGCCGCTCGCGCCCAATCGACACCACCTCGTCGGTCTTCGTCGGCTTGGCCACGAGGATCTCGGTGGGCGCATCGTGCACCGGCACCGAAAAGTGTCGCTCCTCGCGCGCCGCCGCCGACGAGGCGATGGGATTGTGGGTGCGAATGTTGGTGACGTCCGGCTCGGGAATCGTGATGGTCGCGCCGCAGGTGGGGCACTCGACCTGGGATCCGGCGCCGGAGGCGTCCGCAGTGATTTCCTGTTTGCAGTGGGCGCAGTGGAAGTTGATGTCCATACGGCCTGTTCCAAGGTTGGGTAGTTCGATCGGCAAGGTAACGAGCCGGGGCCGCCGCTGGCCAGCGAAAAGGAGACGGCCGATCGAAAAAATCACGCCCCGCGCGGCCGCCCGGATCGGGCTTGATGGGCCCAACGACGGCAGGCAGACTGCCCCCTGTGCCGCGAGGGGGCAGAGGGTAAACCCGACACTCGGTCGCGCGCAGAATCCAACCGCCATGAGACCTTACCCGTCGTGCTGCAGCCGCGCCGGAGACTCGCGCCCTCGCGGTTGGGCAAACCTGGGCTGTCGTTTCCTCGTCGCTCTGGTTCTGACCACGGGGTCAGTGCCCGCAGGGACCGCCCCAGTCGCCATCGCCGAATTCCAGGTCAACACGTGGGAGACCGACGACGGCCTGCCGGCACGGCTGCCCCCTACCACGCTGGCCGAGTTCGTTGCCTTGCTGCATCCCGACGACCGACGGCGCGTCCGGGAAGCGGCCGAACGATCCACCGCCGACGGGGAGGATTATCGGGTGGAGTTTCGAGTGTGCGCAGAGGGACGGCCCCAACGATGGGTGGCCTCCTGCGGCCATGTCGTGCGCGGCCCCTCAGGCCAACCCGTCAGTCTCCTGGGCGTCGAACTGGATATCACCGACCGCGTGCAACTCGAGGAGAGCCTCCGCCAAGCCCAAAAACTGGAAGCCATCGGACGCCTGGCCGGAGGCGTCGCGCACGATTTCAACAACCTCCTCACCGTCATCCGCGGAAACCTCGACCTCGCCCCCTCCCTCCCGCCAGTGCTGGCGGACGCCGCTTCCCTCGACCAGGTGCTCGTCAACCTGGCCGTCAATGCCCGGGACGCCATGCCAAAGGGCGGCACCTTAACCCTCCGCACCACCCGCGCCGACCTCGTCGAAGCAGGGGACTCGGCCCACCCGGACCGGCGCCCAGGGACCTTCGCCGTGCTGACGGTGACCGATACGGGCTGCGGCATGGACGCGGAAACCCTCAGCCACCTCTTCGAACCCTTCTTCACCACCAAAGAGGTCGGCAAAGGGACCGGCCTCGGCTTAGCCACCGTCCATGGCATCGTCCGCCAACACCAAGGCTGGATCGAAGTCACCTCCCAACTCGACCAGGGCACTGCGTTCGCCATCTTCCTCCCCGAGGACATCGCCCACTCCGTCCGCCAAAGCCTCGATCGCCAACCGGAAACGCCCTAACGGCTCGGACCCGGGCGCACCACGGACACGTCAACCCAATGCCCTTCGCGCCCCAGGAGGCGCCTTTTCCAATCCAAGCCGCCGGAGAACCCACCGAGACGGTGGCCCGCCGCGAGCACGCGATGACAGGGGATGAGCAGAGGAATGGGATTGGCCCCGCAAGCCTGACCCACCGCGCGCGCCGCCTGAGGCCGGCCAAGGACCGCCGCGATCTGACCGTAGGTTCGAGTGTGACCGGGCGGGATCGATTGCAACTCTCGCCAGACCGACCGTTGGAAGTCGGTCCCGCTGCTCAGGTCCAAGGGGGGCAGCGAGGAGCCGGGGCGCCCGCGCAGGACGGCGTCAATAGCCCGGCGGGTCTGCTCCAGCCAACGCCTGGGAACGCCGAGGGGCGCCGCCAACCGCCGGCGGACGCCCGCGCGAGGGACCCGCGCGGGTGGAAACTCCAGGTTGGCCAGTCCGCGGGCCGTGAAGGTCGCCTTGAAGCAACCCTCCGAGGTGGGGAGTTCAATCGTTGTCACTCTTGGTAAAGTAAATCATCAGCCCGACCCCGACCAGCAGGGCGAGGAAAACGGCCAGGGCCAGAAAAGAGATCTTCATCGTTGTCGGAAGTAGAAGTGGAGCAGCCCCCAAAGGACCACCAGAAGCACCGCCGAGAGAAGGTAGAATCGAGTGCGGGCGACGCGCTTCTCGTAGCGGAGAGGGCGCAACCCACGGATGCTCCCGGCGGCCAGGTAGCTCACCAGCCGCGGGTTGGCCGTGCCCGGGCCACGCCATTGCGCCTGCCAACGACGCCATACCGCCAGCAAATCGTATTTGCGAATGCCGAGATCCTCGTTGAAATGGGCTGCGTTGGCCTCCGGCTCGGAGGTCGCCTGCATCCGCTGGTGATTGACGTCCTCGAAGATAGGCTCCCGCGCCGGCGGCGCCAGCGGATGGGCGGGGAGGACGCGGCCTTCGGGGAAGGCGGTCGACCGGACCCGGGGATGACTCTGCTCGTGTTGGAGCCGCTCGTTGAGCTCGCGAATCTGCACCTCGAGTTCCTCGATCCGCCCATTCAACTCGCGGGCGCGGCTGGCCATCGGATCCGGTCGTTTTTTGAATAGGCCCATGGGCCATGAAAGGTCGGATGACCTATTTGCCGAAAAGGTAAATCAACCAGACCACAAACGCCACCACCGCCAGCAAGGTCAAGGGCCAGGTCAAGGCCAGGCCGATCCGAGCCAGTTGGAAGAAACCCAACCCGGCCAGGGAGGAGGCGGGAGCAGGTTCACCCCCAACCGTCGGCTCCTTCGAGACCGCAGCGAGACCTTCCAGGACGGGCCAGCGCAGTCGGGCGGCGTTCCATTCCATCCGCGCATTCTCCAGGATCGTGAGCGCGCGGCTCAGTTCGGCCTGCCAGTTGTCCTCCTTCCACGATTCCTCGTGGATCGATTGGACCTTGGCCATCGCATCCCGAAATCCCTCGAGCGTCCGCCCCATCTGCTCGAGTTCCTGGCGGGTCTTGAGCTCGCTCTCCTCCAACAACCCAATGCCCCGGGTGAGATGGTGGACCATCTCGGACTGGCCGTGCTGGAGTTCGGCCCGGCGCCGGCGTGCCTCCTCGAGGGCGGTGCGCTCCCGCTCCAGCGCTTCCTGCGCCCGCTTCAGCTCGGCCAACTTCTGGTGCGTCTCCCCTACCCGCGCCTCGAGTTCCTCCCGAGTCGGCGGCCGCGCCACCACGCCCGCGGATCCGCCCGCCTTGCGCGCAGCCTGGTAGTCGCGATCGATGAATTCCGTGTCGTCGAATTCCGGTGCCACGCGGAGACTGTACCGCCGGGTCCGGGTGGTGTAAAGCGGTCGTGAAAACCCTTGACGCTGGACCCAGTTCTGACGAGACCTTGCCCATGCACTCAAAGCCCTCCTCTTGCGATCGCCGACGCTTCCTGACGCTCACCTCCACCGTGGCCAGCGCCCCGCTCTGGGGCGGGCTGTGGCTGGCCCCCGCCGCCCAGGCCCACCCCCAAGCCCCCTCCGCCAAGGTCCGCGTCGGGCTCATCGGCTGCGGCGGCATGGGACGCGGCGACCTCGATACTTTCTTCCTCCACCCCGAGGTCGAGTGTCCCGTCGTGTGCGATGTGGATGACCAACAAATGGCGGCGGCCTCCAAGCTGGTAACCGAGAAGCGCGGTTCTCAACCCGAGACGGTCAGGGACTTCCGCCGCGTGTTGGACCGCGCAGACGTCGACGTCGTCCTGGTCGCCACCCCGGATCACTGGCACGCCCTGCCCACGGTGCTCGCCTGCCAGGCAGGTAAGGACGTCTATGTGGAAAAACCCCTCGCCCTCACCATCGCCGAAGGACGCGCCATGCTCACCGCCATGCAGAAACACCAACGCGTCGTCCAGATGGGCACCCAGCGCCGAAGCAGTGCCATGTACCTCGAGGCCGCCGAATTCGTGCGCTCGGGCCAACTGGGCAAGGTCGGTAGCGTCCGCGCCTGGGCCTATCTCGATTGGATCAACCCGATCGGCAAACCGGCCGACGCCCCCCCGCCCGCGGGAGTGGATTACGACCTCTGGCTCGGACCCGCTCCCAAACGCCCGTTCAACCCCAACCGCTTCCACTTCAACTTCCGCTGGTTCTGGGACTACGCCGGCGG
>CAZVRY010000431.1:2963-4676 GCA_964629545.1 uncultured Verrucomicrobiota bacterium | reverse complement strand
ACGCCTCGCTCTGTAGAATCCTTGCCGGCAGGAGGGACGGGACGAGAACTTGACTCGATTTGATCAAGTTCTGGGCGGCAAGGATTCTAGCGCGGAGGCGACGGATCGAGCAGGAGGTCGTCGACGGCGCGGGCGAGGTCAGCGAGGTAGCGATCGCCCTGGGGGTGCTTAGTGAGGGCGACGAGGATGTAATATCGGTTGGGGCCGGTGATGACGGCGCAGTCATGGTTCCAGTCCTGCCAGGAGCCCCATTTTCGGATGATCTGGACATCGCGTCCGGCGAGGCCTTGGACGAACTTGATGCGGTCGTGGGGGATGTCAGGGGAGGCGAAGATTTGGCGCATGGCATGGGAGGCGGCGGGGGAGACGAGGGTGCCTTGTTCCAGGCGGAGGAAGTAGCGGACGAGTTGGCGCACGGTGGCGGCGTGGGAGTGGTCAGCGATGGGGGAGCCGAGGCGTTCGCCGTCTTGGCCGTAATGTTTGCCGATCCAGAGGCCTCCCCCGTGGTTGGCATCGTAGAACCGGTAGGCGTTGAGCACGGTTTGGATGTCGCGCAGCCCCAGTTCTCGGGAGAACTTGGCGGCCATTTCGTTGTTGGAGGCTTTGGTCATGAGGCCCAGTTCGTGGCGCGTCGCCGGGTGGAGGTGGGTGGCTGCTTGGGGGTGATGGTGGAAGTAGGCCAGGAGGATGCCGATCTTGGGCACGCTGGCCGCGTATTCCTCGTGGTCGGGGCGGATCATGGCCAGGCGTTGGCTGCGGAGGTCCAGGAGGCCGACCGCGGTTTGGTCGTGGGCGAGGCCGTGTTGGGCGCGCAGGGCGGCGTCGATGTGTTCGAGCTGCGACTGCAAGGCGGCGTCGACGGGCGAGTCGTAACAGATCGTCAGCGCGTCCAGGGTGGGGGCAGTGGGTGTGGGGGAGAGGTGTTGGGCGAGGAAGGACTCGGCGGCGGCGCGGGCGGCGGGCGAATAGCGGTGGCCGCCGTGGTGGTTGATCCAGCCGAGGCTTTCAGCGGCGCCGAGGAGTTGGTAGACGGGCCGGGCGGCTGCGAGGAAGGCCCCGCTGGGGTCGCCATCGGCCGCGTCGCCGGCGAGCAGGAGGAAGGGTCGCGGTGCGACGAGGGCGAGCACCTGGTGGTTTTCGAGGGGGAAGTTGGGCTGGCGGATGGTGGGGCCGAGGTACCAGGGGGCATCCCAGTTGCTGAACGTGAGACCGAGGCCGCCTTCGCTGGAGACTCCGGCGCGGAAGCGCGGGTCGAACGCCATGGCGAAGAGCACTTGTTTGGCGCCGAGCGAGTGGCCGAGGCAGGCGATGCGTTGGGGGTCGACGTTGGGGAGGGATGCCACGAAATCGGCGGCGCGGAGGGCATCCCAGACCATGCGGGTGAGGCCGGTCCAATCGGGGTGGGCGGCGAGGACCTTGCGGGCGTTGCCCGCCCAATCCGCGCCGTCGGCATTGATGTAGTTACGAGGGCACCAGACGAGGTAGCCGCGGGAGACGAGTTGCACGCCGTGCCAGGATTCCTCGGGGTAGGTGGGTTCAAGTCCAGCCACGCCGCGGGCCTGGAAGGGGGTGGTGGGATGGAACACGACCACGGCCGGCAGCCGGGCTCGGGGGGGGGTCGGGGTGAGGAGGTAGCCGTCGGTCGCCACGTCTTCCTCGGCTTGATACTGGACCAGTTGGCGGGTGAAGGTGGGGAGTTCCTCGGTGGCGAGG
>CAZVRY010000431.1:0-2953 GCA_964629545.1 uncultured Verrucomicrobiota bacterium | reverse complement strand
CGCCGCCCCCCCCGCCCCCCGCCCCCCGGGCGCGCCGCCCCCCCCCGCGGGGGGCCCCCGGGGCCCGAGGAGGTCGAGCCACCGTTGGCGGAGGACTTCGCGTTGTTGGAGCCAGGCGGTGCTGGTGGCGACGGGGAGGCCTTGCGGGTCCACGAGCAGGGGAGCGAGAGACGGGGGAGGGGTCAAGGTGCGGGTGGGGGGGGGGTGAGGCGGGTGGGTGGCGGCGAGGGCGGCCGCGGCGGAGGCGGCCACGGCGATCGCCATGATCGTTCGAGGGTTAAGCACGAGTTTCACATCCAGCAAGCCCCCTCTCCCTTTCTCCCTCTCCCCAACCTGAGAAAACGCCTCGCTGGCATGGGTTGGGGAGAGGGCAAGGGGTGAGGGCACGGTTCATGGAGGGGGCAGGGGCGAGGGGGATCCCGTCTTTCGCAATGCGGTGTGCTGGACAGGGTCATGGTCGGCGGCGGTTGCGGTAGGTTGAGGGGCGGCGTGGGGGGGCGGGGTGGTGCGGGGCGGGCTGGGTGGGGGAGAACTGGCGTTTGAGTTCGCGGATTTGGTCCCGGAGGAGGGCGGCCTTTTCGAATTCGAGGTTATTGGCGGCCGTGAGCATATCGGCTTCGAGTTCGCGGAGCGTTTCGGAGACATCGAAGTCGCCGCCGGTCTCGTTAATGACGGCGGCGGCTTTGGCGTCGGCGGCGTGGGCGCGGGTGGAGAGGCTTTGTTCGACGGGGCGGGTGACGCTGCGTGGGGTGATGCCGTGGGTTTGGTTATAGGCGAGTTGCCTTTGGCGCCGGTAGGAGGAGACGGCGAGGAATTTCTGGATGCTCTGGGTTTGCTGATCGGCGTAGAGGATGACTTCGCCGTTAAGGTGGCGGGCGGCTCGGCCGGCGGTTTGGATGAGGCTGGTGGCGCTGCGAAGGTAGCCTTCCTTGTCGGCGTCGAGGATAGCGACGAGGGAGACTTCGGGGAGGTCGAGTCCTTCGCGGAGGAGGTTGATGCCGACGAGGACATCGAAGTCGCCTTTGCGGAGGGCGCGGAGGATCTCGACGCGTTCGATGGCATCGATTTCGCTGTGGAGGTAGCGGACGTTGATGCCGATGTCGCGGAGGTAGTCGGTGAGTTCTTCGGCGGTGCGTTTGGTGAGGGTGGTGACGAGCACGCGCTCTTTGAGTTCGGCGCGCTTGCGGGCTTCTTCGATGAGGTCGTCGATTTGGCCGCGGAGGGGTTTGAGGGTGATGCGCGGGTCGACGAGGCCGGTGGGGCGGACCACGAGTTCGACCACGCCTGGGAGGGGGCGGGGGTGGGCGGGGGGGGCGGGTGTTTGGGGGGAGGTTGGGGGAGATTCGGGGGTGGGTTCCCAGGGGATCGCGGCGGTGGGGGCGGCGGGGAGGGGGAGGGGGAGGGCGGCATCGCGGGCCCAGGCGAGTTCGCGGTCGCCGGGGGTGGCGCTGACGTAGAGGGTCGGCCCCTGGAGGGCTTGGAATTCGTTGAAGCGGAGGGGGCGGTTATCGAGGGCGCTGGGGAGGCGGAAGCCGTGTTCGACGAGGACGGTTTTGCGGGAGCGGTCGCCTTCGTACATGCCGCCGATTTGAGGGACGGTGGCATGGGATTCGTCGATGACGAGGAGGTAACCGCGGGGCATGAAATCGAGGAGGGTGGTGGGGCGGGAGCCCGGGGGGCGCCCGGCGAGGTGCCGGGAGTAGTTCTCGATGCCGGAGCAGAAGCCCATTTCCTCCATCATTTCGAGGTCGTATTCGGTGCGCATCTTGATGCGTTGAGCCTCCAGGAGTTTGCCTTGCTTCTCGAACCAGGCGACGCGGTCACCGAGTTCTTCGCGGATGGCGAGGACGGCGCGTTTGATTTTGTCCATGGGGGTCACGAACTGCTTGCCTGGGTAGACGGTGACATGGGGCAGGGACTCCAGGGGGTGGCCCGTGAGGGGGTCGAAGCGGGTGATCCGCTCGATCTCGTCGCCGAAGAACTCGATGCGGAGTCCGTCTTCGGTGGCGGCGGGCCGGAGTTCGACCGTATCACCGCGGACCCGAAACTGGCCGCGTTCGAACGCGACGTCGTTGCGGTTGTATTGGAGATCGACGAGACGGACGAGGAACTGTTCGCGGGAGAGGGCTTGCCGGAGGCGCAGCGGGATGATCATGGCTTCGTAGTCTTCCTTGCTGCCAATGCCGTAGATGCAGGAGACGCTGGCGACGACGACGACGTCGCGGCGGGCGAAGAGACTGCTCATGGTGGAGAGGCGGAGGCGTTCGATCTCCTCGTTGATGGCGGAGTCCTTCTCGATGAAGGTGTCGGTGCGGGGGATATAGGCTTCGGGTTGGTAGTAATCGAAATAGGAGACGAAGTACTCGACGGCGTTGTGGGGAAAGAAGCCCTTGAATTCGGCGTAGAGTTGGGCGGCGAGGGTCTTGTTATGCGAGATGACGAGGGTGGGGCGGTTGATGCGGGCGATGACGTTGGCGACGGTGAAGGTCTTACCCGAACCGGTGACGCCGAGGAGGACCTGGTGGGCGGCTCCGGCCAGGAGTCCGCGGGTGAGGGCTTCGATCGCTTGGGGTTGGTCACCAGCGGGTTGGTAGGGGGCGACGACCTGGAAGGCGTTGAGGGCTGGGGGTCCCGCGTGGAGGGGATCCTGGTGATGGACAGTCACGGGGGGACTATCGGGGGAAGGAGGCGGGGAGGCAATGGCGGGGAGGATTTATGACTTACGACTTCTGACTTACGACTTCTGATTGATGATTCGAGCATTACTGGGGGAGGATTCCGCTTGCTCGAGGGGGAGGGGATTGCGTAATGTGCGCCCCGTTGCGGTCGCGGACTGGGTTGGGAGGGGTTCGCGGTTGCGATGCTTCGTGGATGGGGTCGTAGCTCAGTTGGCAGAGCGTCTCGTTCGCAATGAGAAGGTCAGGGGTTCGACTCCCCTCGGCTCCACCATCCT
>CAZVRY010000430.1:0-4776 GCA_964629545.1 uncultured Verrucomicrobiota bacterium | reverse complement strand
CCATGAACCGGGCGGACCGGGAGCAAGAGCAAGAGCAAGAGCACGAATTCTGCCTTTTGCACTCTGCCTTCTGCCTTTCCGGTTCCTGGGGAGGGCTACGGTCGGATCGATAAACAGAACGTGGTCGTTGCGAAGCGGCGCAAACGATGCAGGCTAAACTCCCCCACCTGAAACGGCTTCCTCGCCGCCCCCGTCTCACTCGCGCACCACGAACGGGGCAAACTCGGCCAGCAAATGAGGCGGTATCCGCGCCCTGAACCGAGCCCGCTCCCCCTCGTAATCGCGATGCACCACCTGGGCCACCGCATGCAACCGCGCAATCACCGCCGACCGATCATGCGGCACATCCAACTCCACCAACTCCCGGATCGGACGCAGCCGCGCTCCAATCTCGTCCAGCAACGCCGCAAATCCCTCCCCCGTCTTGGCCGACACCGCCACCGCCCCCGGCATCCGCTCCAGCCAATGGACGGTCGCCTCGCGCTGCTCAAAGCGGTCCAGCTTGTTCAGCACGACCATGGTCGGCTTTCCCCCGGCCCCCAACTCGTCGAGCACTTCGTTCACCGCCACAATCTGATCCTCCGCCCGCGGATGACTCAAATCCACCACGTGCAACAACAGGTCCGCCTCGATCACCTCCTCCAACGTCGCCTTGAACGCCTCCACCAATCGATGCGGCAGCTTCCGAATGAACCCCACCGTGTCCGAAAGCAACACGTTCTGGTTCGTCGGCAACCGCAACCGCCGCGTCGTCGGATCCAACGTCGCAAACAACTGGTCCTCCGCCAATACCCCCGCCCCTGTCAGCGCGTTCAAGAGCGTCGATTTCCCCGCGTTGGTGTAGCCCACAATCGAAGCCAGCGGCCATTGATGACGCCGCCGCCCCTGCCGCTGCGTCGTCCGCTGCCGACGCACCACCTCCAACTCCTCCCGCAGCTTGTCGATCCGCTCCTGCACCCGCCGGCGATCTGACTCCAATTGCGACTCGCCTTCGCCCCCGCGCATGCCAATGCCGCCCTTCTGACGCGACAAGTGCGTCCAATACCTCGTCAGCCGCGGCAACAAGTGCTGCAATTGCGCCAACTCCACCTGCAGCTTGCCCTCCCGCGTCCGCGCCCGCCGCGCGAAAATGTCCAGGATCAACGCCGTCCGATCCAGAATCTTGCACTCGAACAACCGCTCCAGATTCCGACTCTGCGCCGCGGTCAACTCGTCGTCGAAGATCACCGTGTCCACCCCGCTGCTCCGGCACAAGCGGGCGAATTCCTCCGCTTTCCCCGCCCCAATGTAGGTCGCGGGCGCGGGCACCTCCAACCGCTGCACCCCATCGCCCACCACCTCCGCCCCCGCCGTCTCCGCCAATTGCCCCAACTCGTCCAGCGAATCCCGCACATCCCAGGACGAGCGCGACTTCAACTCCGCCCCCACCAGGAACACGCGTTCCGTCCGTCGATCTGCAATCGTCACCAGCGCTCTCATACCATGTCTTCGTTAAACTACCGCTTCTCCGCCCATCACCCGGCCGTCCGGCCAACGCCCGCAGCCTCAATCCACCGCCAACCGTTCGAATCCTTCCTCGATGAAGGTTGTGTTCTGAATGCGGGCCAGCCGGGCGTAGAGACCCTCCTGCCGCAACAACCCCTCGTGAGTCCCACGCTCCACGATCTCACCATGCCGCAACACCAGGATCTGATCTGCCTTCACAATCGTGCTCAACCGATGCGCAATCACAAAACTCGTCCGCCCCGTCATCAACCGCTCCAACGCCTCCTGAATCAACCGCTCCGTCACGGTGTCCACACTCGCCGTCGCCTCGTCCAAAATCAACACCGGCGCGTCCTTCAATAACGCCCGCGCGATGCTCACCCGCTGCTTCTCCCCCACGCTCAGCTTCACCCCTCGCTCCCCCACCCGCGAGTCATAACCTTCCGCCAACCGGGCGATGAACTCATGGCAGTTCGCCGCCCGCGCCGCGGCCAGCATCGCCTCCTCGGAGGCCTCCAACCGGCCATACAACAAGTTCTCCCGCAGCGTCCCGTTGAAAAGGAAGGGCTCCTGGCTGACCACCGCAATCTGCTCCCGCAACACCCCCAGCGGCAATTGCCGCACGTCATGCCCGTCCAGCGTCAACCGCCCCCCGCTCGGCTCGTAAAACGCCGGCAACAGGTTCACTAAGGTCGACTTCCCCGACCCCGTCGGCCCCACCAAAGCAACCACCTCCCCCGGCCTCGCCCGCACCCCAATCCCCCGCAATACCGGGCGCCCCCCCCCATAGCTGAAACTGATGTCCTCATACACCACCTCGCCCCGAGCCCGCCACCCCGCCGATACCACCCCCGACCCCGCCCCCCCATGCTGACTCCGCTCCTCCGGCGCATCCAAAATGTCGAACACCCGCTCCCCCGCCGCCCGCGCCGCCTGCAACATCTGGTTCAACCCGTGCAGCCGCCCCACCGGCTCGTAAAACAAACCCAGATAAAGCAGAAACTCCACCAGTTGCCCGATCTGCATCCGCTCGCTCACTACCTGCCGCCCCCCCACCCATAACACCAACGCCATCCCCGCAGCGCCCGCAAACGTCATCGCCGGAGAATAAACCGCCCACACCCGCATGATCCCCAACGTCCCCCGCCGCAACTCCTCCGCCCGCTCCAGAAACCGCCCATCCTCGTGCGCCTCCCGCACAAACGCCTTGATCTGACGAATCCCCTGCAGGTTGTCCATCAGTAACGCATTCATCGCGCTCGCCGCCTCCCGCTGCCTCCGATACCGCCGATGCGCCGTCGTCGTATACCAAAACGCGCCCCCCGCCAGCACCGGCAGCGGCGCCAACGCCACCGCCGCTAACCCAGGATTCTGACTGAACAGAATCACCAACACGCCCACAATGCTCAAGACCGCCACCGTCCCCTGCTCCGTCCCGTCAATCAATACCCGCTCCACCGCGTTTACATCCTCGATCACCCGCGTCATCAAATCCCCCGACGCCCGCGCATCGAACCAGCCCACCGGCAACCGCTGCAACCGCGCATACACCTCCCGCCGCATATCCATGATCACGTGCTGCTCAAACACGTTGTTGATCCAGATCCGCAACCCGTTGAACGCATCCCGCAGGAAAAACGCCCCCACCAACGCCCCCACCGCCGGCCCCAGCCACTCCGACCGCCGCGCCACAATCACCTCGTCGATCACAAACCGCGTCAGCTTCGGAAACGCAAACGCAAACAACAACGAAAGCACCGCACACCCCACCGTCCCCGCCGCCAACCACGGATACGGCCGCAAATACACCCCCACCCGCCGCACCACCTCCCACGTCGACCGCGCCGACGCCGTCAGCGTAGGATCCCGATCCCCTCTGCCCGCATGACGCCGCATGCGACTAAACAACCCCGCCCCCACCCGCCCCCGCTCCCACCCCGTGACGCCGAGAGCCTGATCGCCCACCACCAACGCACCGCCCATCCTGCCCTACCCGACCTTCACCCATGACCGGACCCCACGCCCCGTAACAACCGGAACCCGACCTCGATCCACACAAACCACAATGCATGCGCCAACCCTAACCCCACCCAACCCCAATGACACGCAACTTCCGCTCGTTCCCCTCCATTTCCATGAATCCCCCAGCCCTTCGGGCCCCCACTTCGCATGAAACAGCCATTCTCATGTTGAAAAAGGCAGTCCCCCTCTCCTCAACCATTTCCAGCGAAGCGATGGCTCAGGTTGGGGAGAATTCTCCGAACCAGGGCTGCCATTTCCGGATGGACAGCCTCCCGCCCCACCGCTAAAAGATCTCCAGCCCGACAGCCTGCGCCGCCCCCCGAGGGGCTTTGGGCACCCTTCGTCTGACTCGGGGGACGGTCACATCACATGACCACTCATGCGTGAACTCCTGATCGAGATCAGTGCCGGCGCGCTGTCGGTGGTTCTCGTCGCCCTCCTCTGGCTCCGCTCGAGAATCACCTACCGGGTCGGCCGCGACTTCTTCCGCATTCTCCTCTTCAACCTGACGCTCCGAAAAATCCCGCTCAGCACGATCACGCGCGTCTCGACCCGCGTCCGCGGCCCCGTCGAGCGTTGGCCCAACACCCTCTGGCCCTCCCACCGAAACCTCGTCATCCATCACCAGGGCAGTCGCCGCCCCCTCGTCATCACCCCCGCCAACCGCTACGTCATCAAGGCCGAACTCGAACGGGTCCTCGGTCCCCAGGCGGAAGAGGATACCAGCCTCCTCGAGCGCCAGAACCTCCAACCCTCCACCGTCCAAAGCGACCCAGATCCAGCCCGCCCCACCCCCTCCTGACGCCCTCGTCATCGGTGCCGAACCACGTGGGTCCCAGCCAGTAAATCGTGCAACGCCCGCCGATCCGGACGCACGCCCACCAAGAGAAATCCGATCCCCAACGTCAGCCAACTCAGGGTCTCGGCCACGAAACGCAGCGCCGCGCGGCCATACCCCAAGCGCCCCCCATCCATGCGCACAATCCGGGCGCCAATCAGCATCTTCCCCATCGTCGCCCCAAAGGTCCCATTCAAACCCACGTGATATACCGCGGTGATGAACAACCCGATCAGCAGGTAAACCAGCGCGGACTGCCACTGCTCCGGGGTGATCGCCTCGCCACGCCCAAGCGCGCGTAACCCCTCGTTGTCCGGTAAGATCAACCCCACGCAGTTCACCGCCAGCCAGTCCACCAAATACGCCCCCACCCGCGGACCAAAACCGACCAACTCCCCCTCCGGGCCCCCCCCCCCCGCGCCCGCCGCCCC
>CAZVRY010000429.1:3962-4783 GCA_964629545.1 uncultured Verrucomicrobiota bacterium | reverse complement strand
GACGCGCAGGGGGACCATGAACCGGGCGGACCGGGAGCAAGAGCAAGAGCATGATTAAGAGCACGAATTCTGCCTTTCCGGTTCATGGAGAGAACGCTCCCAAGTATGACTTGGCGCACTGAACCCATGAACCAGGAAGGGACGCGATTACGATTACGATTACGATTACGATTACGAGTTGGAGCGAGGATTCAGCCTTCAGCCTTTAGCCTTTCCGGTTCCTGGGGAGGGGGGGAGGAAAAAGGGCTGGGCAAAGGGAGGTCGGGCCGCATAATGGCGGCCGCATTATGTTTGAGACGATTAAAGAGCAGATGGCGGCGATGGAGGGGAAGCTGGCGCAGTTGCGGAGGTTTCTTTGACGTGGCGGCGTTGCAGACGAGGTTGGGGGTGTTGGAGGCGGAGATGGCGGGGGAGCGGTTTTGGGACAACCAGCAGCAGGCGCAGAAGCTGATTGAGGAGGCGAACGGGATTCGGCGCAAGGTGGATCCCTTATTGGCGGCGTTGCAGCGGTTGGAGGATTTCAAGGTGCTGGTGGAGTTGGCGGAGGCGGAGCCGGAGAGCGAGCAACCGAAGCACCAAAGGGAGATGGAGCGGGACGTGGCGGGGTTTCTGGGCGAGGTGGAGGCGCTGGAGTTGCGGGTGTTGCTCCATGGTCCCCACGATCGGTGCAACTGCATTTTGAGCATTAATGCGGGGGCGGGGGGGACGGAGGCCTGCGACTGGGCGCGGATGATGATGCGGATGTATCAGCGTTGGGCGGAGCGGCGGGGGTGGGAGGTGGAGGTGACGGACGCGTTGGAGGGGGAGGTGGATGGGATCAA
>CAZVRY010000429.1:0-3952 GCA_964629545.1 uncultured Verrucomicrobiota bacterium | reverse complement strand
CCGCGGGGGGGGGGGCGGCGGCGGGGACCACGAGTGTGACGATGCTGCTGGAGGGGGAGAATGCGTATGGCTTTGCCAAGGCGGAGCGGGGGGTGCATCGGCTGGTGCGGATTTCGCCGTATGATTCGAATCAGCGGCGGCACACGAGTTTCGCGAGTGTGGACGTGATCGCGGAGATCGCGGACGAGGGGGATTTGGTGATTCCGCCGGTGGAGCTGCAGGTGGACACGTATCGGTCGGGGGGGAAGGGGGGGCAGAATGTGAACAAGGTGGAGACGGCGGTGCGGATTACGCATCTGCCGACGGGGATGGTGGCGGCGTCGCAGAGCCAGCGTTCGCAGCATCAGAATCGGGCGGCGGCGATGAAGCTGTTGATGTCGAAGTTGTATGCGTTGCGGGAGGATCAGAAGAAGGCGGAGATGGAGCGGTTTTACGGGGAGAAGGGGAGTGTTTCCTGGGGCAACCAGATTCGGAGTTACGTCTTCCAGCCGTATCGGATGGTGAAGGATTTGCGGACGGGTCGGCAGACGAGCGACGTGCAGGGGGTGATGGATGGGGATTTGGATGGGTTTGTGGGGGCGTGGTTGCGGGCGGGGTGTCCGGCCAAGCGGATGCAGGGGGTGAAGGACGACGAGGAGTAGGAAGGGCGACATGAGCATATTGGACGAGATCGTGGGGCGGAAGCGGGAGGAGGTGGCGGCGTTGGGGCGGCGGCCGGCGGACGGGGCGTCGCTGGCCTGGGCGGTGAAGGCGTGCGGGCCGCGGCGGGATTTTGCGATGGGGCTGCGGCATCCGGCCTGGGGGCGGCCGGCGTTGATTGCGGAGGTGAAGAAGGCGTCGCCGTCGGCGGGGGTGATCCGGGCGGATTTCGATCCGGTGCGGCTGGCCTGCGAGTATGAGGCGGCGGGGGCGGCCTGTATTTCGGTGTTGACGGACGGCCCGTTTTTTCAGGGGTCGCTCGAGGATTTGGCCCGGGTGCGGGCGGCGGTGCGGCTGCCGTTGTTGCGGAAGGATTTTTTGTTGGAGGAGCGGCAGGTATTGGAGTCCGTGGAGTGGGGTGCGGACGCGGTGTTACTGATTGCGGCGATTCTGGACGAGGGTCGGTTGGAGTCGATGTTGCGGTTGGCGGAGGGGGTGGGGTTGGCGGCGTTGGTGGAGGTGCATGACGAGGGGGAATTGGAGCGGGCGTTGCGGGTGGGGGCGCGGTTGGTGGGGGTGAACAATCGGGATTTGCGGACGTTCCGGACGGACCTGGGGACGACGGAGCGGTTGGCGGGTCGGCTGGGAGCGGCGGGGGCGCGGGGGGAGGTGCTGTTGGTGGCGGAGAGTGGGATTCAGACCCGGGGCGATGCGGAGCGTGTGGCGCGGGCGGGGGCGCACGGGATGTTGGTAGGGGAGGCATTGATGCGGTCGGCCGAGGTGGGGGCGCGGGTGCGGGAGTTGCTCGGCGTTTGAGGTCAGGCAGCGAATCGGCAACGGGAATTGCGCCGGATGGCGCCACGCATATACGAGCAGAGGACGGCTCAGACCGCGGTCTCGCTGGCGGGTTGCCTGCGGGGTGAGCCTGGGGTGGTGTTGCTGCATAGCGGGACGGGGGATGCGGGGGCGCGCTATTCGCTGGTGACGGCGCGGCCGTTCCTGACGTTGCGGACGGCGGGGGCGCGGTGCGAGATCGAGACGCCGGAGGGGCCGCGGGGGGGCCGGGGGGGTCTGTTTGCCCCCCCGGGGGGGGTGTGGGGGGGGTGCGGGGGGGGTTTGGGGGGGGGGGGGGTTGAGGGGGGGCCTTTCCCGTTGGGAGGGTGTTTTGGGTTTTGGGGCTACGATCTAAAGAATTTTGTTGAGCCGAAGCTCTGTCCGCGGGCGGTCAACGACCTGGAGTGGCCGGATGCGGTGCTGGGGTTTTATGCGAGCCTGGTGGTGTTCGAGGTGGGGACGGACCGGGCCTGGATTGTGGTGACGGGGTTGGACGCGGAGGGGGAGCGGTCGGAGGGGCGGGCGGCGGAGGAACTTGGGTATTGGAAGGCCCTGCTGGATGGGGGGCAGCCCGCGGGGGGGGCGGGGCGGGGCGGGGTGGAGGGGGGGGAATTAGGGCGGGAGGGAGGTTCGAGGATCGCGGCGTTGGGGGGCGAGCGGGGGGAGGGGGGAGAGTATGGGGCGGGGGTGACGAGCACGTTTGACCGGGCGGGCTTTTTGGCGGCGGTGGAACGGGCCCAGGATTACATCCGGGCGGGGCACATTTACCAGGTCAACCTGGCGCAGCGTTTCGAGGCGGGGTGGTCGGGAACGGGCTGGGATCTCTATGGCCGATTGGCGGAGGCTTCGCCGGCACCGTTCTCGGCCTATCTGCACGCGGGCGGCCTCGAGTTGGTGTCGTCGTCGCCGGAGTTGTTTTTGCGGATGGAGGGGGCGCGGGTGTGGACGCGGCCGATCAAGGGGACGCGTCCGCGTTCGGCGGATCCGGAGCGGGACGCGGCGTGGGCACGGGAGTTACAGGGGAGTCCGAAGGAGCGGGCGGAGTTGGTGATGATCACGGATTTGCTGCGGAACGATTTAGGGCGGGTGTGCGAGTATGGGACGGTGCGGGTGACGGAGTTGGCGCGGTGGGAGGGGTATGCGCAGGTGCAGCATTTGGTTTCGACGGTGGAGGGGCGGTTGCGGGCGGGGGTGACGCCGTTGGGGGCATTGGCGGCGTGTTTTCCTGGGGGAAGCGTGACGGGGGCGCCGAAGTTTCGGGCGATGGAGATCATCGACGAGTTGGAGCCGGTGGCGCGGGGTCCGTATACGGGTTGTTTGGGGTATTTGGGGTTCAACCGGCGGGCGCAATTGAGCATGGTGATTCGGACGGCGGGTTGCGAGGGGGGGCGGGCGTGGTGGCATGTGGGGGCTGGGATTGTGGCGGATTCGGATCCGGGGGCGGAGTATGAGGAGACGTTGGCGAAGGGGGCGGGGGTGGTAGCCGCTTTGGGGTTGCTCCGCCGGGGCGGGTTCAGGCAGGATGCCGGCTCAAGCGAGACATGAAGCTCGGTCAATACCGATTATCATGAAGATTTTCTTAAACGGTCAGATCGTGCCGGAGGAGCAGGGGCTGATCTCGGTCTTTGACCGCGGCTATTGTTATGGGGACGGGGTGTTCGAGACGATCCGGGTGTATCGGGGGCGTCCCTTCCGCTGGGCGCAGCATTTGGATCGGTTGAATCGCGGGGCGGCGTTTTTGGGGATTCCGGTGCCGCAGACGGCGGGGGAGTTGCGGAAGGTGGCGGACGAGTTGATTCGGGGGAACGAGATGCCGGAGTGTGTGTTGCGGGTGCAGCTTTCGCGGGGGGTGGGGCCGCGGGGGTATTTGCCGAAGGGGGCGGGGGAACCCTCGCTGGTCATGAGTCTGCATCCGGCGCCGGACTGGGATCCTGAGCAAGGGCCGCCGTATCGGGTGACGTTCTCGCGGTATCGGATGGTGGCGCACAGTCCGGTGACGGCCTTCAAGACGACGGATCGGTTATTGAATGTGTTGGCGGCGGCGGAGGCGGAGGCGGCGGGGGCGGACGATGCGATTTTGGTGAACACGAATGGGGAGGTGGTGTGTGCGACGGGCGGGAACTTGTTTTGGGTGCACAAGGACACGGTGTATACGACGCCGTCGGGGCACAGTTCACTGCCGGGGATCACGCGGGCGGTGATTTTGGAGATTTGCCAGGCGCAGTCGCTGCCCACGGGCAAGCGGGTGATCAAGCCGGAGCACTTAATGCGGTCGGAGGGGATTTTCATTACGAACAGTGCATATGGGATTATTCCGGTGGGGTTCATCGATGACGAGCCGGTGCCGGGGTCTTCGATGGTGGAGACCATTATCAAGGCCTTTGCGGACGTGGTGGCGAAGGCGTGACCGGGTGAACGTCGTATGAGAGAGCGCCGAGGGTGTTGCGGGTGGGGTTGGGGGAGGCGGTGGCTGCGTGGT
>CAZVRY010000428.1:0-4822 GCA_964629545.1 uncultured Verrucomicrobiota bacterium | reverse complement strand
TGACCACGGAGAGGTTGGCCTCGTAGGCGCGGGTGGCGGTGATGAGGTCGACCGGGGTTTCGCGGTCGGCTGGGGGGGCTTTGGATTTGATCATTTCGAGGGCGTATTCGATGCCGAAGACGGCGAGTTGATCGGCATGTTGGTCGGCCGTGGCGAGGATGCGGCCTTTCTTGAGGAGTTCCTGGACGGCGGAGATGTTGTCGTAGCCGACGACGAGGATCTGGTCTTCCTTGGAGGCGGCGCGGAGGGCGGCGTTGGCGCCGAGGGCCATGCTGTCGTTGGCGCAGAGGATGCCCTTGAGGTTGGGGTGTTCCGTGAGGATGGAGGCGACAAGCTGGTTGGCTTTGTCGGTTTCCCAGTAGCCGGATTGGGAGCTGACGATCTTCAGGTTGGCGGCTTTGAGGGCGTCTTCGAAGCCCAGTCGGCGTTGGACGGCGTTGAAGGCGTTGGGGGCGCCTTCGATGATGGCGACCTCGTCGCCGGGTTTGAGTTTGCGGGCGAGGGTTTCGGCGACGGCGCGGGCGCCTTTGCGGTTGTCGGGTCCGACGAAGGGGATATGGACGCCGCGGTCGGCGAGGACGGCGTCATCGAGTTTGTTGTCGATATTGACGACGACGATCCCGGCGTCCTGGGCTTTTTTGCAGGCGGCGACGAGGGCTTTAGAGTCGGCGGGGGCGATGACGATGGCCTGGACTTGCTGGGCGATCATTTGTTCGACGAGATCGACTTGGCGGTTGACGTCGAGTTCGTCTTTGATGCCGTTGGCGAGGAGTTCGTATTGGTCGGCGTGGGCCTTCTGGTGGGACTTGGCGCCGTTTTCCATGGTGAGGAAGAACTCGTTGGCCAAGGATTTCATGACCAGGGCGATGCGCGGCTTGGAGGGCGGCTCGCCGGAGGGATGGGAGTGGGGGCCGCAGGCGGTGAGGGGGGCCAGGGCGAGGAGGGTAGCGACGACCGTCCAGGGTGGGGCGGGGTGGCGGGACCGGGTTGGGTGGCAACGTGGCGCGATCATGATCTCTGGCGATGACTGTTGGCTGGGGCACGGTCTGCGCGCAAGAGCAAAGGTGCGGGGCTCAGGATTCAGGATTTAGGAGTTATGAATGATGATTCAAGGGCGATGTTGGCGGGGGTGGGGATGGTGAGGAGGCAACGGGAGGAGGGAATGTTTCGAGTGGTTGGAGGGGCGAAGGCAGGGCGGGAGTGGGCAGGGTTGCGGGCGCGGTTGACAGCGGGGGCGCGAGGTCACATAAGAAGTGCATGCAAACTCCATCCCTGGTTTCCCGGCGTCGGTTTCTGCGTGCATCTGGTGAAGTGGTGGCGGGGGCGGGGGTGGCGGCGGCGTTGCCGAACTTGTTTCTGAACCGGACGTTGGCGGCGACGGGGGAGAATCCGAGTGAGTTGGTGCGGGTGGGGATGATTGCCACCGGGGGGCGTGGGCGGGGGAACATGCAGGCGATCATGAAGAACGTGGTGGCGGTGTGCGATGTGGACAAGAACCACGCCGCGCAGGCCAAGCAGATGGTGGAGAAGGCGAACAATCGCCCTTGCGAGGCCTACGAGGATTACCGCAAACTTCTCGAGAACAAGGGGATCGACGCGGTGCTGATCTCGACGCCGGATCATTGGCATGCGCTGGCGTCGATTCACGCCTGCATGGCGGGGAAGGATGTGTATTGCGAGAAGCCGTTGACGCTGGTGGTGAACGAGGGGCGGGCGATGGTGAACGCGGCGCGAAAGTACCAGCGGATTCTCCAGTGCGGGAGCCAGCAGCGGTCGGACCGGAAGTTCCGCTATGCGGCCGAGTTGGTGCGGAACGGGAGGATTGGGCGGGTGCCGACGATCCGGGTGGGGATTCCCGGGGTAAACTGGACCACGGATCCGTTAGTGGCGGACAGCGCGCCGCCGCCGGAGCTGAATTATGATCTTTGGCTGGGGCCGGCGCCGTTTCGCCCCTACAACAAGCAGCGGGTGCATTATTATTTCCGGTTCTTCTGGGATTACTCTGGGGGGCAGATGACGAACTGGGGGGCGCATCATTTGGACATTGTGCAGTGGGCGTTGGGGATGGACGGCAGCGGTCCGGTGGAGATTGAGGGGCACGCGCGTTATGATCGGCAGAGGCGCTACGAGACGCCGGCGTGGTTCGAGATCGAGTATACCTACAAGCACGCGAACTCGAAGGCGATTCACCCGACCAAGCACACGCGGGTGGTGTGCGGGATGAGCCATCGGATCGGGGTGACGTTTGAAGGGGAGGACGGCCTGATCTATGTGAACCGCGGCGTGTTGGAGGCGAACAGTCCCGACATCATCACCGAGCCGATCAAGGATTCGG
Organism: uncultured Verrucomicrobiota bacterium; assembly: GCA_964629545.1. GTDB lineage: Bacteria > Verrucomicrobiota > Verrucomicrobiia > Limisphaerales > CAZVRY01 > CAZVRY01. Next base: position 2,487 of record CAZVRY010000428.1, on the reverse strand, counting down.
AGGTGCGTCTTTACGAGAGCAACCATCACTATCAGGACTGGCTCAACTGCATCAAGACGCGGAAGCAACCGATTTGCGACGTGGAGATTGGGCATCGGTCGGCCACGGTCTGCCATCTGGGCAGCATTGCCGCGCGGTTGGATCGGGCGATCAAGTGGGATCCGGAGCGGGAGCAGATACTGGGCGACGGGGAGGCGGCGAAGATGCTGGGGTACAAGTATCGGGAGCCGTGGGGGCTGCCGGATCTGGTGTGAGGGGGGTGGGGGGCTGAGGGGGGCGGAGGGCGTTGAGGGACTGAAAGGGACAAGGGACTTAAGGAACCCAAGGGACTTAAGGGACTTAAGGGACTTGGGGGGCTTGCGGGAGGGGGGGAGGGGAACGGTGGGCGAGGATGATGTTGCGGAAGGCCTGGGCGAGCCGGGTGAGTTCGGGCCAATTTGAGGATTGGAGGATGGTGGAGGAGACGAGGGAGGAGCCGACGCCGAGGGCGGAGCAGCCGGCTTGGAGGAAGGCAGCGGCGGTGGCGAGGTCGACGCCGCCGGTGGGGACGACCCGGAGGTGGGGGAGGGGGGCACGGAGGGCCTTGACGTAGGCGGGGCCGAGCGAGTCTGCGGGAAAGAGCTTGATGAAGTCGGCGCCGGCTTCGTGGGCGATTTGGGCTTCGGTGGGGGTATAGGCGCCGAGCATGACGGGTTTTCCCTGTTGGTGGGTGGCGTTGACGATTTCGGTGCGGGTGATGGGGGTGACGACGTATTCGGCTCCGGCTTCGATGGCATCGCGGGCGGTTTGGGTATTGAGGACGGTGCCGACGCCGATAAGCGCGCGGTGTCGGAAGTATTGGGAGGCGCGGTGGATGGCTCCGAGGGCGTCGGGGGTGGTCATGGTGATTTCGACGCATTGGACACCGCCTTCGAGGAGGGCGTGCGTGAGGGGGAGGATTTGGTCGGCGGTGCGTGCACGCACGATGGCGATGAGGCCTTGTTCGAGGATACGTTGGACGATGATTTCGCGGTCGGCCATGGGTTAGTCCTTGGTTCGGTAAGCTTCGGCGAGGAGGGTGACGGGGTGGACGACGCGGAGGGGGGAATGGGATTGTTTGAGGCCGTTGATGAGCTGGAGGAGGCAGCCTGGGTTTCCGGTGGCGACGGTTTGGGCGCCGGTGCTGAGGAGATGGTGGATTTTACGTTCGAGGAGTTTACCGGCCATTGCGGGCTGGGTGATATTGTAGATGCCGGCGCTGCCGCAGCACCAGGAGGCTTCGGGGAGTTCGACGAGGGTGAGGTTCGGGATAAGGCGGAGGAGTTGGCGGGGTTGGTGGACGATTTTTTGGCCGTGGCTCAGGTGGCAGGATTCGTGGTAAGTGACGCGTTGGGGGGGGAGGTCTGCGGGGAGGGGTTGGAGGCCGATCTTGGCCAGCCATTCGTGGATATCCTGGATCTTGGCGTCCCAGAGTCTGGCCTTGGGGAGATAGGCGGGGTCGTGGCGAAGCAGGCTCGCGTAGTGTTTGAGGTGGGAGCCGCAGCCGCCGGCGTTGGTGATGATGGCGTCGAACTGGTCTGGGGGGAACAGGTCGATGTTGTGGCGGGCGAGTCGGGTGGCGAGGGCGAGTTCACCGTTGTGGGCGTGGAGGGAGCCGCAGCACTGTTGGTTGGGAGGGGTGACGACTTCGCAGCCGTTGCAAGCAAGGACATCGGCGGTATCGCGGTTGATGTCACTGAAGATGAGGTCTTGGGCGCAGCCGGTGAGCAAGGCGACGCGATAGCGGCGGGGGCTGCGGGCAGGGGTGAGGGGCGGGATGAGGTCGGCGGAGAAGGCGGGTTGGATATCCGGGGTCATGGCCTCGAGTTCCTGGAGGCGTTTGGGCAGGAGGCGGAGGAGGCCGGAGGTGCGCAGGAGGCGTTGCAGGCCGAGCTGCTGGTAGAGCCGGAGGGCGCGTCCGGCGAGTTGGAGCCGTTCATGGTCCATGAAGAGCCAGTGGACGGTGAACCACCGGATGAGGTTCCTGGCGGGACGCTGCAGGGCGCGGGTTCGTTCGACTTCGGCCCGGGCGTGCTCGAAGAGCTCGGCATAATTGACGCCGGCGGGGCAGGCGGTCATGCAGGCGAGGCAGCCGAGGCAGAAATACATTTCCTCGCCGAAAGTGCGGGTCACCGCGAGGCGATCGTCGGCGATGGCGCGCATGAGGGAGATGCGGCCGCGGGGGCTATGGCGTTCGAGCTTGGTGGCGTCGTAGGTGGGGCAAGTGGGCAGGCAGAGGCCGCAATGCATGCATTGCTGGACGACGGAGTAATCGAGGCCTTTGAGGAAGGAGGCCGAGGGGTTGGGGTGGGGCGGGGCGGGTGGGGGGCTCATCGCGGCGGCGGCATGGATCTATGATCTATGATTAATGACTTATGATTTATGATTTAGGGAGGGGGGAGGGGGGGTTGGGGGGTCATCGAACATCTTGCCTGGGTTGAGGATGTGGTTGGGGTCGAGGGTTTGGCG
>CAZVRY010000427.1:0-4834 GCA_964629545.1 uncultured Verrucomicrobiota bacterium | reverse complement strand
TGGTGCGCGGCAACAAGATCACCGACTACTGCGACCAGGCCAACCTCAGCACCAAGGAGCGGCTCGATCTGTTCATCAAGGTTTGCCAGGCCATCCGGCACGCGCACGAAAAGGGGATCATCCACCGCGATATCAAGCCGTCGAACATCCTCGTCACGCTGCATGACGGCGTGCCGGTGCCGAAGGTGATGGATTTCGGCATCGCCAAGGCGACGGAAGGTCGGCTGACGGACAACACGGTCTACACGCAGTTGCATCAGTTCATCGGGACACCGGCCTACATGTCGCCGGAGCAGGCCGAGATGAGCGGGCTGGACATCGACACGCGCTCGGACATCTACAGCCTCGGCGTGTCGCTCTACGAACTCTTGGCCGGCAGCACGCCGTTCGATGCGAAGGAACTCATGGCGTCCGGCATCGACGCGATGCGCAAGACGATCCGCGAAAAGGAACCGCAACGCCCGAGCACGCGACTGACGCAAGAGCGGCTGGCGAACGACTTATCCCAGCCCACAACCCAATCGCAAATCGCAAATCTAAAATCTCAAATCCACTCCGACCTCGACTGGATCGTGATGAAGTGCCTGGAGAAGGACCGCCAGCGTCGCTACGACACGGCTAACGGGCTCGCCGCCGATATCAAACGGCATCTCGACAACGAGCCGGTCCTCGCCCGTCCCCCGAGCGTGGCCTACCGGTTTGAGAAGGCACTTCGACGGACAAACTCGCCTTCGGCGCCGGGGCGGCGGTGGTGGCGGCGCTCGTCGTGGGACTTGCCGCGGCAGCGGTCGGATGGCGTCAGACCGGAATCGAGCGGGACAAGGCCCTTCAGGCCAAATCCGAGGCTGTCGCCGCACAACAGACGGCGGAAACGTCGCAGCGATCCGAACAGGAGCAACGCCGACGGGCGGAGAAGGGCGAAGCGGATACGCGCCTCCTGCTGTATGCGGCGAACATGAACCTGGCGCAGCAGGCGTGGGAGCAGAACAACGGCACCCGGCTTCGACAGTTGCTGGAAGAAACCAAGGAGTCTGCGAACCGCATTTTTGAATGGTATTCTTGGCAACGACAGGCGCACTTGGAGTTGAAGACGCTCCAGGGCCATGTGGGACCCGTTGATTCCGCAGCCATTTCTCCGGACGGCCAGCGGATTGTCACGGGCAGTCGGGACCAGACGGTCAAGGTCTGGGATTCGGCCAGCCCAAGCCAGGTGGCCGCCTGGCAGGCAGAAGAACACGCGGCCGAGCAACGCCTGGCGCAACTGCGCGCGGCGGCCGAGGCCAGTGAGAAACCGGAGAGCCAACAGCCATGAACCCAAGCCGCGAAGAACTCCTTTTACAGCTTGCACTGAGCCAGCCCGCTGCGAAACGCGCGGCCTGGCTCGACGCCGAATGTGACGGCGATGCGGCCTTGCGCCAACGCCTCGCAGCCCTGCTCCCCGCGCATGAGCAACCTCTGAATTGTGCTTTCCACCCAAACAAACCATGAACTCAAACCCAATCCAACAATCAGCCTCACGACCCATCGATCTCCCTTCCCGCCGCCGGCTGCTCCGCCGCGCCACCTGCAGCGCCGCGTGGCGGCTCGTGCTCGGGGCGGTTCTTTCGTTGCCTTCTCTTCCGCTCCTCGCGGCGGAGGCGACTCATTCCGCCGCGCGGCTCGACGACGCCGTGGTCAAACAGATCGACGGCGTTTTTGCCGAGTGGGACAACACGCGCTCGCCCGGTTGCGTCGTTGGGGTGAGCCGGGGCGGCCAGGTGGTCTTCGCGCGCGGCTACGGAATGTCCAACTTGGAACACGATGTGCCGAACACGCCGGACTCCATTTTCCACGTCGCCTCAATCTCCAAGCAGTTTACGGCGGCAGCCGTCGCGTTGCTGGTGGCGGACGGCAAACTGTCGTGGTCGGATGACATCCGCCGCTACGTGCCGGGACTGCCGGACTACGGACACACGATCACGCTGGCGCACCTGGCGCATCATACGAGCGGCCTGCGGGACCAGTGGTCCCTTTTGAGAATGGCGGGGTGGCGCGAAGACGATGTCATCACCGAAGGGGATGTGCTCGCCATCGCGGCGCGTCAACGAGCGCTGAACTTCCCGCCGGGCGAAGAGTATTTATATTCCAACACGGGGTTCACCCTACTGGCCGTGGTGGTGAAACGGGTTTCGGGCCAGTCGTTGCGTGATTTTGCCACCGCGCGAATCTTCAAGCCGCTCGGCATGAACGCCACGCATTTCCATAACGACCACACCGAGGTCGTGCGCGGGCGCACTTCAGCCTATCAACCGCGAACCAACGGTCGATGGGCGATCAGTATTCCGGTCTTTGACACGGATGGCGCGACGAGTCTGTTCACGACGGTGGGCGACTTGCTGAAGTGGGAGCACAACTTTGTCGAACCCCTCATCGGCGGGCGCGCGTTCGTCGAGGCGATGGTGGTATCCGGTCAGTTGAACAACGGCGCCGCGACAGGCTACGGCCTCGGCCTCGTCACAGCGAAGCCCCGCGGTGTGGTCGAAGTGGGGCATGGCGGCGCGGATGCCGGCTATCGATCCGATGTCGTGCGCTTCCCAGAGCACGATCTGGCGATCGCGGTGTTCTGCAATCTCAGCACCATGCAGCCGGGGAGGCTCACGCGCAAAGTGGCGGAGATTGTCCTGGGACCGGGGGTGTTTGAACCACTGCGACCCGCAGTGGCGATGAGCGAGCAGGAGTTGAAGGCTCTGGAGGGCGCTTACTGGAACGAGTTGACCGACGACGTGCGCTGGTTCTCGATCAAAGACGGCAAGCTGATGGCGGGGGGCAGCTCCGATGCGCTGGTGCCGATCGGCGGAGGACGTTTTCGCGCCGGTGAAACCAGCGCACAAATCGAGTTCCCCGCCGTCGCGTCCGGTGGTGTGCAGGAGTTGCATGTGCTTTCACCCACGCTCCCCGTGGCGAAGTTCAAGCGAGTCGTAGCGCCGAACCAGACCCGTGAGGAACTGGCGGCGTTTGTCGGAGCCTTTTTCAGCAGTGAACTGGAGGCGACCTTTCGAGTGGTGGTCACGGACGACGGCAAACTCGAGTGGCAGCGTTCGGCCCGCGGTAATCCGGTGACGCTCCAACCGTTGAAGCGCGATACATTTACGCTCTTCAACGCCGTGACGATCACCTTCACCCGCGGAAGTGCTGGAGAGGTGACCGGGCTGACGCTCAGCAACGGCCGAGTGCGCCGGCTCGCGCTGACGATGACGGGGCCGGGGCAGTAACCAATTCCCCCCATCCAGATGAAGTGCATCGGTTTCATCACCAGCCTCAACCCACCAACAAAATGAACCCGAACCGCGAAGAGCTTTTGTTTCAGCTCGCCCTGACCAAACCAGCTACTGAGCGGTCTCTCTTCCTTGAACGTGAATGCGGCGATGACGAAGCCTTGCGCGCCCGCCTCGAAGCATTGCTCGCGGCGCACGAGCAACCAGAGACACTGCTGACCACGCAAGCCGAAACCGCCCGTCCCACCATCAAACTCGTTCTCGCCGCCGCGCCCGACGAAGCCGTGGGCCAGACGCTCGGACGCTACAAGCTGCTCGAGCGCGTCGGTGAAGGCGGCTGCGGCGTGGTCTATGTGGCCGAGCAAACCGAGCCGGTGCGGCGGCGCGTGGCGCTCAAGGTCATCAAGCTTGGGATGGACACCAAACAGGTCGTCACCCGGTTCGAGGCCGAACGGCAGGCGCTGGCCATGATGGCCCATCCGAACATCGCCAAGGTGCTCGATGCGGGAACGACCGGGGCCAGTAAGCAGTCATCAGCAACCAGCGACCAGGCGCCAAGCCGCGGGGCCAAGCGCGAACCACCAACCACTGATCACTCGGCACTGATTACTGGCTGCGGCCGCCCGCAACTTCGTGATGGAATTGGAGAACGATAGGGTGACAGGCTCGGAGTGAGACTTCGCTTCGATCGCGGTGGCAGGGATGGGGAGGAGGGTCACGGTGCGTCCGAGAATCGCCTGGAAGGGGTCGAGGCGGCCCCTCCGGATCCATCGGGACAAGGGCCTCCCACGGACGCGCATCCTGGGCGTCTTGCCTGACCGAAGTTGGAGGGGCGGAGCGTCTCTGGTCAGGTCGGGCGGCTCAAGGTGGGGCTATCCGACCACGTTCCGCCGCAAGTTCCGCAGGGTGCAGAGGTGGGCCAGGGCCGTTAACCCGCGCATCGGCCGGGCCCCGGTCTTGCGACGTGGCCCAAAACGGTCGCGGAAGGCCGCGAAGACGTCGTTCACATGGATGCGTGACCCTAGGACCACCCCGTCGGTGAAATAGCGGATCCGGACGCGCAGCATTTCGCCCAGGCTCAACTCCCCACCGAATCGGCGAGGGGCGGCTGGCGAGCGGCGAGCGGTCGGGGGTCCGCGGCTGGGGGCCATGAACCTGGACACTGGGGAGGAATCCTTTGAACCTGTCACCGTAACCGGGTTGGTCCTTGAGCAGCAGGCTTTTGGATCGCCCGGCCCAGAGGGCACCAAAGCGGTCTTGCTGTTCGTGGTACGACTTGCTGAAGCGATGCTTGAGTTCCTTCATGTGCACGGGGACGTCGCCCATCCGGCGGAGCAGGCCCGTCCGCAGGTCCCCAGGCAGGTGGCCCGAGGTGTCGAGGGCCTGTTGGAGAGTGTGGACGCAGGGGTTGGGAGGCCCTCCCTGGCCGTCGCCGCCGCGGCCGAAGGCGCCGAGGAGGAGGCGGGCGAGGGGGCGGGCGGCGGGGTGGTGGAGGTAGAGGATCGCTAGAATCCTTGCCGCCCAAAACTTGATCAGATCAAGTCAAGTTCTCGTCCCGTCCCTCCTGCCGGCAAGGATTC
>CAZVRY010000426.1:0-4837 GCA_964629545.1 uncultured Verrucomicrobiota bacterium | reverse complement strand
GGGGGGGGGGTGGGGGGTTTGGGGGGGGGGGGGGGGGGTGCGGGGGGCGGGGGGGGGGGGGGCGGCGCGGGGGCGGGGGGGGGGCGGCGGGGGCGTGGAAGCGGATTCCGGGGGGCACACGGATCGGGGGGTGGCGCTGGTGTTGGTGCCGGCGATGACGGGGTTGCGGGACGAGATGATGCGGGTGCACGGGTATGGGGGGCGGATTCGGGTGGGGGCGGCCGGGGGATTGGGGACGCCGGCGGCGGTGGCGGCGGCATTCGTGTTGGGGGCGGATTTTGTGCTGACGGGTTCGATTAATCAGTGTTCGGTGGAAGCCGGGACGAGCGCGGTGGTCAAGGACATGTTGGGGGAGGCGGGGGTCCAGGATTGCGGGATGGCGCCGGCGGGGGACATGTTCGAACTGGGGGCGAAGGTGCAAGTATTGAAGAAGGGGGTGTTTTTCCCGGCGCGGGCGAATCGGCTCTACGAGCTGTATCAGCAGTTGGAGGGTCTGGAGGGGATGGACGAGAAGACGCGGCGGACGATCGAGGAGCGGTATTTTGGGAAGAGCGTAGAGGAGGTGTGGGAGGAGACGCGGGAGTATTATCGGAGCTACGCGCCCGAGCGGTTGGCGGAGGCGGAGCGGTTGCCGAAGCGGAGGATGGCGATGGTTTTCCAGTGGTATTTTGTGCGGGCGAATCGGCTGGCGATGCGCGGGGAGCCGGGGGGCAAGGTGAATTATCAGATTCAGTGTGGTCCGGCGATGGGGGCATTCAACGATTGGGTCCGGGGGACGCGGTTGGAGGGATGGCGGGCGCGGCATGTGGACGAGATGGGGGTGATGCTGATGGAGGGGGCGGCGGAGCATTTGCGGCGCTGGTGGGGGCAGCGGGCGGCGGGTGGTCCCTGATCCTGCCCATGAACCGGAAAGGCTAAAGGCAGAGTGCAAGAGGCAGAATTCGTGCTCTTGCTCTTGCTCTTGCTCTTGCTCCCGGTCCGCCCGGTTCATGGTCCCCCTGCGCGTCAGGAATTCGGAGGTCCAGTCTCTCCATGAACCGTCGCCCCACCCCATCCCTCCCCCCAACGGAAGGAATCAGCGAGCAATTCTCGCCCGGTGGAGAATGCTGTCCTAGGCCCGAATTGCCGTCGGGCAACAGCGTCGGGTTGACTTTCGGGCTGGGGGCACGAAGCTAGGCGTCCCGGCGGCTGCAGTGGCGGCGCGGGGCAATGGTTGTTGGCGGCATGAGCTATTTTCTTCGGCAGAGCGGACTGGTCGACCTTTATGAGAAGGTGGTGGCGGGGGAGCGACTTTCCGAGGCGGAGGGGTTGCGGTTATTCGAGGCGCGCGACCTGAACGCATTGGGGGCGATGGCGGACTTTGCGAATCGGCGGCGGAATGGGGGGCGGGCGAGTTACATCGTGAACCGTTATATCAACTACTCGAACTACTGTATTCTGTCGTGTCAGTTCTGTTCGTTTGCGCGGAAGAAGCGGGATGCGGACGGGTTCGAGCTGAGCGTGGAGGAGGTGGTGGGGAAGGCGCGGGAGGCGTTGGCGTTGGGCGTTACGGAGTTACACATCGTGGGGGGGCTGCATCCTTCGTTGCCGTTTGAGTATTATGTGAAGATGTTACGGGCGTTGAAGGGGCTGGACGGGCGGTTGCAGTTGAAGTGTTTTACGGCGATCGAGGTATTGCATTTGGCGTGGTTGGGGCGGAGGACGGTGGAGGCGACGCTCCGGGAGCTGCGGGAGGCGGGTTTGGATTCGCTGACTGGGGGTGGGGCGGAGATCTTTCGCGCGGAGGTGCGGGGGGCGATCGCGCGGGGGAAGGAGAGTGCGGAGGAGTGGCTGGATGTGCATCGACAGTGGCATCGCCTGGGGGGGCGGAGCACGTGCACGATGTTATTCGGGCACGTCGAGAGTCTGGCCGATCGGGTGGATCATCTGAGTCGGCTGCGGGCGTTACAGGACGAGACGCGGGGGTTTACGGGTTTCATTCCGTTGCCGTATCAGCCTGAGAACAACGAGATTCCGGCGGAACACCCGCCGACGGGCGCGGATGCGTTACGGACCATCGCGGTGAGCCGGTTGTTCCTGGACAACCTGGACCATGTGACGGCGTATTGGGTGGGGTTGGGGATGAGGTTGGCGCAGGTGGCGTTGAATTATGGGGCGGACGATCTGCACGGGACGATTGTGGAGGAGCACATTTTTCACATGGCGGGGGCGGCGGCGCCGCAGTTGCAGACCGAGTTGGAAATGGTGAAGGCGATTCAGGAGACCGGGCGGATTCCCGTGCAACGGGACACGTTCTATCGGCCGTTACGCGAATGGGACGGATCGGGGCGGGGGAGCGTGGGGGCGTCGGAGGGCCGAAGATCGGCGGTGCTGGAGGGCAATTTGGCGACGGGCTGAGGGAGTGGGCGTATGGACGAGTCTGGACCTTTACCTCGGCTGCGCCTGGTAGATACGAGCGAGGCGGCGCGGATGGCGCGGGAGTTGCAGCGCGAGGCGCTGGCGATGGAGCGTCGGCAGGAGGAGGAACTGGGGCGTTCGCTGGGCCGGTTTCGGGTGGGGTCGGTGCCCTATTTGAATGCGGTGCCGCTGACGCGAGGGATTGAGGATCAGGTGAGGTTTGCGCCGCCGTCGGAGCTGGGGGCGATGCTGAGGCGGGGGGAGTTGGACGCGGCGTTGCTGAGCGTGGTGGAGGCGTTGCGTTGCGAGGATTACGAGATTCTCGACGGGATCGCGATCGCCTCGTTGGGGGAGGTGAAGAGCGTGGTGTTGGCGCATCGGGGACCGTTGGAGGCGATGCGGGAGGTCGCGTGCGATCCGGCATCGCTCACGAGCGTGCAACTGCTGAAGGTGCTGCTGGCGGAGCGCGGGATCGAGCCGGAGTTCCGGAAGTTATCGGACGAGGAAGGGGACCTGGTGCCGGATTACCGTTTACTGATCGGCGATCGGGCGTTGGATTTGGTGTATGGCACTCACGACTTCGAAGTGTGGGATTTGGGGGCGGCTTGGTATGAGCTGACTCAACTGCCGTTCGTCTACGCGGCGTGGATCCTACGTCGCGGGGTGGACGATGGGGAGTTGGGGCAGCGGCTGCGCCAGGCCAAGGAACTCGGCTTGGACACGCTGGATCAAATCATTCGGTCAAGGACCGAGTATGACGCGGATTTTCGGCGGGATTATCTGACTTGGCACGTGCATTACCATTTGGGGGCGGACGAGAAGCGTGGGATGAGGAGGTTTGGGGAGTTGTTGAAGAAGCACGACCTGGGTCCGGTGTGTGAACCCAGGTTTGTGGGGTGAGGGGAGGGGCATGCGGGCTGTGAAACCTCCGGGTTAGGATCGGCGGGAGCGGGCGAACGAGAGCAATCCGGGGAGGGCGAGGGCGAGGAGAGCCAAGGTGGAGGAGGCATCCGGCACGGGGTAGACTTCCTGGGCGGTGCCTTCGACGCCGACGGTGAAGCCATTCCAGTATTCGCTGGTGAGGCTCCGCCACGTGACGGTGTCGAAGGTGCCGAGGAAGCGGATGGTACCGTGGGGTTCGCCGGTGCCGAGGAGTTGGTATTCGAAATTGCCGCCTCCGAGGTTGACGACGTTTTTGTAGGATGTGCCGGGACCCCAGTAGCCGGCGTCGTTGGCGATACCGTCTCCGAAGCTGAGTATTTCGAAATCGCGGTCGAAGGCGTAGCCGTTGCCGTTAAGGCTGACGTAGGAGAAGAAGGGATTGGCGACGGTTTGGGAGAAGGAGAGGGTTTGGTAGCCCGCGCGGGAGAGGCCTATGATGTCGGTACCGGTCGGAATGTTCTCGACCACGTCACCGGTATAAGGGGATCGGGCAGGGTTTCGGCCGGAGCGGTTGTTTTGCCAGTAGTCCGTTTCACCTGGGGCTCCAGTCAGGATGAAGCCGTAACCTTGCGGATTGGAGTAACTGACCGTGATCGTGGCGGTATCGGTGGTGATGGTGCCGGTGGCGGTGCCGGCTCCGGGGTTACCGGTGGTCCAGTCGGTCCATTTGACTTGGACGGCGAGGGCTGAGGAAGAAGCGAGGGCGAGGGCGGCGGCGATGGTGATGAGGGACTTCATGGTTTTGGATGGGGGGAGCGGCATATAGGGTAGGGGCGGACGAGGTTCATGCAACCTAATGGGGATAAGAGGAAGCGACTATTGTGCCAACTCAGGGTTAGGGAGAGCATTATGGATGGCAAGTATCTTGTTAGAAATGGGTTAGAGCAAATCGAGACAAACGATAGGGGTCGAGGCAGGACGGGGTTGGGGGGATTGGGGGAGCGGGAATGTAAAGACAGCCGACACTTTGGATCGATGAAGAAGTCCGAGGTTTATGTAAGCTGCTGTCAGAAAGGGAATTGGGACTTATACTGGGAGTGTAAGGTTTTCTGACAGAGCCGGAAGGGGGGCATTGGCGCTGGTGATGAGTGGGGCCGAGGTAAAGGCGACCATATTGAGTGGTGGAGTGACGGTTGGGAGGATAGGAAGCCGTGTTTCTTCAGGGGGTCCTCGACACGGCGTAGCGCACTGCCCTTGACCGCGGAGTCCCGCAACCGCCTGAACATCCGTGCCATCCGCGGAATCCGCGGTTCGATCAAAGTGCTTCAGCGAGGATTAGCCTGCAGATTTCACACGCGGTTCGGACGAGCCACGGTCTGACGACCGACAAGACCGTACCCCTCACCCCTTACCCTCTACCTAACCCCTTGCGGCGGAGCGTTTCAGAGGGGTTGGGGAGAGGGAGACAGGGAGGGGGACATCCTGGCTGTGAATGATCCGGGTTAGCCTGACTTCCCCCCGAGAAAAGCGGAAAGCGGCATTTTGTTGAGTTTTGGCA
>CAZVRY010000425.1:0-4883 GCA_964629545.1 uncultured Verrucomicrobiota bacterium | reverse complement strand
GCCAGGTGAGTTGGCGGAGGGCGGAGAAGCGGAGCCAGACGAAGAGGCAGGCGAGGCCTGTCGGGTCGGCCTGAACGCGGTCGAGGAGGTCGTGGCAGAGGTTGAAACGGTGCATGAGGGTCCACGACTGGTGGGTGGTTTCGGCGTGGACGATGTCGTGGGCGAGGGGTTCCCAGGGGCCGAGGGAGGGGTGGGGGGCGGCGGGGGAGTGGAGGAGGAGTCGGTAGTTTTGGCCGGCGTTGTTGTCCCAGCGGTTGGTTTCCGGGAAGAAGAGGACGAATTCGAGGGAGGCGTAGGGGGTAGGGCAGGGGAGGTGGAAGACGCAGGGTTCGGCTGTTTGTGGGTGGCGGAGAGGGGTTTGGGCGGCGTGGGGGCCGGCGGGTTGGGTATGGGGTGGGCAGGCTGGGGGGGGAGGGGCTTCCCAGGCGGTGGAGCGTGGCCGGCAAAGGCCCCAATGGAGGAGGCAGCGGGGGCCGGGAGGGGCGTGGAGGGAGAGGGTGATTCCGGTGTCGGTGGGGTGGAGTTCGGCCTGGAGGGTGAATCCGCTGCGAGTGGGGATGGCGAGGGAGATGGGCATGGGGGAGCAGGGAGCAGGGAATAGGGGAGAGGAAGCAGGGATTAGGGGGTAGGGATTAGGGAGGCGGGGTTGCGGTTAGGGGGCTTTGAATATGGTGGTAGATGGATGGGGAGGATGATTTCGACGGCAGGGCCGCGGAGGGCGAGGTCTTTGGAGAGGCCTTGAACGACGTCGCCGAGGACGCCGACTTTATTCGCGGGAGCGCATTCGGGGGCGATTTGGATGATGAGCATAGATTACTGGGACGGGCGGCTGCGGCGCGCCCCTCGGCGGGCGCCGCCGAGAACGGTGGGCCTGATAGCCTTCCTGGCGGTAAAATGCAACCGGTGAATGGGGGTCTCATGAATTCGGGGCGAACACGAATCTGCAGGGTTGGCCACATGAATTCAGGGCGAACATGAAGGGGACGGGGCGGGCGGACTGTTGAATTCATGGTCCGCCCTGAATGCATGTGGGGTCAGTCGGAGGGTGAGCCTCATGAATCAGGGCGAACATGAAAGGGCCGGGCGGGCGGACTGTTCAATTCATGATCCGCCCTGAAGTCATGGGGGGCAGCCCGAAACCACAGCGAGCCTGTCACCTTGCCCTGGGACCGTCAGAAGAGCCTTTGGATGCGGAGGCTCCTGAACGGCCCTGCCGGGCACGGCTTGGGGTGAGGTTCGCAGGGCGGCGCGAGCTTGGGCTCGCAGCTCGCCGCCCTGCTCGCTTGAGCTGGCGATCCCACCGCCCTCAATGAGGCTGCGTCCGTTGATTTGTAACCACTTGCAACGAATGGAAGCCTGATCTGCTTGACTGGTTCGGCCAAAGGGAGACGCCGGCAATCCGCGAAAGCCAAAAACAAGCCTTGACCGATCTCAGAGCAGGTTCGTTGGTTCAAGACCATGGGGGGAAGCCGGGGGCGGACGCTATGGTTGATCCGTGGAGTGCTGGTCTTGGCGAATGGCGCCGTCAGGGCTGGCGGAGCCGGAAGAACTGAAAGTCCTCGTCGGTCGGAATAACCACGGGATTGGTTGAACCGCTCGGGACATCAAGCCAGATGGACTGCCTGGGGCCTGTGGCTTGCAGTCGGTAACGCGCCGAGGCCGGTGACCACGAGATGCCGGCCCGTTCTCGCGGCAGGAGCCTGATCGTCAACCGGGGGGGCTCCGGGGCTTGGAGGCCGGTGGTGAACGCCCAGAACCCGCCCGTGAGAGTGACAACTCCGCCGCTCGAGGCGTGGGCGTCGGGTTGACCAATGGTCCCGCTCAACGAGTAGACGCCGCCGGTGCTGGTCCCGCCTCCGCCATCAGCGGTTGACCAGGCGATGGAATAGGACTGGGCCAGCGCGACGGAACTCAACATCAGCATACTCAAGGAAAGGAGGAATGTTCTCATGGGATGATCCTGCTGGGTTAGCGGCCGATGGTGACCGGGCCATCGTAGGCGCGCAGGTGAATCGACTTGGTGACGCGAGCACCGGCGTGGGTGCGGCCCGAGAAGATGTTGACGTTCCCGCCGGCGGGTGCTGCCGTGATGGCTTCACCGAGGGTATTGAAGGGTTTGGGGAACGTGCCCAGTTCCTGCGTGCCCGAGTAGGCGAAATCGACCCACACGTCTTGTTCCGTGATGGTGATCCCGGACCAGGACACCGTGACGCTGGGCGCCCCGTCCACGAACGGCTCGACGGTGAGCGCGTAGGGGGCGGACTTGCCATCGAACCAGCGGAGCAGCGGGGTCGTTTGGCCGCTGCCCCAGAGGGTTCCGCCAGCGCGCTGAAACTGGTGAACCCCCTGCCACACGATCTGCGCCTCCGACACCACGGCGGGCTCACCCCATCCGTCCAGGACAACGAACACGTGAGTCGTGTCCGCCACGTGTCCGCCCGAACCCGGCTGGGCCGGGCACTCGCCGCGCGGGTCACTGCCCCCGCTCCAGTAGAAGAGCGACTCGCACAGCGTGCATCGATAATACGGGCGCCGTCCCATCAACATGGGCAAGTCCATCTGGAGGGAGTAATCAGGGCTGGCTCCGGCGGTGTGCCCGCCGCCGGCAGGGCAGGAGCTCGTCGCGGCGTTGGGGCCGTAAAAGAGCCCGCCGCAACGTGAACATCGTCTCCAGCTGGACTGACCGCCAAAGGTGAGGTCGTCGTGCACCAGTCGCAGGTCAGACTTTGCGCTGGCGTTCAGGTCGTGGGCCTCGCCGCTGGTTAGGCACGGTTTGGCGGCGTCCGCGAGGGGCACCAGTTCCTGGCAGCGGGCGCACTGGCGCCAGCCGGCCTCGGCCTCAGGGCAGGTGACGTCCACATACTCGTAAGGCGCGTGGTTCCGGGTATCCTGGGCGACGTGCCAAATGAGCAGGCCGTTGGTGGGCAGGTCATGCTCGTAGTGGCGCGCCACCTGGCTGTTCGTCTTGCTCCGGTATTCCAGGATGAAGAACTCGCCAGCGCCACGGTAGGGATCATAGAGGATCACCGGAGCATACTCGGCCCGCATTTGCGTGCTGGGCAAGGTGACCTGGTTGGAGGACCAGAGGGGGTAAATCCGTGGCTCGCACCAACCGAACAGCATCTTCTGCCAAGCGTCCAGATGTCCCAAAGGCCCGATGCCGCTCATCAGGGAGAGACCCCTGTTCAGTTCGACTCCATCGCCATAAATGTCAAACGTCCCGAGGGCGTGGGCCAGCTCGTGCGCGGAGATGTGGAGTTGGCCTTCGGTGAAGTTGGCCGAACCTCCGGTAACGTTGCCGGACCAGGCGACCGTGGAGCCGGCTGGTTTGACTTGCGACAACCAACGGGTCATTCCGATGTAGCCTTCATTGCTGAGGAGGAGGATCTCGAGTTCCCCGTTGGTGACGAGACCCCTGGTTCCCGTCGTGTCGTAGGGTTGGAGGTCGAAGACGCCCATGGCCTGCCGAACGATGTTCGACATGTAGTTGATCTCACCATCATGGTCGCCGGCGTTGGCTGGCATGCGGGCGTTGAAATGGACGAGGTCGTTGGTGCCGTCGAGAGCAATCTTGACCACACCGCCCTGCGTCCAGGTGAACCGGTCGAGCGAGATCTCGCCGTAATAGGCGTTCAAGGTGTTGGTCGTCGTGCCTTTGGCGAAGATGAAGTCTTCCCAGTTGGCTATCGTTCCGGGAATCGCGCCCTGGTTGGAGAACTCGACCAGCACGACCAGCAAGGGACGCGAAGGGCCGGGCGCCTTCGCGCTGTAACCGAAGTCGCTCAGCGTCGGATCCGCAGCGAGCAAGCCGGAGCCGGCCAGGAGAAGCCAGCCCAAGGCCCCGGCGATCCAGGCCCACCGGCGACACGCGTCGCCCCCAAGCGACTGCTGCGTCCGAGGCGGAGATATGGCGGCGACGTGGGAATCGCAGCTCGATCCTCGACCGCGAAGCCGAGACCATTCGAGCGAGGTTTTCATGTGGGTGGTCCTTTCAGGTTGAAACGCGGAAGGCGCTTACCCTACTGGAGGCTCACCAAAACGAGGACAAACCCCCGCCCCTGGTTCAGAGAGCTCATGGCCTTGCCAACGATCGCGCCCTGAGCCCGGGTGGCATCGGTTGCTTTCATGGCGTGGCCGGGGGTGTCGGACGTGGTCAGCAGATCGCCGGGTTCGATCGCCCCATTCCCGGCATCCGCCAGGGCATAGACCCGGCCGGTCAGGGCGATGTTTCGCCCGCCTTCCAGGCCGTTGGTTTGGCGCAGCGTGAGGCCCGGCTGGACCCCGTTGGCCCCGCTCACGATGCCCGCCACGCGCTTGTCGTAGGCCTGCGCGCTGAGCACCAATTGGCCGGGCGTGGTGGGATCGATCGTGACCAAGGCCCCGGCGGGGATGTCGTCGCCGGCCACTGGGAACGGCTCGGCCACATCGGCCCCGCCGGTGATGGTCAGCACCTTGGTGGTGGTTTCGCCGTTCACGTCGAGAGCGGATTGGGGCTGGGTGGTATTGATGCCCACGCCGCCGGCGGCGCGGATCAGGAATTGCTGGGAGGCGGTTGTGCTGAAATCCTCATTGGCGCTGTCCGCCCAGACAAAGGAGCCGATGTGGGTGGCTTTGGCCCGCCGTCCGGCGGCGAGGCAGTACTTCCCGGCCGTGTTCTTGGTCCCGCCGGGTAGCATGGCGTAGCTGCCCACCGCCCAGTTGGCATCGCCCCCGCCGATCGTCGCCCAAATCGCGTCGTTGGTCACCACGTTCTCGGCGCCTCCGCCAATCACGCTCAAGACGGCGTTCGTGCGGATCTGATTGTCTCGCCCCCCGGCGATCACGGCGAAGGCGGCATCTGCTTGCACGATGTTGCCCCGTCCGCCGCCGATGGTGGCGAAATC
>CAZVRY010000424.1:0-4891 GCA_964629545.1 uncultured Verrucomicrobiota bacterium | reverse complement strand
TTGGGAATTGGGATTTAGGATTTGGGAATTGGGATTTAGGATTTGGGAATTGGGATTTAGGATTTGGGAATTGGGATTTAGGATTTGGGAATTGGGATTTAGGATTTGGGAATTGGGACTCGGGGCACGGTTTAGGGGGAGGTTTCAGTTTTGGGGGGTATGGGGTGGGGGGCGAGTTGGCTGAGGAGCATGCCGGCGAGCATGAGGCCGCAGCCGGCGAGGCTGCGGGGGGTCATGGATTCGTGGAGCCAGATCCAGCCGGCCAGGGCGGCGAAGACAGCTTCGAGGCTCAGAAGGATAGCGGCATGGCTTGGGGGGGCGCGGCGTTGGCCGAAGGCCTGGAGAGTGAAGGCGATGCCGGCGGACATGATGCCGCTGTAGAGGGTGGGGCCGGCGACGGCGAGGAGATCGTGGAGGCGGGGGGATTCGAGGAGGAAGGCGGCGGCGAGGCTGAGGAGGGCGCTGCCGAGGCATTGGGTGCAAGCCACGAAGCAGGCCCCGGCACGTTGGAGCGTCCAGGTGAGGAGGAGGATTTGGAGGGCCCAGAGGAAGGCGCTGGCCAAGACCCAGAGATCGCCGCGTTCGATGGAGAGCGCTTCGTTGACGCTGAGCAAGTAGAGGCCCGCGGTGGCGATGAGGGCGCCGGCCCACGCGCCCGGCCCGGTGCGGTGGCCGAGGGTGAGGCCGAGAAAGGGGACCAGCACGACGTAGAGGCCGGTAATGAACCCGGCTTTGCCGGCGGTCGTGGTTTCGAGGCCCTGCTGTTGGAAGGCGGAGCCGATCATCATGACCACGGCGAGGCCGATGCCGCCGAGCCAGGCTTGGCGGGTTTGAGGGTGGTGGCGGGGGAGCAGGCGGGCATCGCGCCAGGCGAGCGGGAGGAGGACGAGGCCGCCCAGGGCGAGGCGGGCGGCGTTGAAGGTGAGCGGTTCGATGCGGTCGGCGACCATGCGTTGGGCGACGAATCCGGTGCCCCAGATGAGGGCGGCGGTGAGCAGGAGGAGGTCGGCGGTGAACGTTCGGCCTTGCACTGGCTGGTCCTAGCAACTCAAGGGTCTCGGAGGCAAGCGGCATCCTGGCCCCCGCGGATGCGCCTGCAGACGTCCCCTCTCGGTTTTCCCGCACCCGAAACCTGCCGGGGTGGTTTCCTCCCAGCACGCTGGCGGAGGCGGCAGGAAGCGGCGGGCGAGGCGGCGGTCGACGGCGGTGAGCGGGAGGGAGGCGAGGGTGGCGGGGGGAACCCAGCGGCCGCGGGGTTGGCGGGGGCGTCGGCGGAGGCGGGCGTGGAGGATTTCGCGGGTGATGCGGTGATGGGTGATGGAGTGGCGGAGGGAGCCGAGGGGTTGGAGTTGGTGTTCTTGGAGGGGCCAATGGTGGGAGGCGCAGGCGATCGCGGTGGGGTGAGGGTCGCGGTCGACGTGAGGGAATTCCCAGAGGCCGGCGTTGATGGCGTTGGGGGGGCGCTGGCGGACGAGGAAGTGTCCTGCCACTTCGTGGAGCAAGGTGACGCGATGGTGTTGGCGGGGGGCGGTGGGGGGTGGGAGGACGGGCAGGAGATGGACGCGCTCGGACTCGAGGGCTCGGCAGAGCGTTTTTGTAGGACAGAGGGAGCAGCGTGGGGCGGTGGGGGAACAGAGAGTTGCTCCGAGTTCCATCAGGGCCTGGTTGATGGCGGAGCACGGCGGGAAGCGGGGGTTGGGGCGCGGCGTGGGCAGGAGGGACGCGGTTTGGACCAACTGACGGGCCAGGTGCCACAGTTGTTGGCGGGCGGGTGCGCGGTCCACGCGGGTCTGGATGGACTCGACCCGGGCGAGGACCCGGGCGACGTTGCCGTCGACGATGGGGGCGGGTTCGTTGAAGGCGATGCTGGCGATGGCGCCGGCGGTGTAGGGGCCGACGCCGGGGAGGCGGGCCCATTCCTGGGCGGAGCGTGGGCATTGGCCTTGGTGGTGACGGACGAGGGATTGGGCGGCGGCGTGGAGGTGGCGGGCGCGCCGATAGTAGCCGAGGCCTTCCCAGAGCTTGAGGATGGTGGATTCGGGGGCAGCGGCCAGGGCGTGGACGGTCGGGAGAGCGAGCATCCAACGTTCCCAATAGGGGATGGCCGTTTTGACTTGGGTTTGTTGGAGCATGATTTCAGAGATCCAGATCGCGTAGGGATCGCGGGTGCGCCGCCAGGGCAGGTCGCGCGCTTCTTGTTCAAACCACGCGAGCAGGCGGGCGACGATTCGGCGGAGGCGTGCGGGGGTGGGGTCGGGGCTGGGGCGGGCGGGGTGGGCAGGGAGATGTTCAGACTTTGGTGCGCGCACGGTTGCGGAATATAGAGGGGGTCGTTAACATCGCACGCGTTTTGTGACAGCACTGACCACCCACACCTGCGAACTCGGGAAGCGCCAGGCGGATCGCCTGCTGCGGCTGCTGCGGGCGCGGGGGTGGGTTTTCCGGGAGGTGCCGTATGCGTTGTTTGCCGCGGGGAAGGAGAAGGTGAACCTGGTGTATTACGAGAGCGGCAAGTTGGTGGTGCAGGGGAAGGGGACGGAGGAATTCGTCCAATTCGTGTTGGAGCCGGAGATATTGGGGGAGGCGCGTTTGGGGTATGAGGAGGTGCTAAATCCTGGGCTCATGCGGGCGCGGATTGGGGTGGATGAGAGCGGGAAGGGTGATTTTTTCGGTCCGTTGTGCGTGGCGGGGGTTTACGTGAATCGCGGGGTGATCGAGCAGTGGAAGGGGTTAGGGATTAAGGATTCGAAGGCGGTGGGGGGGGATCGGCGGATTGGGGAGTTGGCCAAGGCGATTCGGGAGACGCCGGGGTGTGTGACGACGGTGGTGCCGATTGGGAATGAGGCCTACAATCGGTTGCATCACAACATGCGGAGTGTGAATGCGATTTTGGCGTGGGGGCATGCGCGGGTGATCGAGAATTTGCTGGGTCAGAGGCATCGGATGGATCCGTGGCCGGAGGTAGCGATTAGCGATCAGTTTGCGGCGACGAAGGCGGTGGTGGAGGAGGCGTTGATGGCGTCTGGGCGGACGTTAGAGTTGGTGCAACGGCATCGGGCGGAGGAGGATGTGGCGGTGGCGGCGGCGTCGATCCTGGCGCGGGACGAATTTGTGAGTCGATTAAGGCGGATGGGGGTGGAGCATGGGGTGGTGCTGCCGAAGGGGGCCTCGGCGGAGGTGGAGAGGGTGGGGAAGGAGTTGGTGGGGCGGCACGGGGAAGAGGTTTTGCGGCGGGTGGGGAAGCTGCATTTTCGGACGGCGGCGCGGGTGATGGGGCGGCCGGAGCCGCCGCGGGAGGCCTGGCGGGGGCGGAGGCAGGAAGCGGGCCAAGGTGTAAAGAAAGGTCAAAAAAACCGTTGACACTTTTGGGGGCATCTTTTTAGCTACAGGGGATTCGTGGTTCGTGAGTCAATGTTGAAGCATTAGCCCCTTGGGCATATGGCGATGAGAGAGCCTGGGGCTAATGGTTTTTTTGTCGTCATCGACGACAGGGTCCCGAGAAATTACTGTTGCCCATGTAGCTCAGTTGGCAGAGCGCGTCCTTGGTAAGGACGAGGTCACCAGTTCAACCCTGGTCATGGGCTCCAGCGCCACCGCAATTTAACCAGAAACTAAACCAAACCAATCGCAGGAGACAGCAATGGCTAAGGAATCGTTTCAGAGAACCAAACCCCACGTGAATGTGGGCACCATCGGCCACATTGACCATGGCAAATCCACGCTGACGGCCGCCATCGTGCAGGTTCAGTCCAAGAAGGGGCTCGCCACACCGATCTCCTATTCCGATATCACCAAGGGCGGGACGGTGCGTGACGAGACGAAGACGGTGACGATTGCGGTCTCGCACGTGGAGTATCAGAGCGACGAGCGGCACTACGCGCACATCGACTGTCCCGGGCACGCGGATTACATCAAGAACATGATCACGGGGGCGGCCCAGATGGACGGGGCGATTCTGGTGGTGGATGCGGC
This sequence comes from uncultured Verrucomicrobiota bacterium, assembly GCA_964629545.1. GTDB lineage: Bacteria > Verrucomicrobiota > Verrucomicrobiia > Limisphaerales > CAZVRY01 > CAZVRY01. The sequence continues at coordinate 919 of CAZVRY010000424.1, read as the reverse complement.
CGAGGGTCCGATGCCGCAGACGCGGGAGCACATTCTCCTGGCGCGGCAGGTGGCGGTGCCGGCGATCGTGGTCTTCCTTAACAAGGTGGATTTGGCGGATCCGGACCTACTCGAGCTGGTGGAGATGGAAGTGCGGGATTTGCTGACCAAGTATGGGTTTCCCGGGGAGACGACGCCGGTGGTGCGTGGGAGTGCCAAGGGGGCGTTGAACGGGGATGCCGCCTGTGAGCCTTGCATTCAGGCGTTGATGGAAGCGATCGACAAGCACATCCCGCTGCCGACGCGGGAGGTGGTGACGGGCCGGGTGGAACGTGGGCTGCTGAACCGGATGGAGGAAGTCGAGATTGTTGGGCTGAAGGACACGCGCAAGACGGTGGCGACCGACATTGAGATGTTCCGGAAGCTGCTCGACAAGGCAACGGCGGGGGACAACGTGGGCGTGCTGCTGCGCGGGGTGAAGAAGGAGGAGGTCGAGCGCGGGATGGTGTTGGCGAAGCCCGGATCGATCACGCCGCACACGAATTTCAAGGCGGAGGTTTACGTGTTGTCGAAGGATGAGGGGGGGAGGCACACGCCGTTCTTTACGAATTATCGGCCCCAGTTCTTCTTCCGGACCTCGGACGTGACCGGCACGGTCGCGCTGCCGGAGGGCGTGGAGATGGTGATGCCTGGGGACAACGTTTCGGTGGAAGTGAAGGTCATCGCTCCGGTCGCGATGGAACGTGGCCAACGGTTCGCGATCCGCGAAGGCGGGCGGACGATTGGTGCGGGGCGGGTGACCGAAGTGATTGCCTGAGCGGGCGGGGGTTGGCCGGGTGGTGCGGGCGCGCGGCCCGGCTGCCGGCCGACCGTCCTGGCCGCGTCCATGCTATTCGGCTTTGCAGGCACAGGGCGTTAGCTCAATTGGTAGAGTAGCGGT
>CAZVRY010000423.1:0-4904 GCA_964629545.1 uncultured Verrucomicrobiota bacterium | reverse complement strand
TCATGCTCCCGGACATCGGCACCCAGTTCCACGAGATCGACATCGCCCCCGGTCTCGATGCCCGCCAGCGGCTGGAAGCCAAGCAGAAGGCCCAGCAGGATTTCGAGGCCCGAGCCCAGAAAATCCACGTCATCTCCCAGCTGCTCAAGGCCTATTGCCTCTTCGAGCGCGACGTCAATTACGTCGTCCAGGACAACAAGGTCATCATCGTCGACGAGAATACCGGCCGCCTCATGACCGGACGCCGCTGGAGCGACGGCCTCCACCAGGCCGTCGAGGCCAAAGAAGGGGTCGCCATCGAACGCGAGACCCAAACCCTCGCCACCATCACCATCCAAAACTACTTCCGCCTCTACCACAAACTCGCCGGCATGACCGGCACCGCCGAAACCGAGGCCCAGGAATTCCACGATATCTATAAACTCGGCGTCCTCGTCATCCCCACCAACAAACCCTGCGTCCGCAAAGACAGCAACGATACCGTCTACAAAACCCGCCGCGAAAAATACGGCGCCGTCCTCAAGGAAATCCAGGACATCCACGCCCAAGGCCGCCCCATCCTCGTCGGCACCATCTCCGTCGAAGTCAGCGAGCACCTCTCCCGCATGCTCAACAAGGTCGGCATCGTCCACAACGTCCTCAACGCCAAATACCACGAACGCGAAGCCGAAATCGTCTCCCTCGCCGGCCAGCGCGCCGGCGTCACCATCGCCACCAACATGGCCGGCCGCGGCACCGATATCAAACTCGGCCCCGCCATCCCCGACCTCGGCGGCCTCCACGTCATCGGCACCGAACGCCACGAAGCCCGCCGCATCGACCGCCAACTCCGCGGCCGCTGCGCCCGCCAGGGCGACCCCGGCAGCTCCCACTTCTTCATCGCCCTCGAAGACGACCTCATGCGCCTCTTCGGCTCCGACCGCATCGTCAAATACATGGAACGGATGGGCCTCGAAGAAGGCCAGGAACTCGAACACCCCCTCCTCAATCGCTCCATCGAACAAGCCCAAAAACGCGTCGAACAACACAACTTCCAAATCCGCAAACGCACCCTCGAATACGACGACGTCATGAACAAACAGCGGGAGATCATCTATGGCTTCCGCAATGAAATCCTCCACAGCAACGACGTCCGCGACCGCCTCATGGATATCATGGAGGAAGTCGTCGTCTCCAAAACCCAGCAGTTCACCGGCGCCGAAACCGATCCCCTCGACTGGAACGTCCGCGGCCTCGCCGACTGGGTCAACCTTAACTTCCCCCTCGGGGTCCCCGAAGACGAAATTCGCAAAGCCGGCCAGTCCGGCGCCGAAGCCCCAGTCCCAGGCTCCCTCTTCGACGGCCTCAGTCCGTCCCAATTCTCCGTCGCCCAGTTCATCATCAAGGCCGTCCGCGACGCCTACGAACTCAAAATCAGCTTCGAAAACCCCGACGCCCTCAAAGCCGTCGAACGCTATACCATCCTCAGTGCCATCGACCGCCTCTGGCAAGAACACCTCTATGGCATGGACAGCCTCCGCAACGCCATCGGCCTCCGCGCCTACGGCCAGCGCGACCCCCTCATCGAATACAAAGCCGAAGCCTTCAAGATCTTCGACGAACTCATGGTCAACGTAAAATCCGAGATCTGCCATAACATCTTCCGCAGCGCCTCCTCCCTCCTCGCCTTCCAAAACTTCCTCTCCAACCTCCCCCAGCGCACCGTCCACCAGGAAACCACCGCCTTCGGCACCACCACCACCAGCGGCACCTCCACCGAAACCGGCTCCGGCGCCCCCCCCAAACGCCGCCCCAGCGATATGGTCACCGAAGCCGCGGCCTCCCTCGAAAAAGCCAAACCCGTCCGCTCCGTCCCCAAAGTCGGCCGCAACGACCCCTGCCCCTGTGGCAGCGGCAAGAAATACAAACAGTGCTGCGGCCGCTAGTCCCCACCGTCACACCCTGGCCCGTGTCATGGTGTCAAGGTGACAGGCTCACCCCCCGCGCGTTCGGTGTCCACGCTTCAGCGTGTCCGGGCCAGGCGCGGGTCCGCAGCCAAACCGCCGCCCCTCCCCACGAACGCCGTCAAGGCGACAAGTTTCCCCCGGAGGGAGCCAGATAACGGCCCTCCCCCGAGGCGCCCCCACCACCGCCAGGGGTGGCGGCTCTTGGCCAAAGAGCCGCTCGCTTTCACCGCGGGCTCGCCGAGACCGAGGCCAAGTCACGCCGCCCGCGCAGCCTTGACCGGAGGGTGCCAGATTGCGGCGACAGGTTGACAGCGGCTCCGCATTGACGAAAACCCGCCCAGCACGTTGAACGGGTCGGACCAAGGAGAAAGATAACCAAGGAGAAGAAAGGAGAACCACCACGCGCATGGCCCGGATCAAAATGAACCGACAGGGTGCCGGCTACCACTGCATCTCGCGTCAAGTGCTGCTGGCCACCGCGGGCCGGGCGGGGCATTCGGACAGGGTAGCGTTGCGGACAGGGTGACCGGTTCGCTGTGGTTCGTTCACGCACGGCCTACCTCGCGCTGGCCAGGCCGGACCTCACGACGAACCTGTCACCCTATCGTCACCCGCGAAGCCCACCTGGCCCAAGCGGCCTCCCTCTATCAGACGCAAATCGCCGCGTTTCAATCCAAACCGCCCCCTGACGACTGGCAAGGGGAAATCCAGTTCACGACAAAATGAACGTGATGGCGCCCCCGTGACTTCCCGGAAGTGTTCGCGAAGTCCGGCGGCGTGCCTCGGGACGTTGTGACGGTTGGCCTCCTCTCCCGGGCCCTCTCCTCCGTCCGATGGAGGCGACGAAGTCATGAACAGGGCGGCATCGCGCGGCGCTTCATGCTCGCCCTGAATTCATGTTCGCCCCGAATTCATGAGGCTCACCCTCGGCTGACACCACGTGCATTCAGGGCGGAGCATGAATTAAACAGTCCGCCCGCGCCGCCCCCTTCATGTTCGCCCTGAATTCATGAGCCCCCCATTCACCGGTTGCTTTTTGCCGCCAGGAAGGCTATCAGGCCTCCGTTCTCGGCGGCGCCCGCCGGGGGGCGCGCCGCAGCCGCCCGTCCCAGTAATCTATGTTCATTATCCAAATCGCCCCCGAATGCGCTCCTGTCGCTAAAGTCGGCGGCCTCGGCGACGTTGTTCAGGGCCTCTCCAAAGAACTCGCCATCCGCGGCCATGCCGTCGAGATTATCCTCCCCTTCTACGACTGCCTCCGGCACGACCGCATCCAGGGCCTCACCAAGACCTACGGCGACCTCTGGGTCCCTTTCCACAACCAGTGGGTCCATTGCGACGTCTTCTTCGGATTCGTCGAGAACCTCAAATGCTTCTTCATTGAACCCCATCACTCGCACCGTTTCTTCGACCGCGGCCTCTTCTACGGCCACGCCGACGACGTCGAGCGCTTCGCCTTCTTCAGCCGGGCGGCCCTCGAATTCATGCTCAAAACCAACAAACACCCCGACATCATCCACTGCCACGACTGGCAAACCGGCCTCGTCCCCGTCCTCCTCTTCGAGATGTACCAACGCCTCGGCATGACTCACCCCCGCGTCTGCTACACCCTCCACAATCTCGCCCACCAAGGCGTCCACGGCGAACACATCCTCCGTCAGGTCGGCCTCAACCCAGGCCCCCTCATGACCCGAGACCGCCTCCTCGACGACCATCGCCACGGCGCCATCAACCTCATGAAAGGCGGCATCGTCTACTCCAACTTCGTCACTACCGTCTCCCCCCGCTACGCCCAGGAAATTCGCACCACCCACCTCGGGATGGGCCTCCAACGCACCCTCGACCTCCACCACCAGAAGGTCGGCGGCGTCCTCAACGGCCTCGATTACAACGCGTGGAACCCCGAAATCGACCCCCACATCGACCGCCATTACTCCGCCGACACCCTCCAGGATAAATACGAGAACAAAGAAGCCCTCCGCCGCCTCCTCTGGCTCCGCCACGACTTCAAACCCCTCCTCTCCTTCGTCGGCCGACTCGACCACCAGAAAGGCGTCCACCTCCTCTTCCAAGCCATCCCCTACTGCCTCAACCACGGCTGCCAATTCGTCCTCCTCGGCTCCAGCCCCCACGGCCACATCCATAACGCCTTCTGGAACCTCAAACGCCACTTCAACGACCACCCCGACTGCCACCTCGAAATCCGCTACCACGAGGAACTCGCCCACCTCATCTACGCCGGCTCCGACCTCCTCGTCGTCCCCAGCGAATTCGAACCCTGCGGCCTCACCCAACTCATCGCCCTCAAATACGGCACCGTCCCCATCGTCCGTAACACCGGCGGCCTCGCCGATACCGTCTTCGACGCCAATTACGCCCACAAGCCCTTCCACGAACGCAACGGCTACGTCTTCAACGACTACAACTGGCCAGGACTCGAATCCGCCCTCCACCGCGCCCTCGGCCTCTGGCATGCCTACCCGCACTATTTCCGCGAACTCATCCTCAACGGCATGCGCTACGACTACTCCTGGAACCGCCCCGGCCAGGATTACCTCAACATCTATAACCACATCAAAGCCCCCTAAGTCCAACTCGCATCCCCCGTCCGTTCGGTGGCTGGTCCCGCCCCACCTCGAGCCTTCTCCCCATGACCGCTTCCCTCGACCACCCCACCCGCAGCGGCCTCTCCATCCACGCCAAAACCAGCCGCCAATCGTCCACCCTGGTGCACCGGTTCAACCTCTGCCACGACCTCCTCGACCGCACCCACGCCAACCCCACCGCGCTCGCCTGCCTCTTCGTCTGGCTCCGCTTCTCCGCCCTCCGCCAACTCACCTGGCAACGCCGCCATAACACCAAACCCCGCAAACTCGCTCACGCCCAAGACCGCCTCACCCAGAAACTAGCGAGGCGTGACCTCAGACCCGCTCCGGCCCCCATTTTCGTGCAACGCGC
>CAZVRY010000422.1:0-4907 GCA_964629545.1 uncultured Verrucomicrobiota bacterium | reverse complement strand
CTCTTGCTCTTGCTCTTGCTCCCGGTCCGCCCGGTTCATGGTCCCCATGCGCGTCAGAAACTCGGAGGTCCAATCTCTCCATGAACCGTCACCCCTCACCCCGCCTGCGCGGCCGAAGCCGCTTCGGCGCGGCGAAGGCCCGTCCCTCCCCCCAGCCGTTTCCAGCGCAGCGTTGTCTCAGGTTGGGGAGAGGGAGAAAGGGAGAGGGGAAACGTCAACGGTTCCAGGGTTCTATGCGCGATGCTGATCAGGCAATTCTCTCCCCGCGCCTCGGCTGCTTTCTGCTGAAAAGGCGCGGGCAGAGGGTGGCCAGAGGCCGGGTGAGGGGCCGTCCGCGTTTCAAAATGAGAATTGCGATCCCAGCGCCCTCCGTGCTTGTCAGTCGCCACGCCATGTTCCATGGTCGATGCGATGCGTCTCCCGAGCCGCCGCCGGATCAAAAAGAACCTCTCGCGGAAGCTGATCTACTCGCCTTTCCTGCGGATGATCATTTTCAACGTGTGGTTCCGCGTCTGCGTGCTGCTCATCCTGGGCTTGGGCGCGTTCCTGGCCCTGTTCCTGCCCAAGATGTGGCTGGTCACGCCGGAGGGGTTTCTCCCCGAGATCCGCATTAGCTGGCTGGACCGGGTGCAGGCCTGGTCGCTTCGGCGGACGGCCGAGCGACTGACGGCGGCGGGGCAGCACGGGGACGCCTGGACGGCTTGGCGGGCGGCGGCGTTGAACAACCGGGCGGATGCGGAGCTGATACGGCAGATGCTCCGGGGTTTCCTGAGCGTGGACCCGCCGGACCGCAAGCGCCTTGGGGAGGCGTTTTATTGGGCGAGTTGGTCGATGAAACTGACCGGGACCAACGCGACCGACTTGGCGTTGGCCTCGGACATACTCGATCGCTTCGAAGAATACGCCTATCAGATCCGCTTGCTCGCGCCGAAGGCGGACAGCCTGGCCCCGCCCCAACAGGCGGCTTTCGCCAAAGCCCTCTTCCATGCCGGCCTCATCCCCCAGTTTCTCGACCGCTGGAACCGGCTCCCCGCGGAGATGAAGGCCGATCCCAATCTCGCCCTCTACCACGACGCCTATCAGGCCGGCTGGGGCCCCGCGGACACCATCGCCGCGGGCCGGGCTCGACTCGCCGCGGCGCGGTCCGATCCGCTCCGCCGGCTGACCGCGCATCGCCTGCAGTTGCTGGTTAGCGCGCACGGTCAGGACGCCACGGCCTACGGCGATGCCCTGGAGCAATTGGAGCAGTGGCGGGCCGACCGTCTGCCCGACCATGTGAAATACTGGCTGTTGCTCGCGGCTTCCGGGCGCAAGGAGGCGGCCGTGCAGAAGGCGGAGCTGTATCCTCATCCGCCCACCTCGGCGCATGAGTTGCTGTTGCTGGCTCGAGCCTACGTGCAACTCGGGCTCCAGGACACGGCCCGGCGGCTCTATCAACACTATCTCCCAACGCTGGGTCAGTCGATGGAAGTGTGGACCGCCTATGTGCGGCTGCTGCAAGACCTCAAGGCCTGGGAGGAATTGCGCAGCGCCGCGGTGCAGATGCGCCAGCAGAGCGGGGTGGGCGATGTTCTGGCCGGGTATAGCCACTTCCTGGAAGGCCGTGCGGAGCTTGCCCTCGAGCGCTTCGCCCAGGCTGAACTCGCCTTCGAGCTGGCCGCCAAGGAGCGGATCGACGCCTCCGAACTCCGCCTCGAGGTCGGCAAAGCCCTGCTCCAACTCCGCTACCCCCGCTTCGCCCGCGCTGCCCTCGTCCCCGCCGAGCAGGATTTGGCCAAGAACGCCGACTACTGGACCACGCTCCTGCGCGCTTCCATCGAATTGCGCGAGACGGACCGCCTGTTGCAGGCGGCCGAGCGGCTCTACGCCCTCCATCCCGAGCATGCCGATGCCGCCAACAGCTACGCCGCCGCTCTCCTGATCAACGGGGAACGCCCCGAGGAAGCCATCAAGTTGACCCTGCAGCTCTTTCACAGTTTCCCCAACCTGGTGGCGACACGCATCAACCACAGCTTCGCCCTGCTGTTCAACCAGCGGGTCCCCGAGGCCCTGGCCCTCCTGCGCACCCTCCCCGAGAACGCCCTCAGCCCCAACGACCTCAACCAGTACCTGCTCGCCCGTTTCGAAACCCACCTCGCCCTCGACCAGCTCGACGAGGCCCGACGCTACCTCGATCGCCTTGACCTCGCCGCCCTCTATCCCCCCCAACGAGCGCGGGTCGAACGCGGCCGCACCCGGCTTGATCCCGCCCCCGCCCCCTCGCCGTGAACTGCCCCTCCCCCATCCGGACCTTGGCTTGCGTTCCTTCCCCCCGCGCTGCCCTTGCCCTTCGCCTGCCAGCACCCCGGCTTTGAAAACCTCCCCCTCGTCCCCCACCTCGCTGCCCGCCGAACTCAAGGCCTTCGTCCAACGTTGGGTCATTACCACCCTCGGGGTGCTCGTGGCCGCCAACGTCCTCCGTGGCATCAGCTATGAGAACGTCCCCGGCCTGCTCGCGGCCACCTTGCTCCTGGGCCTGCTCAATGCCTTCGTCCGCCCGCTGATGTTCCTCCTCTCTCTGCCCCTCCTCCTGGTCACCCTCGGCCTCTTCACCATCGTCATCAACGCCCTCCTCCTCTGGTTCGTCGGCCAACTCAAGTTCTTCCACGTGGACAGCTTCTGGACCGCCCTCAAAGGCGCCCTCATCGTCAGCGTGATCAGCGTCTGCCTCCAAGCCGTCACAGGCCTGGGCGGGGCGCGCATTCGCGTCCGACGCTCGCGGCACCCCAGACGCCGGCCCCCCGGACCCACCTCAGGCCCCGGCGGCTCCGGCCCGGTCATCGACGTCTAGCGAGGCGTGACCTCAGACCAGAAGCCGGTTCACCTGCGGGGCGGCTGTCCCCCTTCGTGAGGGTCCGGGTTTCAAGGATTCCGGACTCCAGGCGGAACGAGGCGTGGAGGGTGGGGATGCCCCGCGCATGGAACTCGGCCTCGAAATCAGTGCGCTGGGCCAACATCGCCTCCGGCGTGGCCTCCCTGGCCCATCCGGTCGCGGCCCCAAACACACGCTCCATCTGCGCAAAATAATCCGCATCGTCCGTCCGCAGATGGACCCATCCGCCGTGCCGCAGGGCCGCCGCCGCCAACCCCGGGAAGGCCTCGTTGATCAAGCGATGCCCACGATGCTTGAGTTTCGGCCAGGGGTCAGGGAAGTAGAGGTGCAGGGCGTCGACGGACCCCGGCGGCACCAGGTAGCGGAGGAGGTAGCCCGCCTCGAACCGGACCGCCCGCAGGTTGGTCAACCCCAGCCGTCGGCCCTTGCGATCGATCTTCCGCAACCGCCCCAGCAGACGCTCGACGCCGACGAAGTTCCGCTCCCGGTGAAGCGCGGCGTAGCCAGCCAGGAACGACCCGTCGCCCGCGCCCAGTTCGATCTCCAAGGGCTGCGCGGCCGACGCCGGAAAGAGTTCGTCCCAACGCAGCGGTTCCAGTGCGGAACGGACCACGTAAATCAACGAAGGAGGTGCCGCCCCCCCGCTCGCCGAGGCAGGAGACGTCATCGCTTCACGAACAAGGCCAGCGAAGCCGTGTAGCCGTGGAGGTAATTGCGTCCCGCCACCGGCCCAATTTCGCCGTTGCAGAAAAAGCCGGCCAATCCCAGCGGTCCGAGCCGGTCCTGGACCAATCCGGCGTCGTGATGGGGGAGCCCGAACAGCCGGCTGCCTCGCCCGTTACAGCAGCAGAGGCAACCTCCATAGATCGGGTAGCCCGCCGTTTCCTGCCGCGTCCGCGCCAGCATGGCCTGCAGATCCTCCGTCGCCGCCGCCGCGTCCCGCCGATGGAATTGGATGGTCTGTCCCGGCCGCGGCATGGTGCCGACCGCCAGGACCCCCGTGCTCGGATCGCCTCCCAACAGCGGGCGGATGAGGAAATCGCCCCGATGAAAATCCTCCTGGTATTCGTTCATGGCGAGGCCAATGAAGAGGTTGCCACGCGCCTTCTTCTGTTCCTCCGCCGGGAGCTTGCTGAATGCCTCCACCAGCACTTGGTAGGCCGGCCGGTTGCCAATCTGCTGGATCACGTTCTTGTCCGTCCGGGTGATCGTCCAGGTCTCGCCGATGGGGGTGCAGCCTTGCGACACCGCCCCGACCAACCGCACCCCGCCGCCGAAGCTGACCGCCACCCCCCCCTCCTCGAACACGTCTCCATTCAGGTAAACCTGCGTGCGCGTCTCGCCGTCCGGACCGCCGGCCAACCCGCCGAGGATAGGCATTCCGGCGAAGGTCTCGTTCCATTGGCTCAGCCAGCGCTCCGCGTCCAGATGGAAGGGATCCGCAAAGACCAGCCAGCCGTGACCGGGATCCTCCGCTACGCCCATGGCCTGGCGCCAATACTCGGGGCCCGCCGCCTGTTCGACCTGTTCCTGGCAAAAGCGGCTCGCCGTCAGCACGGCGTCCGGCAGCCAGTACAGCCCCAGCACCAACCCGGCGTCCGCCTCGAAATCCTGCGCCCCCGCCACCATGCTCGGGCTCGAACACCCCACCAGGAGCGGAATGCGCGCATGGACCCGCAGCACCTCCAGCGCGGCCGCCGCGTGCTCGAACCAGGTCGGGCTGAGGAACACCAACCCGATCGTCACCTTGGGTGCTGCCAACCGCGCCCGGAGCCCTTCGGCCCAGGCCTGCAAGCCCGCCTCGTCAAACCCTCCCCGCCAATGGGCGGCGACGCTGTATGCATTCTGCACAGCCGCACCTTACCGGCATTCGAGCCGCTGGCAAACCGGAACCGCAACCGCCGCCCCCCCCGCTGTCCTCTCCATGAACCGGTCCCCCGAGAGGGGAGACGCAAACGGTTCAGGGGTTCAAAGCGCCATGGAGGTGAACCTGTCACCCTGATTGACCACGGTCGGCGTGGTGCCGCGCCCGAAT
>CAZVRY010000421.1:0-4945 GCA_964629545.1 uncultured Verrucomicrobiota bacterium | reverse complement strand
CCGCCCGCAGCACCAATCCCACGACCGCCCGGCCCCCCATCAAGGTCAAGGACCTCGCCCACTCGACCCCCCATCGCTTGCATCGCATCCACCACAATCACACCCGCTCGCCCCTCCAGTCGGTCCAACAATCCCGCCGGACCCGCCCCCGTCAGGTCCAGCAGCGCTACCCCCGCCGCCGACTCCCTCTCCAACGCGTCCAGGACCCACCCGCCCAAAGCGTCATCCCCCCGCCGCCTCTGACCCACCGCCGCCACCAGAATGACCCCGGACCCTGGCAGGTCGAAACTCCCGTCCGATTCCGCCCTCCGCCCTCCGCCCTCCGCCATTCAATCCCCCCCCTCGGCCCCGCGAAAGGTCCGCGTCAGCCTCAGAAAATGCACCGAACACGAAATGCACGGATCGTAATTCCGGATCAAATGCTCGCAGCGCAACCCCGCCTCCTCGTCCGACAACGCATTCAGGCCCGGCGCGTAGTCCATCAGGTCCTCCTCGATCACCGCCAAGTTCTGACTCGTCGGCGGCACAATCCGCGCCGAGGCGATCGTCCCATCCGCCTCCGTCCGGTAATGATGCCAGCAAAGCCCCCGCGGGGCCTCCGTCCCATGGCCTCCCACCCCGGCCCGCGGCGTGCACGGCACCGCCACCCGCGAGGGCAGCCGATAGTCCCGCAAGAGGTCATAGGCCAACGCCAGCGCGTGCACCGTCTCTAATCCCCGCGCCAGCAGCGAGAGGAAATTGTTCCGCCAGGGCAGCGTCGCCCCCGCCAACTCGCACACCTTGGGCAACAACGCCAGCGCCCGCGGATGCAGCTTCTCGTGATTCAGATTCAACCGCGCCAGCGGCCCGACCAGATAGTGGTTGCGTCCCTTGACCGTGGCATGCAGCGCCGTCGAATGCGCCACGTGGTGCTCCTCCACGCACTGCAGGAACTCCTCCTGATCCACATCCAGCCCCTTGTTCGTCCGAATCCGCCCCAGGTTCATCGGGTATTCGCTCGGATGACACAACGCGAGGAACTCGTAGTCCCGCTCCAAACCAGGGTAGGTCAGCTTCTCGGCCAAAAACAGCGTCAACGCCGCCATCTCCTCAATGGCCGGCTTCACCCGCTCCCCCAACTCCCGGCAGGCGGCCACCTCCGGCACCGCATGGAACCCGCCCACACACATCCCCACCGGATGCACCGCCCGCCCCCCGAGCAACGCCAGCATCGCATTGCCCAGCTTCTTGATCGCCAACGCCTGCTTCACCACCGGCCCGTGCGTCGGCACCAGGGCCAGCACACTCTCCTGGCCCAGAAAATCAGGCAGGTGCAACAGGAACATGTGCAGCACGTGACTCTCGATCCACTCCCCGCAATACATCAACGTCCGTAACGCCCGCAGCCCCGGATCCACCTGGTCGAATATCCCCATCGCCTTCTCCAGCGCGTGACACGAACTCGCCTGATACGCCACCGGACAAATGCCGCAAATCCGCGCCGTGATGTCCGGCACCTCCCGGAAATCGCGCCCGCGCAACAAGGCCTCATAGAACCGCGGCGGCTCGTAAATCTCCAAGCGCACCGCCCGACACTTCCCCTCCACCATCTCCAAATGCAGCCCGCCCTCCCCTTCCACCCGGGCCAACGAAGACACCTTGAGCGTGCGGGTCTTCCCCGCCCCCTCACCGACGCGGTTGCTCGAGTTGCTCATAGTGATCGCTCGCTTGCTTGAAGGGTTCCAAATACCCGTTGAAAGACCGCAATCGACGCTTCACCTCGCGAGCCTCCACCCCGTGCGCCAACAGCCAGTCGCCCCATGCCCGCAAATTCGGCTGCTCCGACGGCCCAAAACACCCGTAACACCCGCGCTGAAGAGCCGGACACAACGCCCCACACCCCGCCTGCGTCACCGGCCCAAGACACGGCATCCCCTGCGTCACCATCACGCACGGCAACCCCCGCCGCTTGCACTCCTGACACAACGCGTAAGTTGGGATGTTCGGACGCCGCCCTACCAGCAGCGCGCTGAGCAACTCCAACAGCTGCCGCTCGTTCACCGGACAACCCCGCAACTCGAAATCCACAAACACGTGCGAGGCAATCGGGGTCGCCGTCTCCAGCGCGTGGATATACTGCGGATGCGCGTACACCGCGCCAATAAACTCACCCACGTCCGCCCAGTTCCGTAACGACTGAATGCCCCCGGACGTCGCGCATGCCCCCAGGGTCACCAGGAACCGACAGTCCTTCCGCACTTGCCGAATCCGCCGCTCCTCCTCGGGCGTCGAGATCGAGCCCTCCACCAGCCCAATGTCGTAAGGCGGCGGCAATACCCGGCTGCGCGCCTCCAGGAAATACGCGATCTCCACCGCCTCCACCAACGCCAGCAACTCGTCCTCCAGGTTCAACAGCGAAAGCTGGCAACCGTCGCAACTCGAAAACTTGAACACCGCCAGCTTGGGCCGCGCACCGGGAGCCGGCGGAGGCAGCGTGGAATAGGGCATGTCAAATCTCCTCCTTCGCAAACACCGACGCGATTTCGTCAAACCCAAAGACCGGGCCGTCCTGGCAGACAAACTTCGGGCCATACTGGCAATGCCCGCAGCGCCCGAACCCGCAGTTCATGTTCCGCTCCAAACTCACATACACCTGCCCCGGCGGCACGTGCAACTGCAGGAAATTCCAGGCCGCCACCCGGTTCAAGATCCGCGGACCGCAGACCATCACCACCGTGCGCTCCGCATTCACCTTCACCCGGCGGAGCAGGTTCGTCACCACCCCCACCGGCCCCGTCCACCCCGACGTCGCATTGTCCACCGTCACCAGCACGTCCAACGTCGGATCCTCGGACCACTGCGCCAACTCCTCCACGTAAAGCCGGTCCTCCGGCGTCCGACAGCCATAAAGCAACACCACCCGCCGGCAATACTCCCGATGCTGCAGAATCCAGTAAACCGCCGGCCGCAACGGCGCCAGCCCAATGCCTCCCCCCAACACCACCACATCCCGCCCCTCCATCTGCTCCAGCGGCCAACCCCGCCCAAAGGGGCCCCGCAACCCCACCACCTCCCCCACCCGCATCCGCGCCACCGCGCGCGTCACCGTCCCCACCAGCCGGATCGTGTGCTCCAATTGCTCCGGCCGATAGGGATTCGAACTGATCGAAATCGCTGCCTCCCCCACCCCCGGCACATACACCATGTTGAACTGCCCAGGAGCGAATCGGTAAGCCCGCCGCACCCCCTCGTCGCAAAACTCCAACGTGAATGTCTTCGTGTTGAAGTTCTCCTCCTTGATCGCCAAAATCCGCGCCGGATGCGGCACCCACCCCTCGGCCCCAACCCCCCGCTCCACCCCCACCCCCGCCACCCGCGTCGCCGTGCTCATGCCGTCACCTCCCGTCCCGCCCCCTCACTCCCCGCCCGTAACTTGGCCGCCTCCACCGTCAAATCGATCCCCACCGGACACCAAGTGATGCACCGCCCACACCCCACACACCCGCTCCCCCCGAACTGGTCGTGCCAGGTGCATAGCTTGTGCCGCAGCCAGTGCCGATACCGCCCCCGCACCGTGCTCCGCACCGGCCCCGCGGTCGTGTAGCTGAATTGATGCGAATAGCACGACTCCCAATGCCGCGTCCGCGTGGCCCCCGCCGACCCCAACTCCTTCCCCTCCACCACCGTCGAACAAAAGCACGTCGGGCACACCAACGTGCAATTCCCGCAGGAAAGACACCGCCGCGCCACCTCCTCCCAGTGCGGATGCTCCACCGCCCGCTCCAACGCCTCCTTCAATCCCCGCACCTCCAAATGCCGCCCCATGTGCTCCCGCGCGTTCTCAAGCTTGATCTCCGCCAACTCCAACTCCGCCGAACTCGGCTCCCGTACCGGCAACCGCGCCACCAATCCCCGCCCCACCTCCGACCCAGCCCGCGTCACAAAACCCGCCCGCAACTCCGTCAGACTGAGATCAAACCCGCCCGATACCGCCGGCCCAGTCCCCATCGAGGCGCAAAAACACGTCCTCGCCGGTCGCGTGCAGTTCACCGCAATCAACAACGCCTGCCGCCGCGCCTCCCAATACGATCGCTCCGCCACGCACGGCACGTCCCCCGCCCCCGTCCCCCCCATGACCCGGTCCAATACCCCCAACGCCGCCACATCACAGGGACGAATCCCCAAAAACGCAAATCGCGGCACCTGCGGCGGCCCGCCGTCCAGCACAAATCGCTCGCCCTCCACATGACCGCGAAACAGCGTCTGATCCGCCGGAAACAGAAACGACCGCAGACTGTTCATCCCCACGGCGGTCTCAAAGGTCAGGCCGGGATCGCCGGGCCCTAACCGGTAATGCCCTCCCTCCTGCTCGTCCCGCCACCCGTGCGCCAATTCCTCCGCCGTGCTCAGCGGCCCCAGCAACAGGGCCCCACCCGAAACCCGCGGGCCCACCACCACGTAGCCCTCCCCACGCAGCACCGCCACCAACTCCCCCAACGCCGCACGGGGCAAAAACACCGAACCACCCTCACGCTCATTCAGCGTCATGCTACCCCTCCTCTCACCTGTTCCCTCGCGTGCATCATCATCGTTGACCGCGCACAGCCGGCTGAGCCCCGCCCTGCCATCCTGCTGCCCGGGCGCCCATCCCGACTTATCCAACGTTGGGCATTAGTGCTTCGCCCTTATAAACGCAAGCAAAAAATCCCGCCCCTGCCCCCCTGGGTGTAGGACAGAATTCTTCGCCTGGCGAGAATGGCTCGATGATTCCTCCCATCAGTATCTAGGAATCTAGGCAAAGACGGAGGGCGATCCTCCCCCAATCCCATCTCCTGTCGTTCTTACTCTTACTCTTGCTCTTACTCTTACTCTTGCTCTTACTCTTACTCTTGCTCTTACTCTTACCCTTGCTCTTACTCTTACCCTTGCTCTTACTCTTACCCTTGCTCCTCTCCCGCCGATGTCA
>CAZVRY010000420.1:0-4966 GCA_964629545.1 uncultured Verrucomicrobiota bacterium | reverse complement strand
TCACCCCGACGCCCATCCCAACCCGCTGAAAAACCCCCCAGTTTTCGCCAAAATCGACAATTGACATCGTGAGAGAGGCTCACGGCGAATTTTTTTTGGGGCCGAAGTAGTTGGGGATGATGGGTTAAAACTCGAGCTAGACGCGGGACGTGCTTTTTGCCCTGCTACGCTCGAATGAAAATGCCTTGTTCTCAAGGAGCCGCCCCTGGGCTGCGCTCCGCTCTGGTCGCCCGTGTGCCTACACCCGAGGAAGTCGCGTGGTTTGACAGCGTGTTGACCGATCACCATTCCCTGGGCGCCGGTCGCCCGGTGGGTGATTACCTGCGCCAAGTCGTCGAACGTGACGGCCAGCCCGTCGCCCTGCTGGTCTGGGGGGCCGGCCTGCTGCGCGCTCAAGGATCGGGATCTCTGGATTGGCTGGAGCGCCAATCAACGGATCGAGCGGCTCAAGCTGGGGGTGCAGAACCGCCGCTTCCTCCTGCTCACCCGCAAGGGACAATCCCCCAATCTGGCCTCGCAAGCGCTGGCGGCGGTGCTGCGCGTCCTGCCCGAACACTGGCACCAACACTTCGGCTACCGACCGCTTCTGGCCGAGACCTTCACGGATCCGGAGGCCTACGCCGGCACGTGCTACAAGGCCAGTAATTGGGAACCGGTCGGGTTCAGCGCGGGCTACCGTCGGCACCGCGCCGACTTTTACGTTCTCAACGAGCGCCCCAAGAAGTTGTGGCTCTACCCGTTGGGCCCCAACGCCAAAGCGCTGCTGTGGGCGGTGCAGGTGCCGGAGGGCTGCCGTGCCGGTCTGGGCGCGGCCCCTTCCGGCACGTCGCCGGTGGCGGCCGCAGACCTGGATTCGCTCCTGGACGTGTTCCGCCACGCCCCCGATCCGCGCGACGACAACACCCGTTATCGCATCGGCCCGGTGCTCACGCTCGTCGCGATGGCCCTGCTGGCCGGGCGGCGGGAGATCGCCGAGATCGCGCGCTTTGCCACCACCTTGACCCAGGCCCAGCACCGCCGGCTGGGGTTGCCACGCAAGCGCGCTACGCGGCGGTTCTACCAAGTCCCCGGCTCCAGCGCGTTCTATCAAGTGCTCACGCGGATGGACTCCGAGGCGTTTGCCACGTTGCTCAATGGTTTGTTGCAGGCCCGCGCCGGCCGCCTGCCCGCCGCCCTGGCCTTGGACGGTAACATGATTCGAGATCACATCGGCCTGCTCACCCTGGCCCAACACGAGTACGGCGCACCGCAGGCGGTGGCCATCTACAACCAGAAAGAACACACCCCGCGCTGCGAACAAACCGCGGCGGCGGCGCTCTTGAAACAGCTGCCCGCCTTGGATGACAAGCTCATCACGGGCGATCCCCTGCACTGCCAGCGTGCGCACGCCCGGACCATTGTGGAAAAGGGTGGGGAGTATCTCTTCCGAAACGCGCTATTACCTGTCCAGCGTACCCGCCCAAGACCCGACGCCGGAGCGCTGGCTGGCGTGGATTCGGGGACACTGGGGCGGGGTGGAAACCCGCAACCACTGGCGGCGCGATGCGGTGCTGGGCGAAGACGGTTCGCGCTCCCGGAACGCCACCCTGCTGGCCAATCTGGCGCTGCTCCGCGATGCGCTCTTGTGCGTGCTGGCGCCGGAATTGGGGCCCCAATCCCTGCCGGCGGTGCTGGAGCGTCTCCACTCCCATCCCGCCCGTGCTCTGGCCCTCCTCGCCTGCGCTTGAACTCAAAACGAAAGACCATGCCCCGGGGGGCAACCATGAACCTGTCACCCTATCCGTGGGCGCCGCCATGAACCTATCACTTTTCTTTCCCCTTCGGACCTGTCACCCTGTCGACGAACCTGTCACCCTATCGATCCCCTGATACTCTGAACCTGTCACCTTTCGAACCCCGGAACTTCGTGAACACCTCGTTGACATAGATGCGCGCGCCCAAGACCACCCGGTCGGTGAAATACCGGATCCGGACCCGCAACACTTCGCCCAGGCTCAGATCCCCGCCCCTCGCCAACTCTCTCTTAATCGTCTCACCGTCCAACGGTACTTTCCCGGATCGCCCCGCCCGGCCCGCGGTGGCCAGGAGCACTTGACATCAGTCAGCGAGTGTATGCTCGGTTCAGGGGTTCAAAGCGCGAACTTTGGTTGGGAGAATTCTCTCCCCACCTGAGCCAACGCCTCGCTGGCCTGGGTTCAGGAGGGATGGGGTGAGGGGGACTCCCTTTTTCAAAATGAGAATTGCTGTGGGCGGGGCGGCTGGTCTTGTGTTTTGGGGTGGAGGTGTGCTTAGGTGGGGCGTGTTCGCCATGTGGAAGAAGTTCGGGTTTGGTTTGGCTGGCTGGCTGGGGATAGGGGGCATGGGCTTGCTGGGGGTGGGCGGTGGGGTTTGGGCACAGGAGACCTGGGTGTCGAACGGTTCGACCTGGCGGTTTCGCAAGGGGACGAACGAGGCATCGAACCCGGTCACGTTATGGCGGTCGCCAGGGTTCAATGCGAACGCCTGGAACACGGGGGTGGCGCCGTTTCATTACGGGGAAAATCTGACTGGGGGGACGCTCTTGAGCGACATGCGAGGAAACTACACGTCGATTTTCCTGCGTCGGGAGTTTGCACTGACCAACGTGAGCGAGGTGCAGGGGGTCCTGTTGAGTGTCAACTACGACGATGGGTTTGTGGCCTGGATCAATGGGGTGGAGGTGGCGCGGGCGGGGGCGCCGAACCAACTGGTCTACAACGCGGTGGCCAGCCAGTCGCACGAGGCGGGGGCGCCGGTCAGTTTCGTGCCGGCGGCGGTTCCGTCGACCTACCTGGTGAGGGGGACGAACGTGCTGGCGGTGCAGGCGTTCAACGTCAGTCTGTCCGGGAGCTCCGATTTTCGGTTTGAACTGTCGCTGACGGGGACGCGGTCGGATGGGATGGCGCCGACGGTGGTGCGGCACGATCCGGCGGGGCCTGAGGTGACGGATTTGAGTCAGGTCACGGTGGAGTTTTCGGAGCCGGTGCTGGGGGTGCGGGCGGGGGATTTGCGGGTGAACGGGTTGCCGGCGTCAGCGGTGACGGGGGGCCCGGGGTCAGCGAGTTACACGTTCACGGTGACGCCGCCTGCGGAGGGGGTCGCGGCGGTGGACTGGGGGGAGGACCAGCGGATCACGGATGGGCAGGGGAATCCGTTCAGCACGGAGGCGGCGGGGTCGGCGTGGCAGTATGTGGTGACGGATCGGACGGCGCCGAGGGTGCGGGAGCGCGCGCCGGTGGCCGGGGCGGCCGTGAGCCGGTTGACTCGGTGCGAGGTGGAGTTTAGCGAGCCGGTGGTGGGGGTGGAAGCGGGGGATTTGCTGGTGAACGGCAGTCCGGCGTTGGCGGTGACTGGGGCGGACGCGGGCCCTTATGTGTTCGAGTTCGCGTCGCCGTCGTCCGGGGCGGTGAGGTTTGCCTGGGCGGCGGGGCATGGGATCCGGGACTTGGCGCCGGCGGGGAATGAGTTCGGGGGTGGGTCGTGGACGAACACGTTGGATCCGGGTTTGGGGGTGGGGTTGGTGCGGGTGAATGAGTGGTCGGCGGCGAATGAGAGTGGGTTAGCGGACGAGGATGGGGAGCGGCACGATTGGGTTGAGCTCTACAATGAGGGTGCGGTGGCGGTGAACCTGTTAGGGTGGGCGCTGACGGACGATCCGGACGCGCCGGGCAAGTGGACCTTTCCGAGTCGGGTGCTGAATCCTGGTGGGTATTTGGTGGTGTTTGCCTCGGGAAAGGACCGGCGGGCGCCGACGGGGTCGAATCGGTTTCACACGAACTTCAAGTTGAATGCGTATGGGGAGTATTTGGGTTTGTACTCTCCGGAAGTTCCGAGGGAAGCGGTGTTCGAGTGGGCTCCGGGGTATCCGGAGCAGAGGGTGGACACCTCGTTTGGGCGGACGCCGGCGGGGGAATGGGCTTATTATGGGGTTCCGACGCCGGGAGCGGCCAATGGGGCCAGCGCGGTGGTGGGGGTGGCGCCGTCGCCGCACGCGACCGTGGATCGGGGCCTTTTTGAGCGGCCGTTCGAGGTGGCGCTGACCTGTGCGCTCGAGGGGGCGACGATTCGCTACACCCTGGATGGGAGCGACCCTGGGCGCGGGGGTGGTTTTGTTTATGAGCGGCCGTTGACGGTGAGCGGGACGACCACGCTGCGGGCGGCTGCGTTCAGGGAGGGTTACCTGCGGTCGCGCACGCTGACGCAGACGTATATTTTCCTGAGCGAAGTGATGCGGCAGTCGGCGCAGCCGGCGGGGTTTCCGGCGACGTGGGGGACGTGGTCGGGTTTTCCGAACAACCAGGTCCCGGCGGACTACGAGATGGACTGGGATCCGCTGCGGGTGGATCCGAATAATGCGGCGAGTGCGGTGGATCCGGCGAAGCGGCAGCGACTGGAGGATGGCCTGCGGCAGTTGCCGCTGGTGAGCGTGGTGATGGATCGGAACGACCTCTTCGGGACGGGCGGGCTGTATCCGTCGGCTTCGGATGCGAACAAGGCGCCGAACGAGAAGGCGTGTTCGGTGGAGATGGTGTTGCCGGATGGGCGGACGGCCTTTGTGGTGCAGGCGGGGCTCGATCTGCATGGGAATGCGAGCCGGAGTCCGCTGAAGAACCCGAAGCACGGGTTCAAGCTGACGATGAAAGGGGAGTATGGGGAGACGAGTTTAGGCTATCGCTTGTTTCCGGATTCGCCGGCGGAGCGGTTTGACGATTTGCTGTTGCGGGCGGATTTCAACACCAGTTGGCGCCACTGGTCGGACGCGGTGGGGAACGGGAATGGGGCCTATCAGCGGAGCCGGGGCACGCGCACGCGGTATGCGTGGTCGCAGGAGACGTTTCGGGCGATGGGGCATCGGGGGCCGCACACGAGGTTTTTCCATTTATTTTTGAATGGGTTGTATTGGGGGGTCTACGATTTTGGGGAGCAGCCGGCGGAGCAATTTGGGGAG
>CAZVRY010000419.1:0-4976 GCA_964629545.1 uncultured Verrucomicrobiota bacterium | reverse complement strand
TATTTTCAGTCGCCTGATCCCGGCCTCTCGCGTCCATTTTGACCTGAGTAGTTACATTTGGATTGAGCAAGTCGATCTTGAGTCGGGCCTGATGACCGTGACACGTGACATTGAGTAACGCGACTGGCGTCGATTATGAGACAAGCGGAGGACGGATTGGCATGGCGATGGAGCGTGGTTTGGAGCTTGGGAAGGAGGTTGCCTCGGCCAGGCCGTCGAAGGAGATAATACACTGGCCTGCCCCTGACACGTTCACTCGGTTGAGGTCAGGCGGCAGCAAGCGCTTCGCCGTCAGGATCGAGGAGAACTCGGCCCCTCCAACTCCGCTCTGGGAAGGAACTTGCGACCATGGATTAAGTGGCGGCTCTTGGGAAAGAGCCGCTCGCTTTCCCCGGGGGTTCGGTCAGATCGGGCTTCAACCAACCCTCCACGCCCTGCCCCAGCCGAAGGGTGCCAGATGGCGGCGCTCTCCCGAGGCGCCGCTACCGTCGCCAGGACATTTGCATCGTTCGTGACGGGTTCGTGGAGGACAACCCAGCCGCTGTGAACCTGTCGCCGTAACGGGCACGTTGAAGCGTGGACAACGAACGCGCGGGGGTGAACGGGGCGGTCAGAATGGGGTTAATCGTGGTCGGGCATGGGGCTGGGGTCGAGTTGGAGGCCGAGGGCGCGGAGGCCGCGGCCGTGGGCGCCGGCGAAGGCGGCGGGGTAGGGGGCGTCGGCGCCTTTGACCGAGTGCCAGAGGATGCGGTTGAGGGTGTCTTCGTCGGCGCGGTCGAACTGGGCGAAGTTTTGGCGGAGGCTTTGGCGGGCCCAGTAGCGCGGGCGGCCGCGGAGGGTCGAGGTGCCGGGGTTCATTTCGTCGAGGGGGACGTTGTTGGGGAGGGCAGAGTAGGGGGTGAAGTTTGGGGTGTTGGTGAAGCAGGCGGTCATGAGGGGGGATTGGGCGTCCATTTGGTTCATGGGGGGGAGGCCGAGGATACGTTCCATGGTATGGAGGACGGCGGTTTGGTTATAGAACTCGCTGATGACGGTTTGGCGTTTGGTGTAAGGGCTGACGACGAGGCAGATGGAGCGGTGGCCGTCGACGTGGTCGAAGCCGTCCTGGGGGTCGTCCTCGATGACGAAGACGACGGAGTTGGACCAGAAGCGGCTGTGGGAGAGGGCCTCGAGGGCGCGGCCGAGGGCGAGGTCGTTATCGGCGACCTGGGCGCGGGGGGTGGGGGCGCCTGGGGAGGTGCCGGTGGTATGGTCGTTGGGCAGGTAGAGGATGGTGAAGTGGGGCCAGAAGCCGTTGGTTTCGGCTTGGCGCAGGTCTTGGATGAAGCGGTCGGCGCGGAGGACATCGGGGATGCGCATATTCCAGCCGGGGAAATGGGGTGGGCTGAACCGCCGGAGGGGTTCGATGCCGATATTTTGGGTGAAGCGGATGGTGTTGGCGCCGCGGATGAAGTCGCGGTAGACGGCGAGCCAGGGGAGGCCGGCGGGAACGGTTTCGGCGTAGTCCATTTCGCCGTAGTTGCGGAAGGAGAGGCCGTGGAGGAGGACGTTATCCCAGATGAAGCCGGTCGAGGAGTAGGAGAGGGGGTCATCGCCCCAGGTGTAGCCGCGGGCGGTGCCGCCGAAGGTTTTTTCGAGGTAATCGGCGACGTGCCCTTCGGTGGCCCAGGCGTGGCCGTCGGAGGAGTTGACGCCATTGCAGTAGAAGTTATCGAGCAGGACGAACTGTTCGGCGAGGGCGTGGTGGTTGGGGGTGACGTGGCGTCCGAAGATGCACAGGTCGGGGTCGCCGTTGCCTTGGGGGAGGTCGCCGAAGAGTTGGTCGTAGGTGCGGTTTTCCTTGATGACGTAGAAGACGTGTTGGAAGACGGAGGGCTCGCCGGTGCGGTGGGGGACGGGTCGAGGGGGCTGACCGGAGCGGGCTTGTTCCCAAGCGCGGAGCATGTGGGGGATGCGGGCGTCCTGCTTGGTTTGCGGGGTGAGTTCGCGGAGGGTTTCTGGGGAAGGGAGGTTAAAGCGGGTGAGGGTGCCGAGGAAGGAGTAAACGGAGCGGGCCGTGGTGTTGGGGGGTTGGCCGCGGGAGCCGAGGCCTTTGACATTGGCGACGAAGACGCGTTGGCCGTCGGTGGCGACGGCGCCGGGGTACCAGTCGGTGGGGAGGAAGCCGAGGACGGTGCTGGCGGGTTGGGGAGGTGAGGCGAGGGCGACGACGGCCAAGGCGTTGTTGCCGCCGTTGGCGACGAGGAGGTGGCGGCCATCTGGGGTGAGGGCGAGGGCGTTGGCGGCGCTGCCGTAGGGGAGGGCGGGGTCGGGGCGGACGTTGATGGTTTCGCGGACGGTGGCGGAGGAGGTATCGATGACGGAGACCGTATCGGAGTTGGCATTGGCGCAATAGAGGGTGGCGCCGTCGGGGCTGAGGGCGAGGCCCGAGGGGTGGAGGCCGACGCGGACAGTGGCGGTGCGGGCAGGGCGGCGGAGGTCGAGGAAGGAGACGGTTCCGCTGGCGGCGACACCGCGGGGGTCGACGAGGACATCGGTTCCCGCTGACTTGGCTTTGCGTTCGTGGGCTTCGGGAGGGCGACCTCCCCAATCCGAGACATAGGCCCGGCTGCCGTCGGGGGAGAGGACGACGTCGAAGGGGGCGATGCCGGTTTCGATTTGGCGGAGGACGAGGCCGGACTGGAGGTTGACGATGGCGAGGGAGTTATTGCGGGAGAGGCAGACGTAGGCGAGGGCGCCATCGGGGGAGAGGGCGACGCCACAGGGGAAGGGGGCGCCGCCGATGCTCGCGTTGGGCAGGGTCAGGCGACGGGACCAGGCGAGGGTGCCGTCGTCGGCGACGGAGGCTTCGGCGAGGTGGTTGGCGGCGGTGGTGGCGTAGAGGCGGGTGCCGTCGGGGCTGAGGGCCAGGCCGTGCATGGAGCCGCCGGTATCGCCGAAGGGGAGTTGTTGGCGGAGCGTCCAGGAGGAGGCGTCCACGGCGACCACGCCTTTGTTGTCCTTGACGTAGAGGAAGCGCCCGTTGGGGGCGAGGGCGAGGTCGATGGGGCGGCCTCCGTATTGGAGGGTGTCGCCGAAGGGGCGGAGCCATTGGAGGGTGGGGACGACGTGTTCGCCGCCGGGTTGAGGTCCGACGTGGGTGCGGGAGGTGAGGACGCTGAGGGAGCCGACGGGACTCGAGGCAGCGCCGGCGTCGTTGTGGACGGTTACGGCATAGGTTCCGGCGTGGTGGGGTTGGAGGGATGGGATGGTGAGGACGGGTTGGGTGGCGTCGGGGAGGTTGGCGCCGTTGTGTTGCCACTGGTAGCGGAAGGGTCCGGGTCCTTGGACCTGGACCTGGAAGGTCGCAGGCGTGCCTTCGATGAGCCGTTGGTGACGGGGGAGGGCGGCGAGTTGCGGGAGGTTGGAGGGGGGGATGCTGTAGAGACCGAAGCGGTCGAGGCCGAAATACCAACTGTCGGTGCCGGCGTGAGCGAAGCGAAATCGGACTGCGGGTTGGTGATGGGCGTCCGGGAGGTGGAACAGTTCGACGCGTTTGGCGTCGACGGGGTCGTCGTCTTTGCGGGCGCTGACGTAGGGGCCCAGGGTGGGCCATCGGTTGCTGTGGACGCCGAGGAAGGCGCCGTAGTAACCGCCTCGGATTTGGCCGGACTGGGGATCCACGTAGGTGGCCACGTCGGGGTAGGGGGTGCGGAAGGTGGCGTCTGCGTCCACTTGTCCGTTGGCTTGGAGGATATCCTCGGGGGCAAGCCAATAGGCGATGGGCTCCCAGGTGGCTCCGCGGTTGGTGGAAAACTCGACGGCGCCGAGGCTGTCCTGGTTCTGTTCGTAGAGGCCATGGAAGGCGAGGTGGACGTTGGTGTGACGGGAGAGATCGAAGTCGGGGGTGAAGAGGTATTGGACTTGGCTGCGGCCCTGGCGGTAGCCGGAGTTGGCGAAGAGGAGGCGGCCCTGGGCCAGGTTGGTAACGATGAGGCCATTGACGATGTTGGCGGGGTTGAAGGAGAGGACGCGCTGGTAGACGGGGGAGTTCTGGGCGGGGTTGGAGTGTTGGAGGAGGGGGCCGCGGAAGCGGGTTGCGTCGACCGTGGTCCAACCCGCGTAGGCGGCGGAATCGAGGTTGTTGAGGTCGTGGGAGGGGTTGAGGACTTCGGTGAAGTGGGTGGCGGTCCAACCGGGTGGCAGTTGGCCCTCGGGGGTGGCATCGAAGTCTTCGAAGTAGATGGGGCTGGGCAGGGTGAGGTTGGCGGCCTGGAGGGGGTGGAGCGGGGCGAGCAACGTCAGCGTCACGGTCAGAACCGCCAAGCGTCGGATCGTTTTGGTTGGATGGAGGCAAGGACTGGGGTGGGGAGTCGGAGGGGCGGTGGGGTGAGGAAGGGGGGGGGCGATGAGGAGGGCGTTCGGGGGGGTGGGGGGTGGTTTCGGGGTCGCGGTCATGGGGGATGGGTTAGCTGAAGCGGTCGTGGTTGGCCAGCGCGCACTGCGGGGGGGGAGGAATTGCTGGCGGAGGGGCAGTTCCCGCTTGCGTGGGGGGCGGGGTTTCCTTCACGCTGGTCTTGCATTTATTTGACCTGTCAGATTAGGAACATCGACACATGAATTCTTATATTGAGGAGGTTTGGGATTTGGTGACGCGTCGGAACGCTGGGGAGCCCGAGTTTTTGCAGGCGGTGCGGGAGGTGCTGGAGTCGCTGACGCCGGTGGTGGAGCGGCATCGGAAGTATCAGGAGGGGCGGATCTTGGAGCGGATGGTGGAGCCGGAGCGGCAGATTGTGTTTCGGGTGGCGTGGCAGGACGATGGGGGGCGGGTGCAGGTGAACCGGGGATTCAGGGTGCAATTCAACAGCGCGATCGGGCCGTATAAAGGGGGGCTGCGGTTTCATCCGAGCGTGAACCTGGGCATACTGAAATTCTTGGGATTCGAGCAAGTATTCAAGAATGCGCTGACGACGCTGCCGATGGGCGGCGGCAAGGGC
>CAZVRY010000418.1:0-4995 GCA_964629545.1 uncultured Verrucomicrobiota bacterium | reverse complement strand
GGGGGATTGGCGGCGGCGGGGGCGGGGGTGTTGGTGGGGGCTCCCTCGCTGCGGCTGAAGGGCGACTATCTGGCGATCGTGACCTTGGGGTTTGGGGAGATTATTCGGGTGATATTTCGGAATGTGGAGCCGGTGGGGGGGGCGTTGGGGCTGAACGGGATTCCGCCCTACACGAATTTGTTCTGGGTTTACGGGGTGGCGGCGGTGTGCGCGTATGTGGTGGTGTCGATCGTGAACTCGACCTATGGGCGGGGGTTTTTGGCGGTGCACGACGACGAGGTGGCGGCGGAGGCGATGGGGTTAAACCCGACGCGGTATAAGATTGTGGCGTTTGTCGTGGGGGCGTTTTTTGCGGGGATGGCGGGGGGATTATTTGGGCATTACACGTTGTCGATCGATCCGAAGGGCTTTGACTTCATGCGGTCGATCGAGATTGTGGTGATGGTGATCCTTGGGGGCATGGGGAACACGACGGGGGTGATCATGGCGGCGGCGTTATTGACGTTGTTGCCGGAGGTGTTGCGGAGTGTAGCGCGGATCGAGTTGCCGTGGGTGCCGGCGCCTTGGAATTCGCTGCGGTGGGTGGCGGACACGCGGATGGTGATCTACTCGCTGTTGCTGGTGGTATTGATGTTGGTGCGGCCGCAGGGATTGTTCACCTGGCGGCGGGCGAGGCCGGCGGGGGCGAGGTCATGAGCGACGTTGCGGGGCAGAATCTGTTGGAGCTGAGCGGTTGCACGATTCGCTTTGGCGGGTTGACCGCGGTGGCGGACTTGAATTTGGCGGTGGGGCAGAACGAGCTGGTGGGGTTGATTGGTCCGAATGGGGCGGGGAAGACGACGGTGTTCAATTTGATTACGGGGGTGTATCGGCCGACGGAGGGGGCGATTCGGTTTTGCGGGGCGGACATTACGGGGAAGAAGCCCTACCAGGTGACGGATCATGGGATTGCGCGGACCTTTCAGAACATCCGGTTGTTTCCGTCGCTCTCGGTATTCGACAACGTGCGGGTGGCGTTTCATTTGCATGTGCGGCACGATTTGCGGCATGCGTTGTGGCGGGGGCGGACGTTTTTGGAGGAGGAGCGGGGGATTGAGGAGCGGGTGATGGAGTTGCTGGAGATTTTTCATTTAGGGCGACATCGGGAGTTGCCGTCGAAGAGTTTGCCGTATGGGGATCAGCGGCGGTTGGAGATTGTGCGGGCGTTGGCGACGCGGCCGAGGTTGTTGTTGTTGGACGAGCCGGCGGCGGGGATGAACCCGACGGAGAAGGGGGAGTTGATGACGTTGATTCAGTTCATCGAGGAGAAGTTTCGCATTTCGGTGCTGTTGGTGGAGCACGACATGCGGGTGGTGATGGGGATTTGCCGGCGGATTGCGGTTTTGGATTACGGGGTGAAGATCGCCGAGGGGACGCCGGAGGCGGTGCGGGCGGATCGGCGGGTGATTGAGGCCTATTTGGGCGAGTGACGGATGGCGGTGGGGGTTGGGTGAGCGGGCACATGCTTGAGATCAAGAACTTGACGGTGGGTTACGGGGCCATCACGGCGCTGCAGGACGTGTCCTTGCGGGTGGAGGCGGGGAGCATCGTGACGTTGATTGGGGCGAACGGGGCGGGGAAGACGACGACGCTGAAGGCGGTGTCGGGGTTGCTGCGCGGGGGGGGGGAGATCCGATACGAGGGGCGGAACATCGCCAGCCTGGCTCCGCATCGCATTGTGGAAGCGGGGTTATGTCACGTGCCGGAAGGCCGGATGATCTTTGCGAACCTGACGGTGATGGAGAACCTGCAGATGGGGGCGTTTCTGGTGCGTGACCGGGCGGCGGTGGCGCGAGGTCTGGAGTTTGTGTTTGAGATTTTCCCTCGGTTGCGAGAGCGCTTGATGCAGTCGGCGGGGACGATGTCAGGGGGGGAGCAGCAGAT
Organism: uncultured Verrucomicrobiota bacterium; assembly: GCA_964629545.1. Taxonomy (GTDB): domain Bacteria; phylum Verrucomicrobiota; class Verrucomicrobiia; order Limisphaerales; family CAZVRY01; genus CAZVRY01. Next base: position 3,072 of record CAZVRY010000418.1, on the reverse strand, counting down.
GTTGGCCATTGGGCGGGCCTTGATGAGCCAGCCGAGGTTTCTGATGTTGGATGAGCCGTCGCTGGGGATCGCGCCGATCCTGGTGAAGACGATTTTCGAGAAGATCGTGGAGGTGAACCGGCAGCATGGGATTACGATTTTGTTGGTGGAGCAAAATGCGAATCTGGCGTTGGAGGTCTCGCAGAGGGGTTACGTTCTGGAGACGGGGCGCATTCTGCTGGAGGGGGATTCGGCGGAACTGCGGCGGGACCCGCAGGTCATCAGCGCTTACCTGGGGGGGTGAGGGTTGCTGGCGGTTGCCTCGGGGCGGCGGTTGGCCGGTCCGCCTGGCTTCCGCGGGGGCGGGGAGAGGATTCCCCGATCCGCATCGCGCCTTGAACCCCGGGACGGTTCCTGGGGAGGGGGAAGGCGGGCGGTTAGCGGTTGAGGGCGGTGGTTCGCTCTTTCAACCAGGCGAGGTCGGGGCTGCGGGGGACGGAGTAGTCGTGGCTGTGCCAGGCGATGGTTTTGGGGGGATTGTAGGTGCGGCCTTCCTGCCATTTATGGGACTCGACGTGGCCGTCGGCGAACGAGAGGTTGGAGGTGCGTTTGTGGTGGTTAGCCGGGACGTGGTACCAGCGTTCCCCGGTCATGTACATGCCGAAGAAGGGGCGGCAGATGCTGTCGTGATGGATTTCGGCGAAGACGAAGAGTTTGGAGGTGCTGGGGACGGTCATGTCGACGGTTTTGCGGTAGACGCGGTAGCCGGCGTTGGGTTGTTCGCGGTAGGTTTCGTCGCGCCAACCGACGTGGGAGTTCATGCCGTAGCTGCGGACGACGGTGGTGAGGACGTTGCCGAAGCGTTCGACTTTCTTATCGCCGGGGCATCGGTAGATATTGAGCGTCTTGAGGTAAGGGGAGAAGAGGGTATTGGTGGAGGTGGTGATGAGCCAGGCGTTGGTGTTATCGGGGTTATTGCTTTCGAAGCTGCCGAAGACCCAGGAAGGGGCTCTGGGGTTATCGCCGCGGCCGTTGGAGACGACGTCGTCGTTGTTGTCGCCGGCGTACATGGTGAAGACGGTTTGGAGTTGTTTCAGGTTGTTGGCGCAGTAGACGCCGGTGGCCTTGGCTTTGGCGTTGGAGAGGGCGGGGAGGAGGAGGGAGGCCAGGATAGCGATGATGGCGATGACGACGAGGAGTTCGATGAGGGTGAAGGCCGGCGAACCTTGCGGAGGAAGGTTGCGTTCGGCGGGTGGCGGTGTCATAGGGAGTTTTTACGTTGAGTAACCTTAACGCCGCAAGCACTTATCGGACAAGTGTGCGTTTGCAGGCACGGTAATGGGCTCCGCGAGGGGACAGCGGCGGCCCTGAGTTTGGGGGGTTGACGGGTGGAGGTTTGGGGGCAGATTGGCGGCCGCATGAGATTACGTTACGTCTTGCTGGCGGTGTGGGGAATGGGAGTGGGGGAGGGGTTGGTTTGGGGCCAATTGCAGCGCGAGGCCGCCACGCGTTTGGCCATGCCGTTGGAGCCGCCGCGGGCGGGGTATCGGTTCGAGACGGCGTTCCCGGGGTTGACGTTTACCAACCCGGTGGCCATCGCGAGTCCGCCCGGGGAGACGAATCGGCTGTTTGTGGTCGAGCAGGCGGGGAGGGTGGTGGTGGTGACGAATTTGGCGGCGCCGACGCGGTCGGTGTTTCTGGATTTATCGCGGCGGGTGGTAACGGGAGGGGAGCAAGGGTTGCTGGGGTTGGCGTTTCATCCGGGGCATGCCACCAACGGGTATTTCTACGTGTTCTACACCCTGTCGACCAGCACGGCGGCGGGGACGGGGTTGCACAATCGGCTGAGTCGGTTTCGGACGCATGAGGGGAATGCGGGGGTGGCGGATTCGGGGAGCGAGTTGCCGTTGATTACGCAGCGGGACGAGGCGAGCAATCACAATGGGGGCGATTTGCATTTTGGGCCGGACGGCTATCTGTATGTGGCGTTGGGGGACGAGGGAGGATCGAACGACTCGTATAACAACAGTCAGCGGATCGACCGGGATTTCTTTGCGGGATTATTGCGGATCGATGTGGATGGGCGGCCGGGGAGTCTGCGGCCGAACGGGCATGCCGCGAACACGAATGTGGCGGGCGAGATTCACTATGCGATCCCGCCGGACAACCCGTGGGTGGGAGCGGATCGGTTCAACAACGTGGCGGTGGATCCCAGGCGGGTGCGGACGGAGTTTTGGGCGGTGGGGTTGCGGAATCCATGGCGGTTCTCGTTCGATTGGGACAGTGGGCTGCTGTATTGCGCGGATGTGGGGCAGGGATTATGGGAGGAGGTGAATGTGGTGACGGGCGGGGGCAATTACGGGTGGAATTATCGGGAGGCGAACCGCAATGGGCCGCGGACGGCGCCGGCGGGGTTGGCGTTGGTGGATCCCTTCCTGCAGTATGGGCATGGCAGTGGGACGAATCAGGGGAATTCGGTGACGGGAGGCCGGGTCTATCGGGGCACGCGGTTGTCCCAGTTGTATGGGCATTATGTGTTTGCGGACTATGTGAGCGGTCATGTGTGGGCGACGCGCTACACGGGGAGCAATCAACCGCCGTTTGTGCGTTTGACAACCGATGGCGGGATCGCGGGGTTCGGGGTAGACCCGCGCAATGGGGATCTGCTGACGGCGGATCAGAGCGAGGACACGGTGAAGCGCCTGGTGTATGCGGGGACGCCGACCGGGTCGCCGTTGCCGGCGACGCTGACCGAGACGGGGGCGTTTGCGGACGTGGGTTCATTGACGCCGTCGCCGGGGGTGGTGCCCTATGAGATCAATGTGCCGTTTTGGTCGGATGGGGCGACGAAGAGGCGGTGGTTTGCAGTGCCGCGGTTGGAGGATCGGCTGACCTTTGCGGCGACGGGGCCGTGGGGATCGCCGACGGGGACGGTGTGGGTGAAGCACTTCGAACTGGAGTTGACGAATGGGGTGGCCTCGTCGGCGCGGCGATTGGAGACGCGGTTCCTGGTGCGGAATGCGGGTGGGGTGTATGGGGTGACGTATCGGTGGGATGAAGCGGGCCGCGAGGCGTGGCTGGTGCCGGAGGAGG
>CAZVRY010000417.1:0-4997 GCA_964629545.1 uncultured Verrucomicrobiota bacterium | reverse complement strand
TCAATGCCAGGAGGAACCCGCGGAAACCTGGATCGATTCGTCCCTGCCCCGCCCTCCCCCGCCCACACCCCGTCGACCCCCTGCCCCTCCAACCCCACGGCCGCCATCCCCACGAGCACTACCATCGCCCCCCGGCGCAACACCGGACATGCCAACACCCAGGCCCCTTTCATGAATCCACCTCCATCGGCCCTAACAGGTCCGCCAACAAGGCCTCCGCCTCCGGCCCCTTGATCGGGATATACTTGCCCGTCGAGGTCGCCACCACCCGGCCCGCCGCATTCCGCACTTCCCCCTCCGCCTCGTAGATCCGGCCCCGCCGATCCAACACCAACCGCCCTGTCACCACCAGCGCCTCCCCAGGCCGGGCCGGATACTGAAAACGCACCACCAACTCGCCGCAATACGTGAACTGCCGCTTCTTCACCCCAATCGCCCAAACCATGATCTCATCCAATACCGTCGACAGGATCCCCCCATGCACGGTCTCCTTGAAACCAACATGCTCCGGTCGCGGCGTAAATACCGTCCGCGCCACCTCCCCATCCGTCTCGAAATGAAGCCGCAGCCCCAGTGGATTCTCCACCCCACACACAAAACACGACCGCGTATTCGGTAAAGCTCGCATGCGGGCAACGTTCTAACCGATCCCCGCCCGAAGACCAAGTCGGACCTTCCGACTGTCGGGAATCCTTACAAACCACCGCATGAAGGGCCAGGATCATAACGTGTTATCAAATAATAGATTACACATGAATCGAAACGCCCTGCCCGACCCGATCAACGCCCTGCCGTCGGGAACCTTTACAGTTCATCCCCACCCCCACAGATCCCATAATACGCTGGCCTCGAAGAGCATACGGCTGACACTGGGAATTCTCCCCCCCTCGACCATGCGTAGACCGTCGGCCCGCTTTACACCTCCTTAAGGACGACCTCCGCCTCCGATCTACCTCATCCAGGTTCTAATCCACACGCATTTCACTCAGGGAGAGCGGGTTAGTCCGTGCTTAGCTTCTTCCCCATCGACGGCGCGGGCTGGGGCGATGAAGGCCTCGCCCACAACTACCATTTCACCTACGAACTCCACACCACTTTCACCTACGCCATGGGACAGACGTTCACCTTCACCGGCGACGACGATCTGTGGGTCTTCATTAACGGCAAGCTCGCCATCGATCTCGGAGGTGTCCACGGTGCCATGTCGGCCACCGCAGACCTCGACACCATGGCCGGCTCGCTCGGAATTACCCCCGGCAGCTCTTACTCGCTCGCCATCTTCTTCGCGGAACGACACACCACCGAGTCGAACTTCCGCATCGACACCTCGATCCTGCTTACCCCCGTCCCCGTCCCCGAGGCCGGAAGCTCCCTCCTGTGCCTGATGCTCGCCGGAGCTGCGCTCCGCGCCTGGAAGCGTCGCTAACCCCTCACCTCAACCAACCCTCCGCCCTCATCCATTCCGCGCAACGCGCCGGCCAGTCATTCACCGGTTTGCCCTGCTTCAGCATCCCAAACCCATGCCCCCCCTGCTGGTAAACGTGCACCTCCCCCGCCACCCCGGCCTTCCTTAACGCCAGGAAAAACTCGAGACTGTTCTCCGGCCCCAATCCGTCGTCCGCCGCGTGCACGAAGAACACCGGCCCCGGCTTCTCCTCCGCCCGCACCGTCGGTTGCTCCCGCTGCCGCTCCGCCCGCGCAAGATAGGCCGGATACACCAATACCCCGAAATCCGGCCGACACGACGGCTCGCCATCTCCCCCCGGATAACCCGCCGCCCGCCGATTCCCCTCGCACAATAGCCAGGCCGCCAAATGTCCACCCGCCGAAAAACCCAGCACGCCAATCCGTCGAGGGTCCACGCCCCAGGACCCCGCGTTCTGCCGCAATAAAACCATCGCCCGCTGCGCATCAAGCAACGGCCGTAAGTGCGCCGGTTCCCCCTGCGGCGCCGGCACCCGATACTTCAACACCGCCGCCGTCACCCCCAACCCCGTCAGCCATTCCGCTACCTGCGTCCCTTCGTGCTTCATCGCCAAAATGTAATACCCGCCCCCCGGACAAATCAGCACACACGCCCCGTTCCCCTTCCCCGCCTCCGGCCGATACACCGTCAGCGAAGGCTCCGTGACCTGGCCTAACCGCGTAATGTCTGGGTCCATGCCAGCATCCAACGGCATGTAAGCCTCCGGCTTGTCGGACGGCACCGCCAAAGGCGGCGCCCCGTCCCACAGTTTCAACGTGATCGGCTCCGCCCCCCAAACGCCTCCACACGCGAACATCACGACCAACCACCAGGCTTTCGTCTTCATGCGCCCCAGCCTAGCGAGTCGCCCCAGCAACCGCGAGCGCAAGTTCTTGCCCCCTCCACCGGACGCGTCCCAAGCCGGTGGGCTTCACCCGCTCTCGGCCCCATCTCAAGGCCCACAATGCCCACGTCGAGCAGAAGAACTGAACGTGGCCGCGGCCATTGCGCGGCTGCGGACGGCTGGAACGTCCCACGCTGGTCGAGGTGATCAATGAACTCTATCGGCAGGCGTGGGGACCCCTATTACGAGATCACCCTCCCTGCGGATAGATCTGATACAACAGCAGATAGATGAGCACCCCGGTCAACGAGACGTAGAGCCAAATCGGCCACGTCCACCGCGCGATCCTGCGGTGAGCCTCGAACCGCTGCCGCGCCGCCAAATACAACGTCCTCAACACCAATGGCACCACCGCCATCGCCAACACCGTGTGCGTCAACAATATCCCCAGGTAGATCGGACGAAACCACGCCGGCTCCAGAAACCGCGTCACCCCCTGCACCATCGAGTGATAGGTCAAATACCCCACCAGAAACAGACTCGACGACACCACCGCACCCACCATGCAGTTGCGGTGCGCGACCCGATGCCCCTTCCGGATGAACGCATACCCCAACACCAGGAGCATCGTGCTTAATCCGTTGAAACAGGCGTTCACCGCCGGTAATTGCTCGATGCTCATTCCTTCCCCTCCCGCACTAACCGTCGCACCATCGCTACCACCCCCATCTGCGCCTCCGGTCGTTCCCCGTCGAAATACCCGCGAATCTGCCCCCGCCCGTCCACCACCACAAACTTCGTGCTGTGCACAAACAAATCCCCTTCCGTCACCCGCTCCTCGACCGCCTTGTCCACCACCGCCAACATCAACCCGCCCTGCGGCGACGTCGCCACCCGGTGAATCTCCTGCCTCGACCCGGTCAGGAAAAGGTGTCGCCCCGGATCCACCCCAAACCGCTCGCCATACGCCCGCAACACCTCCGGCGTGTCGTGCTCTGCATCCGTGGTCAACGACACGAACCGCACCGGCAACTGCGGAGACAACGTCCGCTGTAATGCCGCCATGTGCCGCGTGATCAAGGCGCAGGGCCCCGGGCAACGCGTGAAAATAATGTCGAAGACCGCCACCTGGCCCCGCAAGGTCCCCAGCGTCACCACCTGCCCCAACTGGTTCGTCAGTTGAAAGTCCGCCAAAGTCCCCAACACCGGCGGAGCCTCGCCCCCCACCCAGCCGCGTTCCCGCAACTCCTGACGCGCATACGCCCCGGCGATGACCAAACAAGCCAGGCCCATCATGCCCCACACCAGCCATTGCACCCTGCCTGAGGAAGATTTCACGTCTGCCGTTCCAACCATCCCCACCCCACGCATCACCCTCCCCGCCAACTGCCACCCTGCGCCCCAAAGCGTTCAACCCAAGGCGCCGCCCCGGCCACTCCTGCCCCTCCCACCCCCACGCCCGCGGCCAACCCGCCGACCCGTCCTACTCGTAACTCTCCGCGCTCGCCGCAGCCCCCGAACTCTTGCTCGCCAACCATTGGTCATAATCCGCCGCCTCCACCACCCTAACCGTGCCCCGCATGCTCGAATGACCGCTGCCGCATAGCTGCGCACACGTAATCTGATAGGTCCCTGTCTGCGTCGGCTTGAACCACGTCGGCAATCGCATCCCAGGTATCGCATCCACGCTCACCCGCATCTGCTTCACCGAGAAGTTGTGAATCACGTCCAACGACCCCACATGCACTATCGCCGGCTTGTTGACCGGCAACACCACCTCGCTCCCCTCCGCAATGATGTCATCTTTCCCCTGCGGATCCTCCGGATCACGCCCCAGTGGATTGCTGATGCTCAAGAACTTGGGATCTCCCTTCCCGAACACCCCGTCGGCCCCGGGATAATGCGCCAACCAGTTGAACTGCCTCCCGATCACCCGCACCACCACCGCCTCCTTCTCGTCCGGGTAGTTGTTGGCCGAAGCCGCCCGCGCCCAAATCGGCACCGCTACCGCAAACAACAACACCGCCTCCACCACGACCACCACCCCCTCCAGATACGTCGACAGATGACTCCGTACCCCCGTCGGATCCGCCTTCGGCTGCCGCGCCTGCCGAAAACGAATCAACGTGTAGGCAAAGAAAATCCCCCAGCCCACAAACAGCACCACCATCAGCAGGTGAATGTAAAAGAGCAAATCGTCAATCCGCGAACCATGCTCCGATACCACCGGAGGCAAATACAACAACTTCGTAATGTAGTTTTCCATGACCTCAGACCATCAATCCCGCCGCTCTCCCGACCAACAAGCTCCACCTATCCCCGACCCCCTCCGACCCGTCCCGCGCAACACCATCCCTTCCCCATCGCTTCCCCCTCCCCCACCCGCCAACCCCTGACCTACCACGCACCGCAAGGCCGCCTCCGCCCGCCCCAACCGAGCCGTCCGGACCACGAAGGTCGTGATCATGGCCAATAACCCCGTCAGCACAAACGCCACCACCCCAAGCAAAAACAGGATCCCAGAGTTCATTCCCTGCGCCATCGGGGCGTCCGATTGCCCAAAACAAGTCGCACACCCCAAAGCCTGCGAACGAATCGCCAAGACGCCCAAAACCAAGAGCCACCCCGTCCGACCCCCCCCCCCCCCCCCCCCCCCCCCCCCCCCCCCCCCCCCCCCCCCCCACACCC
>CAZVRY010000416.1:0-5014 GCA_964629545.1 uncultured Verrucomicrobiota bacterium | reverse complement strand
GGGGGGGGTGGGGGGTGGGGGGGGGTCGGTGGGTGGTTTTTCTGTGTTTGCGGGGGCACCCGACGGGGGGCGTGGAGATGATGCGGGCGGGGGAGGGGGCGGCGCAGGAGACGGCGCGGGGTTTGGGGGGTGCTGCGCCGGTGGTGTTGGGGGTGACGGTGTTGACGAGTTTGGATGGGGCGGCCTTGGACGAGTTGGGGTGGAGGGGGAACGTGGGGGCGTTGGTGGAGCGGTTGGCCACGCTGGCGGCGCGGGTTGGGTTGCGGGGATTGGTCTGTTCGCCGCTCGAGGTGGTGGCCCTGCGGAAGTTCCTGCCCGCGGCCATGCAATTGGTGACACCAGGGATTCGTCCGGAGGGGGCGGCGGGGGATGATCAGAAGCGGACGCTGACGCCGCAGGAGGCGATGGAGGCGGGGGCGACGTGGTTGGTGGTGGGGCGGCCGATTTGTGGGGCGGCGGATCCGGCGGGGGCGGCGCGGCGGATGGTGGAGTCGTTGGGGGGGAGGGGTGCGATTGGCCGTTGACGGCGGGGCGGGATCGGGCAGTCTGGTGCTTGTGAAGAACATGATGACGCGCGGATGGCGGTTTTGGACGTGGGGCCGGTGGGAGGGTTTGGCGGGATGGGTATGGCTGGCGGTGGTCTGGGCGGCGTGGGCGTGGGTGCCGGTGGCGGCGCAGCAGGTGCCGGTGATCGAGAAGGTGCTGCCGAATGGGTTGCGGGTGTTGATGGTGGAACGGCGCGACGAGCCGACGGTTTCGGGAGCGTGGGTGGCCCATGTGGGGAGCGCCAACGAGCGTCCTGGGATCACGGGGATCGCCCATTTGTTCGAGCACATGATGTTCAAGGGGACGCCGACGATTGGGACGAAAGACTTCGCGAAGGATCAGGAGATCATCGAGGAGCAGGAGCGGGTGCGGGAGGAGATGCGGCGGGAAGAGGCGAAGATGCGGGCGGCGTATCGCCGCGGGGAGATTGACGACCTGCAGAAGGTGGAGAATCGGACGGCGCGGTTGCGCGAGTTGGACGGGAAGTTCAAGGAGTTGATCGAGGAGCAGCGGAAGGTGTTGGTGAAGAACGAATTTGATCGGATCTACACGACGGCTGGGGGCAGCGGGATGAACGCGTTTACGAGCGAGGACATGACGGCGTATTTCATCACGGTGCCGGCGAACAAGCTGGAGTTGTATTTGTGGATGGAATCGGAGCGGTTGTTGCGCCCGGTGTTTCGGGAGTTTTATGCGGAGCGGGATGTGGTGTACGAGGAGCGGCGGTTGCGGACGGAGTCCACCCCGCTGGGCAAGTTTCAGGAGACGTTCAACGCGATGTTTTGGGATGCGAGCACGTATCATTGGCCGGTGATTGGGTGGCCGGCGGATTTGCCGACGATCTCGAAGGCGCAGGCGGACGAGTTTTATGCGACGTATTATGCGCCGCAGAATCTGAGTTTGATTCTGGTGGGGGATTTCAAGGCCGGGGAGGCGGAGCCGATGGTGGCTCGGTATTTTGGCCGGTTGCCGCGGGGTCCGAGAGAGGCGCCCGACGTGGTCACGTGGGAGCCCAAGCAGTTGGCGGAGAAGCGACTGTATGCGGAGGCGGAGGCGAATCCGCAGGTGGACATCCTTTGGCACACGGTGCCTTTTGGGCACAAGGATTCCTACGCGTTGGAGGTGCTGGCCCGGCTGTTGTCCACGCGGACGGGGCGGCTTTACAAGGGGTTGGTGCTGGGGGCGCAAGTGGCGACGGAGGCGTATGCGCAACAGGATTCGCGCAAGTGGGCCGGGTTGTTCAACGCGGGGGGTGAGGCGAGGGAAGGGCACACGCCGCAGGAGGTGGAGGAGGGGATTTATGGTGAGCTGGCCAAGTTGCAGGAGGCGCCGGTGCCGGAGTTGGAATTGCAGAAGGTGAAGAACAACTTTGCGGCTTCCGAGTATCGCAAGCTGACGTCGAACACGGCGATTTTGTTTCAGTTGATTTTCAACGAGGGGTTGGGCGATTGGCGGGAGATCAACACGGCGGGGGCGAAGTATTAGGCGGTGACGGGGGCGGATGTGCAGCGGGTGGCCCGGACTTATTTCACGAAGGAGAACCGGGCGGTGGCGATTTACACGCGCAAAGCGGGTGGGCCGGCGGAGGATCCCGAGCTGGCGAGTCTGACGGCGGAGCAAAGGAAGCTCGTGCAGGGGATGGCGGGGCGGATCAAAGCGGAGACCGACTCAGCCAAGTTGAAGGAGCGGTTGGCCAGGTTGGACGAGCAAGCAGGCCAGGCGCCGGCGGAGATGAAGCCGGTCTTTGGGGTGCTCAAGAAGCTGTTGGAGCAACGTCTGGCCGAGTTGGACGGCCATTAACCGGGGGAACGCATCGTTATGAAATCACCTTTGTGCTGGTTGCTCCCCGCGTTGGCGGTGGGCCTGATGGCGGCCGAGATCCCGGATCGTCCCGAGAAACTCCAGTTTCCGTCGTTGCAGTATGAGCCGCCGAACCCGGCGGAGTATCGGATCCAGCTCGAGTCGGGGCCGGTGGCCTATGTGGTGCCGGACCGCGAGCTGCCGCTGGTCACGATCAGCGTGCTGCTGCGGACGGGCAGTTATGTGGTGCCGCCGGGCAAGGAGGGTTTGGAGAGTCTGACGGGGTATTTGTTGACGCGCGGGGGGACGGAATCGAAGGACGCCGAGGCGCTGGAGGAGCGGATGGATTTTCTGGCCGCGCAATTGCAATCGGGGATAGGCGAGGCCCAGGGGAGCGTCAGCCTGAATCTACTGCGCAAGGATTTGGAGGAGGGGATGGCGACGTTACGCGAGGTGCTGACGGCGCCGCGGTTTCAGGAGGACAAGTTGGCGTTGCGCAAGCAACAGATGCTGCAAGAGATGAAGCAGCGGAACGACGAATCGGCGGCCATTGAGGGTCGGGAGCGGCGTTTTCTGGCCCAAGGCGAGGGGTTCTTCGCGAACCGCTATCCGACGGCAGCCTCGGTGGAGGGCATCACCTCGTCCGATCTGAAGGCGTTCCATCGTCGGTGGGTACATCCGGCCAACTTCGTGTTGGCGGTGAGCGGCGATTTCGAGCGAGCGGAGATGGTGGCGCGGCTGGAGGCGCTGGTTCGGGACTGGCCGTTTCAGGGGGAGCGGGCTCCGGCGGTGCCGTCGGACCCGGTGTTTGCGGCGCCGGGCATTTATGTGGTGAACAAGGAAGTGAACCAGGGGCGGGTCAGCCTGCTGCTTCCCGGGGTGATGCGCGACCATCCCGACATGTTTGCGTTGACGGTGATGAACGACATCTTGGGTGGCGGGGGCTTCACGTCGAGGATCATGAACCGGGTGCGGTCGGATGAGGGATTGGCCTACTCGGCGAGTTCGAGTTTTGCGGGCGGGGTGTATTACCCGGGCATTTTCGGGGCGGCCTTCCAGACCAAGTCGGGCACGGTTCCTTATGCGAGTTCGATCGTGCTGGAGGAGGTGAAGCGGATTGCCCGCGAGCCGGTGTCGGACGAGGAGTTGGAGACGGCGAAGAAGTCGTTTATCGACACGTTTCCGCGCACGTTCGGGACGAAGGGGCGGGTGGCGGGGACGTTTGCGCAGGATGAGATCACGGGGCGCTACGCCACGGATCCGGGCTACTGGAAGACTTACCGGGCGAAGGTTGCGGCGGTGACCAAGGAAGACGTGTTGCGGGTGGCGCGGGCGCATCTGACGCCGGAGCGGTTGGTGCTGCTGGTGGTGGGGGAGAAGGAGGAGATCCTGAAGGGGCACCCGGATCATGCGGTGCGGTTGGAGGAGGTGGCGGGCGGGCCGCTGGTGGACGTTCCGTTGCGGGATCCGCTGACGATGAAGCCGCTGGCCGGGGGTCCGTAGTGGGGGGTGGCGGAAGAAGTCGCTCGACCTTCGGAGTGGGGATGGCCTAGGGTGGAAGGGAACTATGACCGATCCACGTTACACGAAACTGGCGCAGTTGTTGGTGGGGTATTCGACGGGGTTACGGAAGGGGGACGTGATTTTGCTGGACGTTATCGACACGCCGGACGAGTTCACGGTGGAGTTGATGCGGGCGGCGCGGAAGGTGGGGGCGACGCCCTTAGTGGAGGTGCGGCATACGCGGGTGAATCGGGAGCTGTTGCTGGGGACGGACGACCGTCATGCCCGGCTGGTGCGGGACGTGGAGATGCATCGGATGAAGAAGGTGCAGGCGTATGTGGCGATTCGCGGGGCAGCGAACACGTGCGAGGCGTCGGACGTGCCGGGGGATCGGATGACCATGTATTCGCGGACGGTGCGGCCGGTGTTGAACTATCGGGTGAACAAGACGCGGTGGGTGGTGTTGCGATGGCCGACGCCGAGCATGGCGCAGGCGGCGAACATGAGCACGGAGGCGTTCGAGAATTTCTATTTCGAGGTGTGCACGATGGACTACGCGCGGATGTCGCGGGCGATGCGTCCGTTGGCGCGGCGGATGCAGCGGGCGGACCGGGTGCAGTTGAAGGGGCCGGGGACGGATTTGACGTTTAGCATCAAGGGGATTGGGGCGAAGCCGTGCGACGGGAAGTTGAACATCCCGGATGGGGAGGTGTTTAGCTGTCCGGTGCGGGATTCGGTGAACGGGGTGATCGCGTTCAATGCACCGACGGTGTATTCGGGGACGCGGTTCGAGAACATTCGGTTGGAGTTCGAGCGGGGGAAGGTGGTGGAGGCGACGGGGAGCGACACGGCGAAGATCAATCAGATTTTGGATACGGACAAGGGGGCGCGGTATGTGGGGGAGTTTGCGTTGGGGTTCAATCCGTATATTCAGCAGCCGATGGGGGACATTCTTTTCGACGAGAAGATCGCGGGGTCGCTGCATTTCACGCCGGGGCAGGCCTACGCGATTTGCGACAATGGGAATCGGTCGGCGGTGCATTGGGACATGGTGTTGATTCAGCGTCCGGAGTGGGGGGGGGGGGAGATTTGGTTTGACGGGGAGTTGGTGCGGAAGGACGGGCGGTTTGTGCCGAAGGATTTGGAGCCGTTGAACCCGGAGCAT
>CAZVRY010000415.1:0-5049 GCA_964629545.1 uncultured Verrucomicrobiota bacterium | reverse complement strand
GCCACCCCGCTCCTCTACCAGTGGCGCCGCAACGGCCTCCCCCTCCCCGGCGCCACCCGCCCCTCCCTCACCCTCACCAACGTCGCCCACGCCCAGGAAGGCGCCTACGACGTCGTCGTCGCGGAAGCCAACGGCCTCAGCACCATCAGCACCGCCGCCACCCTCGATGTCCTCGGTGACCCCCTCGACTCCGATCAGGACGGCATGCCCGACTCCTGGGAAATCCAATACGGCTTCGACCCCAAAAACCCCAACGACGCCTCCCTGGACGCGGACGCCGACGGAGCCACCAACCTCGAGGAATTCCTCGCCGGCACCCTCCCCCGGGACGCCACCTCCGTCCTCCAAATCGACGACCTCGATCTCGCGAACGGCGTCACCATCCGCTTCCATTGCCTGGCCAACCGCTCCTACACGCTCCAATACCGCGACGCCGCCCCCAACGGCCCATGGAGCCGCCTCGCCGATATCCCCGCCCTCCCAGACGGCGGCGACACCCTCCGCGAAGTCGAACTCGCCGACCCCGCCGCCCCCCTCGACGGCGAACGCTACTACCGATTGGTCACCCCCGCCGCCCCCTGACGCGCGTAGGCCATGAAGTAAAGCACCGGCACCGCCATCCGGCTGATCAATAGCGACGCCACCTCGCCCGCCATCAGCGAGATCGCCAAGCCCTGGAAAATCGGGTCGAACAGGATCACCCCCGCCCCCACCACCACCGCCAGGGCCGTCAGTAACATCGGACGAAACCGCACCGCCCCCGCGTCCACCACCGCCTGATCCAAAGGCATCCCCTCCGCCAACCGCTGCTCGATGAAATCCACCAGGATGATCGAGTTCCGCACCACAATCCCCGCCCCAGCCATAAACCCAATCATCGAGGTCGCCGTGAAAAACGCACCCAACGCCCCGTGCGCCGGCAAAATCCCCACCAGCGAGAACGGGATCGCCACCATCACAATCACCGGCGTCAAGAACGACCGGAACCACCCCACCATCAACACGTAGATCAAAACCAGCACCGCCCCAAACGCCAACCCCAGGTCCCGAAAGACCTCGATCGTAATGTGCCATTCCCCATCCCACTTCAACGCCGGATGCCGGTCGCTGAACGGCTGACTCGCATTCAGAATCTCCAGCGGCGGCACCCCAGGCATCCCCGTCACCGCCCCCATGTCCAAACCCCGCAAGGCCTCGTTCATCTTGAAAATCGCATAGACCGGACTCTCCACCACCCCGGCCACATCCCCAATCACGTACGTCACCGGCATCAAGTTCTTCCGATGCCGGCTCTTGTCGGCGATCGTCTCCTCCAACCGCACCAACTCCCGCAACGGCACCAACGGCGTCGCCCCCGCCCCCCCCGGCTCCGGCAACGCGTTCGCATCGCCCGAACGCACCCGCAACGCCAACAAATCCCCCGGCGTCGTCCGCAGCGACCGCGGCAATTCCAACACCAGGTCCACGTCCTCCTTCTCCCGCGGCTGATGCACCAGGTCCACCGACGCGCCCTCCACCGCAATGCGCAAGGTTTGGGCAATCGTCTCCGCACTGATCCCGTGCAACGACGCCTTCTCCTTGTCGATCACGAACCGCGTCTTCGGCTGATCCGCCTCCAGATACCAATCGACATCCACCACGCCTTCGGTCTTCTTGAATATCTCCGTCACCTTCCCCGCCACCGCGTGCCGCACCTCCTCCGTGGGACCATACACCTCCGCCACCAGGGTCTGCAGCACCGGCGGGCCCGGCGGCACCTCCGCCACCGCCACCCGCGCCCCATACCGCGCCGCAATCTCCGCCACCCGCGGCCGCACCCGCTTGGCGATGTCGTGACTCTGCGCCTTCCGCTCATGCTTGTTCACCAGGTTCACCTGGATGTCCGCCACGTAGGAACCCCGACGCATGAAATAATGCCGCACCAGTCCGTTGAAGTTGAACGGCGCCGCCACCCCCACATAAACCTGATAGTCCGTCACCTCCGGCTCCACCCGCACCGCCGCCGCCATCTCCCGCGCCGCCTGCGCCGTCCGCTCCAGCGCGCTCCCCTCCGGCATGTTCAGGATGATCTGAAACTCGCTCTTGTTGTCGAAGGGCAACATCTTCACCTTCACCCACCCGATCGCCACCAGCGCACACGCCCCCAACAGCAACCCCACGATCCCCGCCAAGAACGCCCACCGCCACCGCGCCGAATGAATCAGCGGGTTCATCACCCTCCGATACCACCGCGTGAACGCATCCTCCTCGTGCCCGTGCGGCCCCACCTCGTGCGACCCGCCTCCGCCCCCCGCCCCAGACTCCGTCAGCACCGCATACTTCCGCCCCCAGCGTAACACCCGAACCGACGCCCACGGCGTCACCACAAACGCGATGATCAACGAGAAGAGCATGGCCGAACTCGCCCCAATCGGTATCGGCCTCATATATGGCCCCATCAGCCCCCCCACAAACGCCATTGGCAACACCGCCGCCACCACCGCAAAGGTCGCCAAAATCGTCGGATTCCCCACCTCGTTCACCGCCTCCACCGCAATCTGACTCCACGACCGCCCCCGGCTCGACGGCAAATGAAAATGCCGCACGATGTTCTCCACCACCACAATCGCGTCGTCCACCAGGATCCCAATGCTGAAAATCAAGGCAAACAACGTGATCCGATTCAACGTGAACCCCTCCAGGTAAAACACCAGCAGCGTCAGCGCCAGCGTCGACGGAATCGCCACCCCCACAATCCCCGATTCCCGCCAACCCAACGTCAGCCAGATCAATAGCATCACGCTCACCACCGCAATCCCCATGTGATACAACAGCTCGTTCGACTTCTCCGCCGCCGTCTCCCCATAATGCCGCGTCACCGACACCTGCACGTCGGCCGGCAAGAGCGTCCCCTTCAACGTGTCCACCTTCCGCAACACCTCCCGCGCCACCCCGATCGCATTCGCCCCAGGACGCTTCGCCACCGTCAGCGTCACCGCCGCCTCCTCCCCCACGCCCCCTCGAGCCGCCCCCCGCCCAAACAACACATACTGCGACGGCTCCTCCGCCCCATCCACCACCTCCGCCACGTCGCGCAAGTAAACCGGCCGCCCCCCATACACCCCCACCACCACCTGCGCCACCTCCTCCGCACTGTGCAGAAATCCCCCCGTCTCAATCACCACCTCCCGATTGTCGCTCGTCAACCCGCCCGCCGGCAACTGACGGTTCGCCTGCTGCAACATCGGCACCAACCCCGCCGGCGTCAGCCCGCGCGACGCCAGCTTCACCGGATCCAATAACACCCGCACCTGCCGCCGCGCACCCCCAAGCAGCATCGTCTCCGCTACCTGCCCCACCTGCTTCACCGCGTCATCCACCTGCGCCACCAACCGCCGCAACGTCAAATGATCCCGGTCCGCACTGTGAAACGTCAGCGCCAAAATCGGCACATCGTCGATCGAACGCGGCTTGATCAGCGGATTCGACACCCCATGCGGAATCCGGTCGAAATTCATCTGCAGCTTCTGGTTCAACTTCACCAGGCTGCTCTCGATCTCCTCCCCCACCTTGAACCGCACAATCACCAAACTCTCCCCCGGACGCGAAATCGAATACAAATACTCCACCCCGTGGATCTCCCACAGCAGCTTCTCCATCGGACGCGTCACCCGTTCCTCCACCTCCTGCGCCCCCGACCCCGGCATGCTCACCAGGACGTCAATCATCGGCACCTTGATCTGCGGCTCCTCCTCCCGCGGCAACAGCAGCACCGCCCCCACCCCCAACAACACCGAGGTCAACACCACCAACGGCGTCAGCTTGGAATCGATGAAGGCCCGCGCAATGCGCCCAGCAAGACCCAACGTGGAGGAGGAGACGGAAGACTGGCTCATGTCGTAAGTGCCCGCATCGTGGTGGAACCGCCCGCCCTACCGCTCGACCTGCAACGGCTGGCCATCCGCCAAACCCAGCGCCCCCGCCACCACCACGGTCTCCCCCGCCTCCACCCCCGACACCAACTCCACCTCGTCCCCTAAACGCTTGCCCGTCTTCACCAGCCTCATGGCCGCCTTCTGCCCCGCCTCCACAAATACGATCTCCATCTGGCCCCGCACCACCACCGCCCCCACCGGCACCCGCACCGCCCGACTCTCCCCTACCGGCACCGCCACCCGCGCAAACTGCCCCAGCCGCAACCCCGCCCCCGCCGCCACGTCCAGCTTGGCCCGAAAGGTCCGACTGTTCGGATCCGCCACCGGCGACACCTCGCTCACCGTCCCCTCCACCAACCGCCCAGCCGCCCCCGTGCTCACCGTCATCGTCGCCCCCAGCCCCACCCTCTCGATCAACGCCTCCGGCACCTCCACCTCCACCCGCAACCCCGCCGGATCCTCCACCTCCACAATCGCCCGCCCTGGCCCCGCCAAATCCCCCACGTCCGCCAACTTCCGCGTCACCACCCCGTCAAACGGGGCCCTGATCGTCGCGTAACCCAACAGCGTCTCCGCCTCCGTCACCGCCGCCCGCGCCACCCGCTGACGCGCCTCCACCGCGTCAAACTCCTGCTGCGTAATGGTCTTTTGCTCCAGCAACTGGCGGAACCGCTGCCAATCCCGCTCCGTCTGCTCCATCGTGGCCTTGGCCTGCTCCAGCCGCGCCTGAATCTCCCGCACGCTCAACCGCGCCAGCAACTCCCCTTCCTTCACCGGCTGCCCCGGTGACACCGGCATCGCCTCGATCAGCCCGCTCACCTTCGCCTCCACACTCGCCCGCAGCTTGGCCCGCACCGTCCCCACCACTTCCTCGAACACGGGCCGCGACCGGCTCTCCACCTTCATCACCTGAACCTTCGCCAGCGGCAACGCCTCCGCAGGCCCCACCCCCACCTCGCCCCGCGGACCACACCCGGTCGCCAGCAACGCCAGCCCTGCCACCCCGCCAAGCCAACCCCAAGTGGAGGGACGGCGGCCCCTGCGCCTCAGACTGGAAACGGCGCGCTCATCCGCCGTTCCCTCGCACGCCTGGTTCGACGTTCCTGGCTGGGGATCACCACGAAGTTCACGAAGA
>CAZVRY010000414.1:0-5071 GCA_964629545.1 uncultured Verrucomicrobiota bacterium | reverse complement strand
CCGACCCCAGAAACCGCCGACGCGTCCCTCCACCACAGCTCACAGGTCCCAACTTCATCATGCCCATGTCCCATTCTCCCCTTTTTCACCCCGAGGCAAGCCGAAACCCCGGCAATCCTCAGTTTGCACGAAGGAGCCCCCCTCTCCCCTTTCCTCTCCATGAATGACCAAAAAAAAAGGAGCCTGGTTGACACCAGGCTCCGTGCGAGAAATTGAGTCCGATTAGTACCGGTTCCGCCCGCCACCGCCGCCGCCGCCACCGCCGCCATACTCGCGACGAGGTCCACGCCCGCCCCCACCGCCAGGCGCACGCTCCTCTTTCGGGCGCGCGATGTTCACCGCGATGTTGCGGCCGTCCAACGGACGACCATTCAAACCGTCAATCGCCTTCTGGGCTTCCTCGGGAGTGCTCATGGTCACGAAGCCAAATCCCCGCGGCCGACCACTCATGCGGTCCACCATCAGGTTCGCCTCGAGGACGGTGCCGAAAGCGGCAAACGCGTCATGCAGGTCATTTTCCGTCGTGTTGAAGGAAAGATTACCCACAAACAACTTAGAGTTCATGTGATGCTATTTACTGTCCTAGATTCACTCGCGCCTTGTCCAAACTGTTCCCGACTGCCGGGTTTCAAATCATCACTGAACGGGGTTCAACTGAAGATCCACCATGGTTGGAAGCTCAAAGTCATCTAACAGACGGCAGCAATCTGCCTGTTGCAACAAAAATAGCAAGCGGTTTTTCGCTGCGGTTTTTCGCACCCTATCCCCACGCCCATGACCTGGGTTCCCATGGGCCATCCGCGTCATCCGCACAGTCCGCGGTAGCTCCACTTCCCCCGTCCCCAGTTCCAGGTCACCGCTCCCCGCTCCCCTGCCCTTTCGCCCGATAATCGAACTCGATCCGCGTCAAGGAGTCCCGCCGCACGTCCCGCATCTCGATCGCCTTCAACTGCCATTGCCCCTCCACCTTCGCCACCCCATCCACCTCGAACGACTTCACCAACTGCCGGCCCGCATCATACGCCCGCGCCAAAATCACCCCGCCATATTCGTGATCGATGTACGACACCACCCGATGATACCCGCCTGCCCGGGGATCCGGATTCACACTCTCCAGCACCCGGCAAAAGCGGCTCTTGCGCATCCCGTCCTCCTCCTTCAACCGGCGCTGCTCGGGCCAGTGGAGAAACTCCAACCCCAAATCCGCCAACCAGAAATCCGAACCGGCGAACGCTGCCATCGCCTGCTCGCTGGTCACACGCTCCCCCAGCCCCTCCCGCCCCGCCGCCTCCCCAGGCCGATGCCACCAATACTCGTTCGCCCCGCCCAACCGGTGCAGCACGGTCAGCCGCTCCCATGGCAACCCGTTCGTCCTCACCTCATAAACCGTCCTCCACGTCGCCTCCCCCACGATCGTCTCAAACCGAATCGGCAACCGAACCCGCTTGCCCGCATCGGGCCGGATGATCAGGGTCCCCTGCACCTCCGTCGCCTCCGGCACCATGTTCCGCACCTGCGCCGCCAGCGTGGGCCCGTCCCAGGACGGGAGGTCACGCCCGTCCTCCCCCGCCCCCGCCGCCCCCGCCAGCAAGGCCCAGCACAACCACCCCGCCACCCGCCCGAAACCCCAAGCCGCGCCCGCCGGGCCCCCCATCCGCGCCCACCGCCCTCGCCCGATGTTCACCGACCGACCCCGGCCCGAAACCCGCCTGCCAGCCTCTGCCGCCGCACTCCTGTTCATGCGATCCCCTACTTCCATGTCGCGTCGCTCTGTCATGCACACCTCACCTCTCCACCCGCCCTCATCACGAACGCCTCCGCCGGGACGCCGAACTGACCAGCGCCAAATCGAACAACTCCCGCACATGCCGCACAAAATGCACCGTCACCCGACCCCGCACCTCCGCCGGGACCTCCACCCAATCCTTCCGGTTCTCCTCCGGCAAGATCACCCGCTTCAATCCGGATCGCGCGGCCGCCAAGACCTTCTCCTTGATCCCCCCCACCGGCAACACCCGACCCCGCAAACTGATCTCGCCCGTCATCGCCAGATCCGAACGCACCCTCCGCTGCAATAACAACGACCCCAACGCCACCACGATCGCCACCCCCGCACTCGGACCGTCCTTCGGGGTCGCCCCCGCCGGCACATGGACGTGAAGGTCGTGCTTGTCGTGATCCGACATCTGCAAGCCTAAGGCCGCCGCCTGACTGCGCAAATAACTCAACGCCGCCTGCGCGCTCTCCTTCATCACCTCCCCCAACGAACCCGTCAAAATCAAACGCCCCGTCCCCGACATCCGCGTCGCCTCAATGAACAAAATGTCCCCCCCTACCGGCGTCCACGCCAACCCCACCGCAATCCCACACTCGCGAATGGCCTCCGCCAACTCAATCACAAAGCGACGCGGCCCCAAATACTCGACCAACCCCTCCGGCGTGAAGGTCACCCGCGTCGACCCCGCCTCCGTCGCCACCCGCCGTGCTGCCTTCCGCGCCAACGCCGCCAACTCCCTCTCCAACTGGCGCACCCCCGCCTCCCGCGTGTAATCCTGAATCAACCGCCGCAACGTCGCCTGCGACACCCGCGCCTGGCTCGGCCTCAACCCGTGCTCCTCCAACTGCCGCGGCAACAAATAACGCCGCGCGATCTCCAACTTCTCCGCCGCCGTGTAACTCGGCAACTCGATCACCTCCAACCGATCCCGTAAGGCCGGATGCACCGGATCTAACCAGTTCGCCGTCGCGATGAACAACACCCGCGACAGGTCAAACGGCAGGTCCAGGTAGTTGTCCATGAAATGACGGTTCTGCTCCGGATCCAAGACCTCCAACAACGCCGCCGCCGGATCCCCCCGAAAATCCGACCCCACCTTGTCCAACTCGTCCAACATCATCACCGGATTGTTGCTCTCGCACCGCCGCAAACTCTGGATAATCCGCCCAGGCAACGCCCCCACATACGTCCGCCGATGCCCCCGAATCTCCGCCTCGTCCCGCATCCCCCCTAACGCCAAACGCACAAACTTCCGCCCCAGCGCATCCGCCACGCTCCGACCCAGCGACGTCTTGCCCACCCCAGGCGGCCCCACCAAACACAACAGCGGCCCCTTCAACCGCTCGTTCAATTTGATCACCGCCAAAAACTCCAACAGCCGATCCTTCACCTTCGCCAACCCATAATGCTGCTCATCCAAAACCCGCTCCGCCTCCCCCAAATCCAACTTGTCCGGCGTCGACCGCTGCCACGGCAAACTCAAAATCCAATCCAAATAATTCCTCCCCACCGTATACTCCGCCACCGCCGGCGGGATCTGCGCCAACCGATCCAACTCTCTCCCCGCCACCTTCCGCACCTCCTCCGGCAACTGCGCCGCCTCCACCTGCTCGCGTAAACCCGCCACCTCCGTCGCCGCCGCGTCCCCCTCCCCCAACTCGCGCTGAATCGCCCGCAGTTGCTCGCGCAAAAAGAAATCGCGCTGGTTCTTGGACATCGAGGACGCCACTTCCTTCTGGATCTTCGAACCCAAGGCCGATAACTCCAGTTCCCGCGAGAGCAGCGGCAACAACTGCGTCAACCGGTCCTTCACCCGCGCCGTCTCCAACAACCGCTGACGATCCTCCAACCGCAAGTTCAAATTCGCCGCAATCAGATCCGACAGCTTCGCCGGCTCGTCCGCGTTCAATACCGCCACCTTCACCTGCTCCGACATCGCCGGAGAAAGATTGATAATCTCCTGAAACTGACTCTGCGCGTTGCGCGCCAGGGCCGTCAGCTCCAGCGACCCATCCACAATGTCCTTCACCGCCTCCACCCGCGCCCGCAAATACGGATCCACGGACTCCGCCTCCCTGATCCTCACCCGCCGCAAACCCTCCACCAACACCCGCACGGTGTTGTCCGGAAACTTCAGCATCTTCAGCACCCGCCCCGCACACCCGTCCCCCCATAAATCCTCCAACATCGGATTCTCCACCTCGGAACGCTTCTGCAAGACCAGCGCCAAAAACCGATCTCCCGCCACCACGTCGTCGATCAACCGAATGCTCGCCGATGACTCCACCAGCAACGGCGCCACCATCCCGGGAAACACCACAATGTCCGACAGCCCCAACACCGGCAGCACCGACGGAAGTGACTTGGACGCCGGCCGCGGCGACGGCGCTTCCGCTCCGGCGCCCGACACGTCCATGATGCTGATAAACTCGGTGTCCGGCAAGGTCATGATCGACTCGTTCCGCCCCCTTAGATGCACCAGCCCAACGAAAGGTTCACGAAAAATCGACCGCCCCTCCCAACCCGCTCTGCCACGTCCTCCCTCCCGCCCCCATGACGCTCCCGAACCCACCCCGCCCAAACCCTCCCGCTTCCCCCGTCAGCTTTCGCCCTCCAGAATCGGCACCGCCTGGGCCTCCCCCGATGCCCGCGCCGGCACGTCAATCCGCAGAAAACCATTCTGATAGGCCGCCTTCGCGCGCCCCAAGTCGTAACCCGGCGGCAGCTCGATCACGCTCTCGAAGGGACCATAGTTGATCTCCATCACCAGGAACTTGCACCGCCCCGCCCGACAACAATCCGACCGCTGCCCGGCAATCCGCAACTGATTCCCCTCCACCATCAACTCTAAGTCCTCCCGCCGCATCCCCGACAACTCGACCTTGATCACCAACCCGCCGTCCGTCAGGTAGACATCCGTGTTGGGAACCCACGACGCCTCCGACGACCCCTCGCGCCGAGCCCCCCCACCGGGTCTCTTCACGAACTGAAACGAAGCATAGACTTTGTTCGAACCCATGAACTGGCGGGAAACTAGTGCATCACCTCGCGCCGCGCAAGAAGGAGGTTCTCCGCCGAGTAATTTCCATGACAGACCACGCCCCAACCGCTAACCTCCTCCTCCGTCGCGACCATGAAACACCCCACCCCTCACGCCGACCCACCCCCCGCCCCCACTGTCACCTCCCCCTCCCCACCCTCCGCCCCCAGGCCCGCCGCCGCCGAAATCCAAGACCTCGCCCAATCGATGAGCGGCCCAGACTTCGAAACCGCCCGCGCCGCCCACCGCGAACT
>CAZVRY010000413.1:0-5096 GCA_964629545.1 uncultured Verrucomicrobiota bacterium | reverse complement strand
CCGCAAACTTACCGCCCCCGCCCGCTTCGCCAAACGCACCCCGCGCCCATCCGTCACTAACCCCGTGTGCGCAAACGCGGGCGCCTCCCAACCCAACACCCGATATAACAAGACCTGCCGCGCCGTCGAGACCAGCAAATCCTCCCCGCGCACTACCTCCGTCACCCCCATCGCCGCATCGTCCACCACCACCGCCAACAGATACGACGCCCCCCCCACCCACCGCCAAACCACCAAAACCCCCAAAACAAGCCCCGCCCCCAAGGCCTGCACCCCCCATAACCCACCCCCTCCCTCCGCCAAACCACGAAATCCCCGAAATCACGCCCCGCCACCATGGCCTGCTCCCCGCATAACCCATCCCGAAACCGCACCACCTCCCCGTCCGGCACCCGAAAACGCCATGCCCACCCCTCCCCCTCCACCCCTCGCCCCCGGCACGTCCCCGGATACACCGGCTCTTCGTCCGCCCGATGCGGCGCCGACGCCGCACCCACAATGTCCTTCCGCGAACACCCGCATGGATACACCACCCCCAACTCCCGCAGCCGCCCAAACGCCGCCGCATACAGGTCATGACGCCGACTCTGCTCATACGGCCCCCATGGACCCCCTACATCCGGCCCCTCCTCCCAATCCAACCCTAACCACCGCAGATCCTCCAACATCGCCGCCCGATACTCCCCCCGGCAACGCCCCTCATCCAAATCCTCACTCCGCAATACCACCGCCCCACCCGCCCGCCGCGCCCGCTCCCACGCCACCCAAAACGTCCGCCCATGCCCCACATGCAAATACCCCGTCGGCGACGGAGCCAGCCGCCCCCGGTAGCCCTTCACAACAAATGCCGCAAGGCCAACGCCCCCACCGTCACCACCAACATCATCCCCGCCGGCATGAACTTCTTCGTCTTCCCCAACCGCACCCCAAACACCACCAGCAAACACGCCAGAAACACGTCCGTCAGCCACGAAACCAGGATGCCCACCGCGCACAAACTCAAGAGCGCCGCAAACACCACCGACGCAATGAGAGAAGGCTTGCTCCCCGCCTTCAGAAAGCCCATCAGGCCCCCCACCACCAACAACACAATGTAAACCCACAAGACCGTGCTCGAAATCGTCGCAACCATGCCCCGCACCATACGTAGCCCCCGCAAAAAAGAACAACCGGAAATACATACCGCCCCCCGTTTCCACGATCATAAATAAAAATAACAAGAAAGTTATTGCCTAATTGCCACCCCCGCTGGTAGCAGATGGGGAAGTCCAACTGCAGCCGCTCTTATGACCAAGCTCTCTCTTGCCTTCGTCGCCGGCCTCGCCTGCGTTTCCCTGGCCCACGCCGCCCTCAGAACCGTCACCACCACGGACAACGCCAACGTCGACCCAGCCAAACTCTCCCTCCAGCAAGCCCTCACCGGCCTCGCCGACGGCGACCAAATCCAATTCAATATCCCCGGCCCCGGCCCCCACTACATCGTCACCCCGCTCGGCGGCTACCCCCATATCACCGCCCATAACATCACCATCGACGGCTACTCCCAACCCGGCGCCACCCCCAATTCTAACCCCATCCTCGCCCCCAATAACGCCCAAATCAAAATCGTCCTCGACTCCCGCAACGGCGGCAAAACCGTCATCGACATGGACGGTTACGGCACCAGCGAAGCCGCCATCCTCCCCGTCGTCGGCGGCAATAACTTCACCGTCCGCGGCCTCTGCTTCCTCGGCAAATGGGCCGAAGGCAGCGACGCCGACCCCGCCATGTACATGGTCTCCTTCGCCCGCAAAGCCACCGGCGGCCATATCGCCGGCTGCTGGATGGGCGTCGACCTCGACCGCCAAACCGTCCACGGCGCCAATGACTGCATCACCGGCTTCCGCTTCCGCGAAGATAACGTCCCCTTCCTCTCCGATAATATCACCGTCGGCGTCAAAGCCGGCTCCTCCAACCCCCGCGCCGAGTTCAATGTCCTCGTCGGCGCCACCATCCCCATCATCATCGAAGGCCGCGCCCAACGCATCAGCGGCAACTTCATCGGCGTCCTCCCCAGCGGCACCAACGACTGGATCATCTCCTTCGCCGAAGGCAACCCCGGCTTCGAAGGCCATGTCGAACTGGCCCGCGATTGCAGCGACCTGGTCGTCGGCACCGACGGCGATGGCATCAACGACGCCGACGAACGCAACATCTTCGGGGGCATGCTCACCGAGGCCCTCGGCGGCTACGACACCATGATCGAATTCTACGGCGGCGGCCCTCGCACCAACATGATCATCGCCGGCAATTACTTCGGCGTCGGCATCGACGGCACCACCCGCTTCACCAACTCCGCCCGCCTCGTCAATAGCTTCAATAACACCGCCACCTGCCAGATCGGCTCCGACTTCGACGGCGTCAGCGATGACCTCGAAGCCAACGTGGTCCATAACAACTGGCCCATGGAGTTCTTCCACCCCGAACCCAGCCTCTCCACTGCGCCCGAATTCCTCCGCGCCAGCGGCGGCGCCCTCGTCGCCGTCCGCGGTAACAAGTTGGTCAATAACTTCGTCCCTCCCTACGCCCTCACCACCACCGGCTACGATGCCTACTACACCCCATACGTCGCCGACCCCCTGGTCACCCTCCCTACCCTCGACGCCGCCAGCACCACCACCCGCCTCAAAGGCACCGTGCCCCTCGGCAGCCCCGCCTATAACCGCGTCCTCGTCGACCTCTATCTCCCTGACCCCGAAGGCATCGCCAACGGCATCCTCTTCGCCTTCCCCGACTTCCCCGACGGCTTCCCCCAAGGCCTCACCTACCTCGGCACCTACGAGGACAACGGCCCCGAGGACCTCAACGCGGTCGCCGGGCAATTCGAGTTCAACATCGCCTCCCTCGGCTTGAGCGCGACCACCAAGGTCACCGTCAGCGCCAACTTCACCGCCGATCCCAAAGGCACCCCCCGCAGCCGCACCCACACCTCCCCCTGGTCCATCCCCGTTGCCCTCCAACCCCCGCCCGGTCCCGTCGTCACCTCCACCAGCAATGCCGTCAACCCCAACGACGGCGTCATCACCTTCGCCGAAGCTCTCGCTAACCTCCAGGACGGCGACACCGTCCGCTTCAATATCGCCGGCCCCGGCCCCCACTACATCGTCACCCCGCTCGGCGGCTACCCCCATATCACCGCCCATAACATCACCATCGACGGCTACTCCCAACCCGGCGCCACCCCCAATTCTAACCCCATCCTCGCCCCCAATAACGCCCAAATCAAAATCGTCCTCGACTCCCGCAACGGCGGCAAAACCGTCATCGACATGGACGGTTACGGCACCAGCGAAGCCGCCATCCTCCCCGTCGTCGGCGGCAATAACTTCACCGTCCGCGGCCTCTGCTTCCTCGGCAAATGGGCCGAAGGCAGCGACGCCGACCCCGCCATGTACATGGTCTCCTTCGCCCGCAAAGCCACCGGCGGCCATATCGCCGGCTGCTGGATGGGCGTCGACCTCGACCGCCAAACCGTCCACGGCGCCAATGACTGCATCACCGGCTTCCGCTTCCGCGAAGATAACGTCCCCTTCCTCTCCGATAATATCACCGTCGGCGTCAAAGCCGGCTCCTCCAACCCCCGCGCCGAGTTCAATGTCCTCGTCGGCGCCACCATCCCCATCATCATCGAAGGCCGCGCCCAACGCATCAGCGGCAACTTCATCGGCGTCCTCCCCAGCGGCACCAACGACTGGATCATCTCCTTCGCCGAAGGCAACCCCGGCTTCGAAGGCCATGTCGAACTGGCCCGCGATTGCAGCGACCTGGTCGTCGGCACCGACGGCGATGGCATCAACGACGCCGACGAACGCAACATCTTCGGGGGCATGCTCACCGAGGCCCTCGGCGGCTACGACACCATGATCGAATTCTACGGCGGCGGCCCTCGCACCAACATGATCATCGCCGGCAATTACTTCGGCGTCGGCATCGACGGCACCACCCGCTTCACCAACTCCGCCCGCCTCGTCAATAGCTTCAATAACACCGCCACCTGCCAGATCGGCTCCGACTTCGACGGCGTCAGCGATGACCTCGAAGCCAACGTGGTCCATAACAACTGGCCCATGGAGTTCTTCCACCCCGAACCCAGCCTCTCCACTGCGCCCGAATTCCTCCGCGCCAGCGGCGGCGCCCTCGTCGCCGTCCGCGGTAACAAGTTGGTCAATAACTTCGTCCCTCCCTACGCCCTCACCACCACCGGCTACGATGCCTACTACACCCCATACGTCGCCGACCCCCTGGTCACCCTCCCTACCCTCGACGCCGCCAGCACCACCACCCGCCTCAAAGGCACCGTGCCCCTCGGCAGCCCCGCCTATAACCGCGTCCTCGTCGACCTCTATCTCCCTGACCCCGAAGGCATCGCCAACGGCATCCTCTTCGCCTTCCCCGACTTCCCCGACGGCTTCCCCCAAGGCCTCACCTACCTCGGCACCTACGAGGACAACGGCCCCGAGGACCTCAACGCGGTCGCCGGGCAATTCGAGTTCAACATCGCCTCCCTCGGCTTGAGCGCGACCACCAAGGTCACCGTCAGCGCCAACTTCACCGCCGATCCCAAAGGCACCCCCCGCAGCCGCACCCACACTTCCCCCTGGTCCATCCCCGTTGCCCTCCAACAGGGCAGCGTCGTGACCCCCATCAGCATCGGCAGCGTCACCCGCGCCGGCGCCAATATCACTATCACCTGGTCCGGCGGTAACGCCCCCTACACCGTCCTCAAACGCACCGACGTCAACACCGGCACCTGGCAAACCGTCACCACCACGTCGAATAACTCTGTGACCGTGCCCGCCGACGGCGCTCGCGGTTTCTTCGTGATCCAGGGCAACTAGCCCCGCTTTCACGTTCCATTGCTCAGCGCAAGGCGGCCCCCGGGCCGCCTTCTCTTTTGCTCCCTTCCCCCATTCCCCAAATCCCAATCCCTTTCACCCCCGCATGACCCCCTCGTGTGGATGGAAGATCAGCCCCACGGTTACCCCCATCAGCGTCTATTAGCGCCTATCGGTAAGTGGAGCTACGCCGGACCAAGCGCCCAGATGCTCGCCGGGCGC
>CAZVRY010000412.1:0-5164 GCA_964629545.1 uncultured Verrucomicrobiota bacterium | reverse complement strand
CAAAATCGCCTCCAGCAAAATCGGAAGTTATTTTTGCACAGACCCTTAGGGTCCGGGCAGAAAGATCTTCGGGTTTTGCCGAGACCCTTAATGTCCCGCCTTGACCGGCCCGGACTCCGCCGGGGGCGCCGCCGGGGGATGAAACAGGAACGCCAACGCAAACACCGCCCCCAACGCGCAGATCATCGGCACCAAAAACAACCCGCGGAAATCCGTCACCCCGCCTTCCGTAAAGGTCTTCTGGATCAACATCGGACAAATCGAGTTCGCCACCAACGCCCCTACCCCCAAAATCATCACGTTGAATAACCCCTGCGCGCTCGCCCGCACATCCTTCGGGAAATAGGCATCCACAAAGATATACACGGTCGCAAAAAAGAACGCGTAACAAATGCCGTGCAGCACCTGCACGAGAATGATTAACCCCGCATGCTGCGGGAAGAACGCGTAAACCGCAAAACGCCCCGCATGACCCAAAATCCCGAACACCAACGTCACCTTCCACCCAAACCGCTTCAGCGTCGCCCCCAAAATGAACATCGTGAGGATCTCCGCCACCTGGCCTATGCTCATCACCGGCATGATCCAGTTCGAGGCAATCCCCACCCCTCCAGCCTCCGCCTTCGCCCCCAAGAATATCCCCGTCCAGTTAAAGTAACAGTTGTGCACAAACGAATCCACAAACGTCACCAGCCACAACACCAACACAAACGGATGCTTCAATAGCTTCGTCGCCTCCAACCACGCCAGACTCTCCGCCCCACCCTGCCCCGCCTTCTTCGCCGGCGTGTGCGGCAGCACAAAACTAAAGCCCGCCAATAACAACGACGCCACCCCAGCCACAATATACGTCCACTTCGTCGCCGCCGTCGCCGCATCCCCCGTCAGCGGATGCTTCAATGCCTCGCTCACCCAGGCCACCACACCCGCCGGATTCGCCGCCCGCACCGCCTCCCAATCCACAAAAATAAACGTGAACGGCCACGCCGCCAAAATCCACCCGATCGTCCCCCCCATCCGCACAATCCCAAACTCCCGCTGCGCATCCTTCATCGCCGCAAACGCAATCGAGTTCGTGATCGAAATCGTCGGCACATACAGCAAACAGTGCAGCATCATCAGCCCGAAAAACGGCCAAAACTGCTTCGTAAACCCACACCCCAAGATCGCCAAACCCCCAACCAGGTGGCTGAACGCGAGAAACTTCTCCGCCGCAAAATGCCGGTCCGCATACTGATTGCTGAAGAACATCCCCACAATCGCCGCAATCGGAAACGCGTTCAAAATCCATGACTGCTCCGCGGGCGTGAACTTCAAACTCGGCAGGTATCCGAAGATCAACGGCAGCCAGGCTCCCCAAATGAAGAACTGGAGAACCATCATGATGAAGAGCTTCAGGCGATTCGAGGAATTCATAGGTTGGTGCGGGCGAGATTAGGGAACCACCTCCCCCGACGCAAGCGCCAGCTTTGACCCCTTCCCACCCCTTGGCGGGAACCAGGCGCCACCGTGCAGTTGCCCCCCCCCATCCACGCTTGCCTCGTCCCCCCAAAAAGAATGGCGGGAGGGTGGTGCAGGGGAGTAACGCACCACCCTCCCGTCGATACCCAGACCTCCTAGGAAATCGCTCAGTTCAGCCTCCGGCCCCCTCCACGATCTTATTGGCCAAGGAGCGTGAACTACTTCGCGGAAAGAAGCAGACATTATGCCAACCGACCACCCGCTCCCCTCACCGCCCCTAACCCCCTTCCCTCCCCACCTTTCGCGCCTCTTCTGCCCCGCGCCGCCTCCCCTCACCCTCAAACACCATCCGCCCACACCCCATCCCCAGCGCGACCTTCACGCAGCCGGCGCGGATTACACGCACTCCCCAACCCCCACTTTTGGTTGCGGACCAGCCCATCCAGGCTAAAGTCCTCCCCCTATATGGCGACCACCACCTTAGGTGCCACCCCCACGCCCCCTGCACCGGCCAAGATCAACCTCCGCCGCCCCGACGTCATGGCGGCCGTCCAAGCCCAAGTCCTCTCCCATTACCGGAGCGACCTCGTCAACCGCATCCGCTCCAACGGCAGCATCCTGACCGCCGACGGCCGGCTCACCATCAAACTGGCCAAGGAATTCGGCTTCTGCTACGGCGTCGAACGCGCGATCGACCTCGCCTACGCCGCCCGCAAGGTCTTTCCCCCCCCCCAACCCATCTACCTCCTCGGCGAAATCATCCATAACCCGGAGGTCAATGACCAAATCCGGAACATGGGCATCCAGACCATCTCGCCCCGCCCCACCGAATCCGAACTCGCTCACCTCCAGCAAAGCGACGTCGTTATCATCCCCGCCTTCGGCACCGAGGTCAGCACCCGCCGCCGCCTCGAGGATAAAGGATGCACCCTCGTCGACACCACCTGCGGCGACGTCATGAGCGTCTGGAAGCGCGTCCGCCAATACTCCAAGGAGTCCGTCACCAGCATCATCCACGGCAAGGCCAAACACGAGGAGACCAAGGCCACCACCTCCCAAGCCACCGCCTACGGCAGCGGCCATTACCTCGTCGTCTATGACCTCGCCGAAACCGACTACGTCTGCCACTACATCCTGCACGGCGGCCAGAAGGAAGCCTTCCTCAAGAAATTCCACGGCGCCCACTCCGCCGGCTTCGACCCCGACCTGCACCTCCGCGCCGTCGGTGTCGCCAACCAAACGACCATGCTGCGCGGGGAAACCGAAGAAGTCCAACGCCGCTTCCGCGCTGCCATGGAGAAAAAGTTCGGCCTCAGCCACATCCACGAACACTTCCGCTACTTCGATACGATCTGCGGAGCCACCCAGGACCGCCAGGACGCCCTCGAAAAACTCCTCCGCGAACCCATGGACCTCCTCCTCGTCGTCGGCGGCTACAACTCCTCGAACACCTCTCACCTGGCCGAAATGGGCGAAGCCAAACTCCCCACCTTCTTCATCAAAAACGCCGCCAAAATGGTCTCCGACCAACTCATCGTCCACTGGAACCTCCACCTCCAACACGAGGTCGAAACCCGCCAATGGCTCCCCGCCGGCAAAATCACCGTCGGCATCACCGCCGGCGCCTCCTGCCCCAATAACCTCATCGAAGACACCATCCGACGCCTCTTCGAACTCCGCGGCGTCTCCGTCCAGGAACTCCTCCACGCCTGACCTCGCACCCCACCGCTCCCCGCTGCCCGCCTCCCCGTTCCCCACCCGCCGCTCGCCGCCCGCCCCCCTCCCCCCCATGCCTTGCTCGCGCCAGGAACTCGAACTCCGCGAACACTCCACCCTCGCCCCCTTCGCCCAACGCAGCGCCAACACCCGTGGCCGGGTCCACCCCGAGGATCCCCCAGAGTGGCGCACCCAGTTCCAACGCGACCGCGACCGCGTCATCCACTCCCGCGCCTTCCGCCGCCTCGAATACAAGACCCAGGTCTTCCTCAATGGCACCGGCGACCACCTCCGCACCCGCCTCACCCACACCATGGAGGTGGCCGCCATCGCCCGCAATATCGCCCGCGCCCTCCGCCTCAATGAGGACCTCGCCGAGACCATCGCCCTCGCCCACGACCTCGGTCACTCCCCCTTCGGCCATAAAGGAGAACACGTCCTCAACCTCCTCATGCGCGACCACGGCGGCTTCGAACACAACCGCCAAAGCCTCCGCGTCGTCGAAACCCTCGAACGCAAATACCCGGGCTTCCCAGGCCTGAACCTCACCTGGGAGGTCCGCGAAGGCCTCGCCAAACACGAAACCTCCTACGACCACCCAGCCCATCCCCAGGACTTCGTCCACCGCTCCGCGTCCCTCGAAGCCCAGGTCGCCAACCTCTCCGACGAAATCACCTACTACAGCCACGACCTCGATGACGGCCTCGATTGCGGGCTCCTCGCCGAAAAGCAACTCATCCAGGACGTCCGCATCTTCGCCCAGGCCCACCGCCAAATCCGCCGCGAACACGGAACCCTCCCCGACGAGTGCCGCCGCTACTTCATCATCCGCTGCCTCATCGACCGCCAAATCCGCGACGTCGTCCATACCACCGAAGCACGCCTCGCCGACGCCCGCGTCCAGAGCGCCGACGACGTCCGCGCCCAGGAAGCCTCCCTGGTCTGCTATAGCCCCGAACGCCAGGAGCTGAACCGCGAACTCCGTGACTACCTTTACTCCCACCTTTACTACAACCCCGTCGTCCACGAACCCAACCAGCGTGCCGTCCGCATGCTCGAACAGCTCTTCCATTACTACCTCGAACACCCTGCCGAAATCGGCCACGGCTCCCGCCAACGCGCCCGCCGCATCGGCCTCCACCGCGCCGTCTGCGACTACATCGCCGGCATGACCGACCGCTTCGCCCTCCAGGAATACCAACGCCACTTCGGCGTCCGCGTCTGAACCTCTCCCCCTCTACTGCTCGATCTGCTCCGGGGCCACCGGCGGCGCGTGCCGCCACTTGTCCGTCACCGCCCACAGGTTCTCCGGGCTGATCGACCTCCCAAACTTCATCGCCCGCGCACTCCCATCCCCAAACCCATAATTCGAACTGCCCGCCCGCCGATTCCTCCCCGCCCCGTGCCGGCCATGCTCCAGTTCCTCCAAATCGTTCCCCTTCACCCCCTGGTGAAAATCCATGTAGGCGTGCGGAGACCCCGTCCGCTTCTCCCCAAACGTGATCGTCTGCGCCGGCACCGGAATCTGCGTCAGCCTCATCCCCCGCGGCCACTGAAACCGCTTGAACTTCTCGAAGTCTGCCGGCGATAACGTCGCCTCAAAGAAATCGTTCCACCCGTTGATCAGATAGCTGCGCGGTGAATCCGGCCGATCCGACGGACACCGCAGCATCGCCACGTCCTTGTAATACGGGTGCAGCGGCAACACCCAATACGGCATGATCAGCCGCGGCGGACATTCGTCCGCGTTCTCCCCCGCATACATCGTCAAGGCCAATGCCAACTGCCGCATATGGTTCAAACACGCCGTGCTCTTCGCACTCTCCTTCGACTTCGACACCACCGGCAATAACAACGCCGACAAAATCCCGATCACCGCAATCACCACCAAGAGCTCAATCAGCGTAAACCCGCCGCCGCCGCGCGCGCGGCGGGGGGGGGGGCGGGGGGGGGGGGGGGGGGGGGGGGGGGGGGGGGGGGGGGGGGG
>CAZVRY010000411.1:0-5167 GCA_964629545.1 uncultured Verrucomicrobiota bacterium | reverse complement strand
CTTGGAGTGCGCCAGTGCTCTGGCGCTCTGGATTTCGCGCGACTGACTTGGCCGGGTCGGTTGGCGTGGTGCCGCGCCCGGATCGAAAGCGGCGGAGCACCGCCGCACTCCACGACGCTGGCGCGACCGCGTCCACCCCGGGTTCAGGCGAAGCTCTTGGAGTGCGTCATGGAGGTGAACCTGCCACCCTGTCTATTTCTCGAACAACTCGATTTCGCTGATCGTGGGTCCGTCGGTGGCGTCGAGGATGTTCAGCCGGAACTCCTGCGCGGTGACGGCGGGCTCGAGCGTGCGCTGGAACCACGGACCGATCTTCTGGCCGGTCAAGGCCGTCTTCCACGCGTCCCCCGCACGATATTGGAACTCGAACCGCTGCACCCGCTCGGCGATGGCTTCCTCGATGCGCACGCGCTGGATGGTGCGGGGTTGGCGCAGGTCGACGCTGATCCAGGCCTGCCGGGTGCCGCTGTCGGTCGCCCATCGGGTCTCGGAGTCCCGGTCCCAGGCCATCTCCGGTCCGTAGTCGTGGGTCTGCTTCTGATACACATTCGAGGCGAGGGTTGTCACCGTGGGGGCAAGCGCCACCACCGGAAGGTCCATGGCGGATCCATCCAACTCGAGCCGCACGATCGTGTCCACGGCGTCGCGGGCGGCCGGGGGGACTTGGACGGTGAGTTGGCCATCGGCCTGGCGGACGTCGACCGGGGCGCCGTGGAGCAAGGAGGCGCGGGTGACCTTGCGGGGGAGGTCGGGCAGGCTGACGTGGTCAGCGTCCCAGCGCAGCACATGGAGGAAGACGGTCTGGCCGGTCCGGGTGCTGGCGGCGGCCTTGGTTGGCTTCCAGGGCCCCCCGCGGGTGCCGTAGATGCTCGCCCCGTTCTGGGCCAGCCAGGCGCCCATTTCTTTCAGCCGCTCGACCTGGCGGGGTTCGATCCGCCCGTCCGGCATGGGCCCCACGTTGAACAACAGGTTGCCGTCGCCGCCTGCGCACAGCACCAGGGTCTGGAGGCATTCCTTGAGCGATTTCATGTCGTCGTCGGGCTTCCAGGCCCACTGGCGGCAGATCGTGATGCAGGATTCCCAAGGCCGGTCGTCCTGGTATTTCCCGACGCGTTGTTCCGGGGTGTCGTGGTCCTCCGGCCGGCCGGTGCGGTTGTTGATAATGATACGGGGTTGCCGCTCGCGGATGATCTGGACCAGACCGTCCCCATCGTAGTCCCGGGCGGCCTTGCCCAGGCCGTCGAACCAGAGGATGTCCAGCCGCCCATACTGCGAGCAGAGCTCGGTCACCTGCTGTTTAAGATACGCCAGGTAGCGGTCGTGGCGGTCTGGGGTGAAGGCGTCGGGGTGATGCCAGTCTGGCTGCGAGTAATAAAGGCCGAAACGCAGGTCGGCCCGGTGGCAGGCGTCGGCCAGTTCCTTGACCACATCCCGGCCAAACGGGCTGTCCGGATGGGTGATCCGGTAGTCGCTGGCGCGGGTGTCAAACATGCTGAAACCGTCGTGATGACGGCTGGTGAAGACCAGGTACCTCATGCCGGCGGCTTGGGCGATCTCGACCCACTGGCGGGCGTTGAAGTTGGTCGGGTTGAATTGCCGATAGAGGCCGTCGTAGATCTCGGCGGGGATTTGGTTGCCCTTCGATCCGTAGCCCCTCCGTTCGCCGCCGCGGGACCAGCCGATTTCCGTGCCCTTGAGCGAAACCGGTCCCCAGTGGATAAAGAGACCGAAGCGCGCCTCCCCCCACCACGCCATTCTTTCGGGGTAGGGGATGGGGCCAGGGGCCGACTGGGAGGGGGAGGCGGTCAGGATCAACGCGGTCGCCCAGAGGGTGGCCGAGCCGAGGGACTTCAGCAGGCTGGTGTTCATGATCGTGCGTTGGCATCGGCAGCCCGGTCGACCGTGGGGGGCGCACCCGGTTCAACGTTCGCTCACGGGCTGCCTCCTGAGGGAACACCAAAACCGGCGACTCCATCTCGGAGGATGGTCCTCCGGAAGAGCCCAGGGGTGAGGGTGCCAAAACGGGTTCGGGAAATCCAGCGAATCGCGCACTGGACCGGCGCGGCGCGGTGCGCCCCGGTGGGGCGCGGAGGTGACAGGCACGTGGGGCGCGGAGGTGACAGGCACGTGGGGCGCGGAGGTGACAGGCACGGGGTGCGTTGCCTCCGTCCTGGTGAATCCTCCCTGTCCCCCTCGCCTGAACCCCTTCATGACTCCCTCGCCTCCGTCGGACGGAGGCGAGGGCCAGGGAGCGGAGGCCACCGGAGCCGGACACCGCGTGCATGGTGAACCTGGCACCCTGTCATCTGTCATGTCCCATCGGTTTTTGGGGTTGAATCCGACTCGCCTGGGTTGATGATGGCTCCCATGCGAAGCTCGTCCCAGGTTCGTTGGGTGGCGTCTCTCTCCGTGCTGCTAGCTGCGTCCGTTCTTGCCCAGCAGTCGCCGCCCTACCGGGTGACCCGGGAAGTTGTCGGCCACACGCCGGGGACGAATCGGGTGATGACCCCGGTCAACCAGGTGCTCACCCCGGTTGGCCGACAGGTGGATCTGCCTGGTGTGCGGCCTCAGGCGCTGGCGCTTTCGCCGGACGGGCGCGTGGTCGTGACGGCCGGCAAGACGAGCGAACTGGTCGTGGTCGATCCGGCCACCGGCGCCATCCTCCAGAAGGTCGCGTTGCCGAACGAAGGCCAGAACGAACCGCAACCCGAGGTCCCCTCCCCCAACATTCTCAAACCCGATACCAAGGGCCAACTGAGTTTTACGGGGTTGATCTTCTCCCCGGACGGTCGCCGTATCTACCTTTCCAACGTCAACGGCAGCCTCAAGGTCTTCGCGGTGGCCGCCGATGGCCAGGTGACACCCTCGCACTCGCTCCCGCTCCCCCCGGCCAACGTGCCCCGGCGGAAGGAGGAGATCCCCGCGGGGTTGGCCCTCAACGCCGACGGCACCCGCCTCTACGTCTGCGGCAACCTCTCCAATCAACTCCTGGAACTCGACGCCGCCACCGGCCGCGTGCTGCGCACCTTCCCCGTCGGCGTCGCCCCCTTCGATGTCGTCCTGGTCAATGGAAAGGCCTATGTCAGCAATTGGGGCGGCCGGCGACCGCAGCCCGGCGACCTGACCGGACCCGCCGGTCGCGGCACCGAGGTCCGGGTGGACCCCGTCCGCCACATCGCCAGCGAAGGCTCGGTCAGCGTGATCGACCTGGCGGGCGCCCTGGAGGGAACGTCCCCGGTCCGGCGTGAGATCCTGACCCACCTGCACGCCTCCGCCTTGGCCGTGTCCCCGGACCGCCGCTATGTGGTCTGCGCCAACGCCGCCAGCGACAACCTTAGCGTCATCGACACCCAGACGGACGCGGTCGTGGAGACGATTTGGGTGAAGCCGAGCCCGGCGGACCTGTTTGGGGCGTCGCCGAATGCGCTGGCCTTCGATCCGAAGGGAAAGACGCTTTACGTGGCCAATGGCACCCAGAACGCCATCGCCGTCATCGACTTCAGCCCGGCGCGCCGGCGTTCGAAGTTGGAAGGGTTGGTGCCGGTGGGCTGGTTCCCGGGGGCCATCGCGCACGACCCTCGGCGTCAGCAACTGGTGGTGGCAAACATCAAGGGCCACGCCAAAGAGAAGAAGACCCAGGACAACGGGTCCCAAGGATTCAACTCCCACCATTACTTCGGGACCCTCTCCCTCGTCCCCGTGCCGAAGGCCTCCGACCTCCCCCGCCTCTCGGCCATCGTCTGGGACAACTTCCGCCGAGAACAAATCCCGCTAGCCCTCGAAAAGCCCCGCCCCAACCAGCCGCCCCGCCCGGTGCCGGAGCGGATCGGGGAGCCCAGTGTCTTCAAGCACGTGGTCTATGTCATCAAGGAGAACCGCACCTATGACCAGGTGTTCGGCGCCCTCGGTCGCGGGAACGGCGATCCCAGCCTCTGCATCTTCGGGGAGACGATCACGCCGAACCAGCACAAGATGGTGCGGGAGTTCGTGCTGCTGGATAACACGTACTGTTCCGGCATCCTGAGCGCGGACGGCCATCAGTGGAGCACGACCGCGTTCGGGACGGACTACCTCGAACGCTCGTTCGCGGGCTGGCCGCGCAGCTACCCGGACGGGATGGGCGAGGACGAGGACGACGCGCTGGCCTACGCCCCGTCCGGGTTTCTATGGGACAACGCGGTCAAGCACGGGCGCTCGCTCTGGAACTTCGGCGAGTTCGCCGCTCCCATGTGTCGGTGGACCGACCAGAACCGCAAAGGATCGCCGGCCTGGAAGGATTACTGGGAAGAATTCCTCCACGGGAAGGGCGAAGTGGTGATCGCCAGCCGCCCGAGCGTGGAAGCCATGCGCCCCTTCACCCCCACGGACTACGTGGGCTGGATCATGGAGGTCCCAGACGTCTGGCGCGCCCGCTACATCACCAACCAAATCGCCCGCTGGCACGAGCAGGGCAGCATGCCCCAGTTGATCCTGATCTGCCTCCCCAACGATCACACCAGCGGAACCAGCCGCGGTTCCCCAACCCCCGCCGCCTGTGTGGCCGATAACGACCTCGCCTTCGGCCAGATCGTCGAGGCCCTCAGCCATAGCCGGTTCTGGAAAGAGACCGTCATCCTCGGCATCGAGGACGATCCGCAGGCGGGCTGGGACCACGTGAGCGGCTATCGGACGACCGCCTATTGCATCAGCCCCTATACCAAACGCGGTGAGATCGTCAGCACCCAATACAACACCACCAGCCTAATCCGCACGATCGAGCAGATCCTCGGGCTGCCCCCAATGAACCAGTTCGATGCCACCGCCACCCCCATGTTCGATTGCTTCACCGATCAACCCGACTTCCAACCCTTCACCTCCGTCCCCAACCAGGTGCCCTTGGACCAAATGAACCCCGATCCCCGGGCCATGACCGATCCCCTCCTCCGCCGCGATGCCCTGCGCTCCGCCCGCCTCAACTTCCGCCAGGTGGATCGCGCTCCCGAGGACGTCCTCAACCGCATCCTCTGGCGGGCGATGAAGGGATCCCAGACCCCCTATCCCGAATGGGCGGTCGTCAAGGTCGACGACGACGATTAGATCCCTCGCTTCTCAGAAGGCCTTAGGGTCTGTGCGAAAATAACTTCCGATTTTGGCGGGAGCGCCACCGGGTCGGCGGCTAGGCGCGAGG
>CAZVRY010000410.1:0-5169 GCA_964629545.1 uncultured Verrucomicrobiota bacterium | reverse complement strand
TCATGGTCCCCATGCGCGTCGGTTCGTTCGACTTGGAAGCTACCCATGAACCGTCCCCTCACCCCATCCCTCTCCCCAACCGATGCCAGCGAAGCGTTGTCTCAGGTTGGGGAGAGGGAGAAAGGGAGAGGGGAAACGTCAACGGTTCATGGTCCCCATGCGCGTCGGTTCGTTCGACTTGGAAGCTCTCCATGAACCGTCACCCCCCACCCCGCCTGCGCGGCCGAAGCCGCTTCGGCGCGGCGAAGGCCCGTCCCTCCCCCCAACCGTTGCCAGCGCAGCGCTGAGTCAGGTTGGGGGGAGGGAGCTAGGGAGAGGGCGCCGTCCGAGTTCCAACATGAAAGTCGCTGCCCACCGCGACTCCGTCCAGGAGCCTGCTTGGGATTACCGTCGGTGGATTCCGAGCCTGCCGCCCTGTTGACGACTTTCGCGCGCGTGGGCGCGTGACATCTCTGGGGTGGCGTGGTCCAAGTGTTCTAGAGTGCTAGAACTGTAAGGCATTGCGAATGGAACTGCGACTCTCACCCGCCGACGGCATCCCGGTCTACCGGCAGATCGTCAACCAAGTGAAATACCTGGTCGCCTCCGGTCGCCTCACCCCGGGCCAGGAACTGCCGCCCATTCGCGCCCTGGCGGAGCGGCTGGTAATCAATCCCAACACCGTCATCCACGCCTACGCCGAGTTGGCCCGCGAAGGCATCGTGGTCAGTCGCCACGGTTCCGGGACCTACGTCCGCGACCCCCTGCCGCGCCGGGCGCCCGCCGACGCCGCGCGGTTGCTGCAGTCGAAGGTGGATTCGCTGCTGGCGGATGCCGCCCATCTGAACGTGGAGTTCTCCGACGTGCTCGATCTTGTCCGCCAGCGTCAGCAAGTCCTCAAAACCAAAAAGGTCTTATGAACGAAATCTCCTCCCCCCCTCCCGTGGTCCGTCTGCGCGAGGTCAGCCGCGCCTTTGGATCGAAGATTGCCCTGCAGGACGTTTCGCTGGAGATCCCGCGGGGGGTGGTCCTCGGGTTGGTTGGCGCCAACGGCGCCGGGAAGACCACGCTGATCAAGCATCTGCTGGGGCTGTTGCGGGCCCAACAAGGCTCGGTCGAGGTGTTCGGCCTCGACCCTGTGCGCTCGGCGGTCTCGGTGCTGGGGCGCCTGGGCTACCTCTCGGAAGACCGCGACCTGCCCCCGTGGATGAGCGTGACGGAGCTGCTGCGTTACAGCCGGGCGTTCTACCCGCGTTGGGATCCCGAGTATGCCGAACAACTCCGCGCCCGATTCCAACTCGCGGGGTCGGCTCGGATCCGACACCTCTCCAAGGGCGAACTCGCGAAGGCCGGCCTGCTCGTGGCCCTCGCGCATCGCCCGGAACTCCTCGTGCTGGACGAGCCGAGCTCGGGCCTGGACCCGATCGTCCGCCGGGAAATGCTCGAAGCCGTGGTCCGGTCGGTGGCCGAGGAAGGGCGGACCGTGCTGTTTTCCTCGCATCTGGAAGAACCGAACCGTGTTTCCGGTCCTGGTCCTGCTGCTGGTTCTGGGCGGCGGCCTGACCTGGCTGCTGGCCGGGGCCGATCCCGAGGCTGGGTGGCTGCGCCCCGCGCGTCGCACCATGTTGATCGCGTTCTTCACTTCGGTTCTGCTCAGTCTGGCGCCGTTCACCCTCATGGAGAGCCACCACGGCTGGCGCATGAACTCGATGGTCACACGCTGGTTCGTCCTCCCGGTCCCCACCAGCCTGCTGGTCCTCATCCCCTTCGTCGCCGCCTGCGCGAGTGTGACGGTCTTCGTGGGGATTTGGATGCTCTACTTCAACCGCCTCTTCCCGGGATTGGACTTCCTCCATGTGTTCCTCGCCCTGCTGCTGGGCGTTGCGGTCATGCAGGCCCTCGCCTGGATCCTTCCGCGAAGGCCCAGTCAGTTCTGGCCCCTGCTGGCCCTGTGGTTCGTAGGTCTGCTCATGCTCACGGTCCTGCCGCTGGACAGTCCGGCCTGGGAGCCTCAGCGGCGCGCCCTCCGCCTGGGGGCGCCGATCGCCATCCCGTTGCTCGGTGGGATCGCCTACGCCGCGGCGCGGCTGAACCGGTGCGGTCGGTGGCCCGGTGAGCTGCCCCTGGGCAACCTCGTGTCCTGGTTGCTGCGGGGTCAGCCGGCCTTGCCCGCGGTGAAGACCCCCGCCGCCGCGCTCTTCTGGTCCGATGTCGTCCCCGTGGTCCGGAGTTTCGCGGCCACGTGGTGGTGTTTGGTGCTCCTGTTGACGGTCCTGCAGGCCTCCATGCTGGCGGCCCGATCCCCTGCCCAGGCGATGAATCCCGCCATCATCCTGCAGGTCGCCGCCGTCCTCATGCCCTCGCTGGGGGTTCTCTGGCTGACCGTGGGCGGACTGTTCCTGGGCGGCGAACCCGGGACTGGCTTTCGCACGGCGCTCTCGCCCTTTCGCGGCGTGCGGCCGGTCAGCGCCGGCACCCTGGTGACGCAACGCGTCCTGGCGGCGATCGGCCTCTGGCTGTTGGTCTGGATTCCCTGGCTGCTCCTCCACGGCGTGCAGGTCCGGCTTCACCCCCAGTGGGCCGCGATCGACCTGCCCGATCTCCATGCGGCCGCGGGACGGCTCATGGCGATCAGCGCCCACTCTCTGGTCGGGGCGCTCCCCCTCTTCCTCTGGGGCCGGTTGGACGGGTTTCCTAACATGCTGCTGGCCGCCATGGTCGCCTGGGCCGCCACCTGGGGTCTGGCCAGCGCGTTCCCTCCGCCCACCGGCGATGCCTTGGCCTGGCGGCCGCTGGGGGTGTTGCTGGTGGCCAAGTTTGGCCTGGGTCTCGCCGCGCTCCTGGGCGCCAGGCGGGCGGGTCACACCTCCTGGCGCTATGGAGGCGGTCTGATCCTCGGCTGGTTGTGCGCCCTGGGCCTGCTGGTCTGGGCGCTCCCCACCTGGGACCGGCAGGGGTGGTGGGGGTTGGCCACGATCGCCTTGTTCCTCCCGTTCGCGCGCCTGGCCTTGGCGCCGCTGGCGCTGGCCGCCAATCGTCACCGGTAGCGTCATGGAGGTCCGGCCCGCCCCCCCCCGCAGCCCGCGCCTCAAGGTTCCAGCCGGACCAACGCCCACAGGCCGAGCCGTGGAATCGTCACGCCCGCCTCGGCCACGGCGAGCGCTGTTTCACCGCCCTCCGGGGTGAGCAGCGTCGCCCGGGCCATCCCCGGCAACCCCAAGGCCGCGGCGTCGACTGTAAGCTGGATGTTCTCCAGGGGGGTCACGTCGTCCCGGGCGGGGTCATAGGCATAGTTCAGCAGGTGGAGGACCGCGGCCCCCGGTCGCACCCGAACCAGGACGCGCACCGGCTTGGCCCCTTCGACCCGCACGGCCGGAGTCAGCGCTGCCACTGCCTCCGCGGCCGACGCGAATCGTCGCTGACCGGGCACCGGCCGGGCCAGGCGTTCGCGATCGGCCGCGAGGAGATCGTTGGTCTCGATGGCAATCAAATGGCGGCAAGCCGCCAACTCCGACTCGCTCAGAGAACGG
The DNA here is from genome assembly GCA_964629545.1 of uncultured Verrucomicrobiota bacterium. GTDB lineage: Bacteria > Verrucomicrobiota > Verrucomicrobiia > Limisphaerales > CAZVRY01 > CAZVRY01. The sequence continues at coordinate 1,660 of CAZVRY010000410.1, read as the reverse complement.
TCCACCGTCTCGTCGCCGCCGACCAGGAGCCGGTAACCGAGGTTGGCCGCGGCCAGGGCATTCCCGAGTTCGAACCAGCGTTGGGGGTTTCGGCCGAAGGCGCGGCAGGGGATGACGACGGCCACGTCAGCATGCGTGTGGTAACCGTCGAACCACGCGGCGTGCGCCCGGACAAAGCGGTAGAGCGGGGCGAACTTCTCGGCCGGCCCTTCATACCAGTGGGTGCCCTTCTCCGGCGTGTAACACCACTGACGATGAGGCGCCATCAGCCGTTGCCCGGCCGCATAGGAAAGCGCGATCCAACACCGCACCAGGCCGGGCAGGTTATGTTCCTTCACGAACGCCCAGTCGCCCCCGCTCGCCGTCGCCGCATAGGGACGTCCCATGGCCTCGGCCAGGCGGTAGGCCACCAGCGGCACATCGCTGGGCTTGCGCGCTTCGGCCCGGTGATCGGTTTCGGCGGTGAACAAGTCGAGGGCCTGGTAGTCCACCAGGTGGCCCGGCCAGAGCAGGCCGGCGTTGGCCCCGACCGGCACGGGTCGCCCCGCGGTGCGGGCCGCCAGTTCCCGCAGTTCGAGCATGAAGGCGGCGGCCTGTCGACCCTGGTAAATCGACCAGTGGCGCCAGAGCGGATGGCCGGTTGCTTTCCGTCCGGCCTCGGGTTTGCCCGCCGCGATCCAGGCCCGCGCCTCCTCCCGATAGTTGAACGTGGAAGGATCGGACACCCCGAACCGCTCGAGATCGGAGGCAGGCAGCGTGGCCAGGTAACCCCGGAAGCCCCCCACGCACCGGTCGCAAAAGCAAATCCCCAGCCAAAGCCCGCCCGCCGTGCCGAGGTGATCGTCGACGTGCAACCCTTGCGCGCCGGCTCGGATCGTCTCGACCACGCGGTCCTGGAGGAACTGCCGGAAGAGCGGTTGCCGCGTGCAACACCACCAGTAGGGAACGCCCTTCGACCGATGGTCGGTCAGCCAGGGGACCTTCACGAGGTGGCCCTCGACGTCACGGCAGAGCCCTTCCTCGTAGCGGTCCGGGAACCGGGTGTGGTAGGCCGCGAATTCGGTCACCATGCCCACGCTGCCGAACCACCGCACCCCCGGGGCGTCGGCCAGCGATTGGGGGGTGGGGGTCCCGCCCCAGGCCAGAACCGTCGCCCCGTAGTCGGCATAGGTCTGGGCCGAACTCGAGTACATGAACACTACGTCCGAAGGGCGCAGCACCTGGGTTTGCCCTGGAACCAGCGAGCCCAGGGTCAGCGTGGCGATGAACAGAAGACGTCTCATGATCGTGGCCGCCGCGTGGGGTGAGCCGAGGGCGAACCCGGCGGCCCGGCCGACTGCCGGGACTGGCGTCCTCCGGACCGTCCCCTCGCCGCGTCCTCCCATCCTGCCTCGGCTTCGCCGGGAGGGGCAAGACCGGCGTGGGAAGCCGCAGTAATTCTCATTTTGAAACTCGGACGGCCCCTCACCCGGCCCTTGGCCGCCCTCTCCCCGCGCCTTTTATACCAGAAGGCAGCCGAGGCGCGGGGAGAGGGAAGGGGAGAGGGGGCCGTGGGCGGTTCATGGGTAGATTGGACCTCCGAATTTCTGACGCGCATTGGGACCATGAACCGTTGACGTTTCCCCTCTCCCTTTCTCCCTCCCCCCAACCTGAGTCATCG
>CAZVRY010000409.1:0-5172 GCA_964629545.1 uncultured Verrucomicrobiota bacterium | reverse complement strand
CTCCCCATGAGCCAACCCAAACGTATCTTCGGTACCGACGGCGTCCGCGGCACCGCCAACATGGAACCCGTCACCGCCGAAACCGCCCTCAAACTCGGACGCGCCGCCGCCCACGTCTTCCGCAACCTCCAATCCGAAGCCCGCAGCCGCGGCCGCCACCGCATCGTCATCGGCAAAGATACCCGCCTCTCCGGCTACATGCTCGAAAACGCCCTCTCCTCCGGCATCCTCTCCATGGGCGTCGACGTCCTCTTCATCGGCCCCCTCCCCACCCCCGGCGTCGCCTATGTCACCCGCAGCCTCCGCGCCGACGCCGGCATCGTCATCACCGCCTCCCATAACCCCTACGACGACAACGGGATCAAATTCTTCCGGGCCGACGGCTACAAGCTCGATGACCCCATCGAAGCCCAGATCGAAGAACTCGTGTTCAGCGGCGCCATCGAAAATATCCGCCCCACCGCCACCCATATCGGCAAGGCCGTCCGGATCGACGACGCCCTCGGCCGCTATATCGAATTCGCCAAAGCCTCCTTCCCCCGCGGCATGACCCTCGAAGGCCTCCGCATCGTCGTCGATTGCGCCCACGGCGCCGCCTACAAATCCACCCCCTGCGTCCTCCGCGAACTCGGCGCCGATATCTTCGTCACCGGCCACCAGCCCGACGGCCTCAATATCAACAAAGATTGCGGCTCCATGCACCCGGAAGCCCTCTGCCATAAAGTCTGGGAACACCGCGCCCACCTCGGCATCGCCCACGACGGCGACGCCGACCGCGTCCTCCTCTGCGATGAAGCCGGTCGCCTCATCGACGGCGACGATATCATGGCCATCGCCGCCCTCGACCTCCTCCGCGAACACGCCCTCGCCCACAATACCCTCGTCGCCACCGTCATGAGCAACGCCGGCCTCGACGCCGCCATCCGCCAGGCCGGCGGCCACGTCATCCGCACCGGCGTCGGCGACAAAAACGTCATCGACGAGATGCTGCGCGGAGGATTCCAAATCGGCGGCGAACAAAGCGGCCACCTCATCTTCCGTGACTTCGCCACCACCGGCGACGGCCTCATCGCCGCCCTCCAAATCCTCCGCATCATGAAGGCCACCGATACCCCCCTCTCCCGCCTCACCCAGTGCTGGACCCGCTTCCCCCAAGTCGTCACCAATGTCCGCGTCCGCGAGAAAATCCCCTTCGACCAACTCGACGGCGTGCTCGACCTCGTCGCCCAAGCTGAAGCCGAGGTCAAACCCCAGGGCGGCCGCGCCATGCTCCGCTACTCCGGCACCGAACCCAAAGCCCGCCTCCTCCTCGAAGGCCAGGACGAATCCACCCTCCACTCCTGGAGCAAGCGCATCGCCGACGCGCTCCGCCGCCAAGTCGGCGCCTGACTCGCCCGCACTCCCCCCTCAGCCCACCCCCGCCGTCTCCCCCCACCACCGCTCCACCTCCGTCGACACCTCCAACCGGTCACGACAACTGGCCAGCAATGCCGCCGTCGCGTAAATCGCCGGCAAATGCCCCGTCGCCTCCGCATAACACGCCCGCCCCATCTCGACCCCAGCCAACCCCCAGAAAATCTCGTCCTCCAACAGCGCCTCCACAAACGGCGGCTCGCATAAATCCCGGAGCGCTTGCGGCAGGGGCCGCCCCAAACGCCGATACGCCTCCACCACCTGCCGCCACAACTCCAATTGCTCCTCCCGCGATAACCCCATCACCCGCTGAAGCCGCCCAGCCACCGCATAGAAGAACGGCTCCTCCTCCACCCCCGCCTCGCCAGCCACGACTTCCCCAATACCCGCCACCCCGCCCTCAGCCAAACCCCTGCCAGAATAAGATTGCATGGACTCTATGATTGCCCGGCAACCTAGAGATTCCCCACTCCTTGCTCAAGAACCATTTCCAAAAAACACGCGCACCCCCCTCCCCCACGCCCCCATCCCACCCCCGCTCCCCGACCAACCTGTCACCCTCTCCAATCGCTCCGAAGAACCCTCCCCGGGAGGGGGAACGGCGCAAAAAGCCGACTCGATTTCCCCAAGGTGCGAGTGGCAAGCGTTCTCGCATGATTTCCACGGCGGCCTCGCCAAGCGCTGCTTTTTCCGTGACGGCCCGGGGGGACGGAGACATACAGTTTGCTGGTCGGGACGAACTTCCCAGCCAGCCCAGACTTTGACCATGTTAGATCAGGCAACCATCGAGCAACTCAATCGCGGCTACGTCTGTCCGGCCGATGCCGGGCCTGCTTGGCGAGAGGCGGAGGAAGCTGGGGTGGACATGAGCCTGTTGGAGCAGAGCCTCAAGTTGGATCCCTGGCAGCGGCTGCTGGAGAACCAACGGGCGTTGAGGCTCACCCTCGTCCTCGAACGCGCCGGAAAGGACTTCCGTGAGCGATCTGCTGGCCATCCTTGAGCGCTTGCTGCGCCACCAAGTCGAGTTCGTGCTGGTAGGCGGACAAGCCGCCATCGTTCACGGGGCCACGCTCGTCACCCGCGATGTGGACGTCTGCATGGCTTTCAATGCGGACAACCTCGCCCGCCTGGAGGCGGCCCTGGCCGATCTCCACCCCATCCACCGCATGACCCCGCAGGGCCTCGCCTTCCAGACGGGCGATTTCGAGGCAGGAGCGCTGAAGAACCTCTACCTGGCCACCGACCTGGGCGTCCTCGATTGCCTGGGACAGGTCACCGGGATCGGCCCGTTCGACCAGGTGGCGCGCCGAAGCATGGAGATTGAACTCCCGATCGGCCGCTGCCGGGTGCTCGATCTCGACGGCATGATCGCCGCCAAATCCGCTCTCGACCGCTTGCAGGACCGCCTGGCCCTGGTTCAACTCCGCGCGATCCGCGACCGCCCCTTGGCTTGACCCCGTTCCATCGGCCAGAGGACTGCCCACAATCCGGTCACCCTCTCGTCCCCGCTTCCCCTGCCCTTGCCGGTGCTCCTGCCCTTGCTCTTGCTCCCAAGCTCCTCCACCCGCCTCCAAACCCATCCCCCATCCCCCATCTCCGATCTCCCATCTCCGATCTCAAGGCGCCACCAACACCTCCCACCGCAACCGACCCACCCACTCCCTGGGCAGCCGCAGGTCAAGCGACCCCGCCACCGGTGCCTCCCGTCCCACATGCCCGTCCCCAAACGCCACATTGGCCAACCGCCCATGCCGAAAATGCGCCGTCGCCTCGTTCGTCGTCACATAGAAGAATTCCTCCAACATCGGGTTATCCACTGACGCAGGAGCCTGAAACGTGTTCACCTGGGCCGCGTCGGCAAACACCGCCAACCCCCCGGGACGGGCCAACCTCCCCACATCAAACGCCGGTTGCGCCGCGGATGCGGACAGGACCAAATTGTAGCCAAACCCATGGATCACCTCCCGCGCCTTCGCCTTGAACCCAGATGCCGACGGCCGCAACCCCGGACACGGTTCGATCCCTCGCCCCTTCAGATACGGATGCAGCACCCCCAACCCCGGATCGAACCCACGCTCCCCCTCCGCCCCCCGGCTGATCCACCCAAACCAGTAAACATCACCCCCATTGGTCGAACCCCCACGATACCGAAACGCCCTCCCCCCGTTGTCGTCCCAATACATCTGCACCGCCAAACCCATCTGATGCAAACTCCCCACGCACCGGATTCGCCCCGCCGTCGCCTTGCTCCGAGCCAGCGCCGGCAACAATAGCCCCGCCAACACCCCCACCACCGCCACCACCACCAGCAACTCAATCAACGTAAACCCCCTTGCCAGCGGAGTCCCTCTCCCCTGCCCCCCGCAACACCCTCCCCCTCCCGCGAGCGGAACGGACGCGGTCAGGTCTGCTGCTGCCTCGATTCGCACCACCCCGCCACTATCTCCACCCCAACCGTCCCACCGCAAGCTCACTGATTCACCTACCCGACTCACTGCCCCCAACTGTCTCTCCTCCCCTCCCCCGCGCCCGCCCCAAGCCTATCCCTCCCCACGCCTCCGCAGCTCCGGCACCAGCGGCACCAACACCCCCAAGAGCCGGTCAAGCTGCGCCCGCGTGTGCTCGCTCGAGATCACAAACCGGAAGTAACCTTCAGCCGGACCGCCCGGATAACGAGTGTGGCTCGGGTAAATGCCGGCCTTCAGTAGCGCCGCCCTCAGCCGCTCCGTCCCCTCCGCGTCCGTCGGCGGCCACGGCACAATCGACGCCGGCGTGTCCGGCAACGCCAACCCCACCGCCCGCAGAATCCCCTTCACGTGGGCCGCGTTCTCCCGCAACCGGCGGCGACGCCCGGGATCGCGCCGCAGCACGCGCATCGCGGCCAGCACCCCCGCCGCCAACATGGGCGGCAACGGCGTGTTGCCAATGAACAATCCGCTCCCTCGCACGATCCGCGCCGCCACCGCGGTCGGTCCCAACACCACCCCGCCATAGACCCCCAGGCCCTTGCTCAGGGCGCCCGTCTGGATCAACCTCCGGCGCGACACCCCCTCCCACTCCACGGCCCCCCCCCCCCGCTCTCCCAACACCGCCAACCCGTGCGCATCATCCACCAGCATCCAGCCCGAGGCCGGCAACAACCGCCGATAGGCCCGCAACGGCGCCACGCCCCCATCATGCGCACACAACCCGTCCGTCATCACCAACGGCACGCAACCGGCCCCGGCCCGACGCAGCCCCTCCCCCAACGACCCCGGATCCCGGTGCCGAAACCGCACCACCGGACAGCCCAAGAACCTGGACGCGTCCACCAGACTGGCGTGCGCCCGCTCGTCCAGAAACGCATGGGTGAAGTCCCCCGCCAATGCCTGCGCCACGGCCTGGTTCGTCGCATAGCCCGTCGATAACACCACCGCCGCCGGAGCCCCGAAAAACTCGGCCAGCCGTCGCTCCAGCCGGCCATACACCGCATGGTTCCCCGTCGTCCGCCGCGACGCCGCCACATTCAACCCCTCGCGATCCAGCGCCCGACGCACCGCCCCCAGCACCTCGGGATGCCTCGCCAACCGATGATAGTCGCACCCCGCAAAATACACCAAGGTCCGCCTCCCCTCCCGCACATGCGTCGCATCCACCACCGACGGCGAACGCGCCACCAGCTCCCCATCCGCGGACCAGCCACCGCCAACGGACTGTGACCCCGACCTCCTCACGTCGCGATCCCCAAGCGGTCGGCCAAACCCAGCAGATGCCGCCGCG
>CAZVRY010000408.1:1730-5230 GCA_964629545.1 uncultured Verrucomicrobiota bacterium | reverse complement strand
AGCCGCCTCCTCCCCCGTCAGCCTCCCCGCCTCCACCAAACCCCGCAAGATACCCACCGGGGCCGGGGACAAGAACGCCCGCGCGACCTCCGGATGCGAGACCTTGCCCAACACGTGATGCGACGCCTCCACTTCTCCCCCCATCCCCATCCGCAACCCCTTCGCCCGATACCACACCAACCCGGACGTCACCTGCGTGTAGGCCGCAGCCTCCACCCGGCGCACCCCCTCCCGCAAATACAAGGCCACCGTCGCCTCCTCCAACTCCGGCTTCATCGGTTGGCTCAACAAATTCGCCCCGTAACTCCCTCCCCCCGCCAGCTCCGCCTGAATCCGCCGCACCCTCTCCACGATCTCCCCCAACTCCCTCCCCCCGGTCCCCAAATACCCCAATAACCCCGCCCGCCCCAACCGCACCACCATCGCCACCGACGCAATCCCCTTATACATCGCCCCCGCCACGTACGCATACCTCAACCCGTGATCCCGCCGGAACGCCGCTGACCCCAACTCCTCGGCGCGAATCCCCCCCCCGCTCACCTGGTCCCCCATGCTCATTGCTGCCGCAGAAGATTCGTCAGCACCGCGCTCTCCCCCAGTTCCCGAAACTCCACCTCCCCCAACCCCTTCACATACTGCATCGACTCCGCCCACCGCACCGGACTCGTCAACTGCCGCGCCAGCGTCTCCCGGATCTCCCCGCGCTCGTACGGCCGCGCATGCACATTCGAAATCACCGGAAACTCCGGCTCCCGAAACTCGACCCCGCCCAAATACGCCCGGAACTCCTCCGCCACCTCCGCCATGTATCGCGAATGAAAGGCCCCGCTCACCTTCAACGGCACATACATCCGCACCCCCGCTTCCTCAAACACCGTCCGCACGTCCAGTATCTCCTGCCCCAATCCCGCAATCACCGTCTGCTCCCTCGAATTCAAGTTCGCCACGTCAATCGTGTCGTAGGCATACTCGTGCAGCAACCGCTTCACCTCGTCGGCCGACTTCCCCACCACGGCCGCCATCCCCCCGCCCTTCACCCGGCTCATGCATTCCCCTCGCTTCTGCACCAAACGCAACCCCTCCGCAAACGTGAAACACCCCGCCGCAAACAACGCCGCATACTCCCCCACCGAATGCCCAGCCCCATACACCCGCCCCGCCGCCGGCGACCGCTCCCGCTCCCGCAGGTAACTCAAACAGCTCACCACATACAGCGCCGGTTGCGTAAACTGCGTCTGCACCAACTCCTGCCGCCGATCCTCCAAACACAACTCCGCCACCGAATACCCCAGGATCGCGTCCGCCTCCCGCACACGCTCCGGATAGTCAGCCAACAACCCCTTCCCCATCCCCACCTTCTGCGCCCCCTGCCCGGGAAACAAATACACCCTGATCTTCGCCGTCATCCGCTGTCACTCCACCCCGGAAAACCCAACCCCTCAGGCCTCGCACCCCCACCGGCCGCCGCTCCCAACAACACCCCACCCCGGCCGCCCCGCTCGCGGCCACGGCCACGCCCTTCTGCTGCGCTCGCCCGTGCCCGGCGCCTCAGCGAAACAACCCCCGGCCGACCCGCAAACCCTTCCCAACACTGACCTTCGCCACCGCGTCGAACAGGTCCGCAGGCGCCTTCGACGCCTTGCGCAGGGTCTTCTTTACCGCCTTCCCCAGGTTCTTGTTCAAATCCCGTAACGCCCCGTCCTTCTTCTTCCCCGCCGACGCATCCCGGCGGTCCACCCAGACTTGCACCCCCTCGGAAATCGCATCCGACACCCGCCGGGCCGCTTTGGTCACCCCCTTCTCGATCCGATGTGCGTTCTTCCATCGCCTCGAGCGACGCGCCTTCGTCTCCGCTGGCGCCGGGGCCGCCGCCACTGGCGCGGACGTCCCTTCCTGACTCTCGGGCTTACTGGCTTCGCTCTTCGCTGACGTCATAGGCACTCTTGATTTTCAGGTTGTTGTTTGTCGACCACTGACCCGCCTTCAAAACAGCCCCAACGCACGCTTCCGTTTCTTCGGCTTCTTCTCGAACAGCACCACCACCGGCAACAAGGTCTTGCCCTCCGCTTCCACCCCCAACCGCTCCCGGACCTCCTCCACCGCCCTCGCCACCTCCGCCGGCAACCGCTCCATCCGCTTCAGCCTCTTCGCCTCTTTCCGCTTGAGCTTTCCCAGGTCAATCACTAACGGAAGGGGCGCGCTCAACTGCCCATCGCCTTCAGCCTGGGATTCAATCAACCGTTTCATGCGCGTTCGTTCGGTACTGTGGACATCAGCATTGAATAGGTTCCTCTAAACTGCAATGTTATTCTCCATGCTGTCCGCCCAAACCCGCCTCCCCTCCTCATGAACATCCCCATTCCCCCCGCTCTCCTCCCCCTTTCCCTCACCCTCACCCTCCTCCTCCCTCTCCTCACCCCCCTCCTCGCTCAACCCGCTGACCCCACCCGCCCCGTCGCCTGCCTCGGTCGCCTCGGCCCCAGCAACGACGTCGTCCGCCTCTCCATCCCCGCCTCCTCCTACCCAGGTATCTCGCCCATCGCCCAACTCCTCGTCGAGGAAGGCGACTCCGTCACCAACGGGCAAATCGTCGCCATCCTCGAGAATAGGCCCCGCCTCGACGCCCAATGGCAAGCCGCCCAGGCCCGCGCCCAGGTCGCCGAAGCCCGCCTCCACCAGGTCCGCACCGGCGCCAAAGCCAGCGAACTCGCCGCCCAAACCGCCGAAATCGAACGCCTCGACGCTGAACTCACCGCCGCCCGCCTCCGCTTCAACCGCCGCCAGCAACTCCGCGACCAACAAGCCATCTCCCCAGCCGAATTCGACGAGGCCGAAGCCTTCCTCCGCGTCGCCGAAAAACGCCTCGAAGCCGCCCGCCAACAACTCCGCAGCCTCCAGGAAGCCGGGCCCTCCGACCTCGCCCTCGCCGCAGCCGAATGGAAAGCCGCCCTCGCCGAAGCCGACCACAAAAAGGCGGAAGCGGAACAGGCCATCCTCCGCTCCCCACTCACTGGCACCGTCCTCCAAATCCATACCCGCCCCGGCGAACGCGAAGGGCCCCTCGGCGTCATGGACCTCGGCGATACCCGCACCCTCTACGCCACCGCCGAAGTCCACGAGACCGACATCGGCCGCGTCCAAAAAGGCCAACGCGCCGAAATCACCGTGGCCGCTCTCCCCCAGAAACTCCAGGGCGTCGTCGAACGCATCGGCCTCCAGGTCAGCCGCAATAGCCTCTTCAGTAACGACCCCACCCAATCCACCGACGCCCGCGTCGTCCCCGTCAAAATCCGCCTCGAAAACGGCGCCGCCGCCGCCGGCCTCATCAACGCCCGCGCCCACATCCTCCTCCGCCCCGAACCCACCGCCCCCCCCCCCCCCCCCCCCCCCCCCCCCCCCCCCCCCCCCACCCCGCCCGCCCCCGCCGCGCGCGGTCCCTCCCCCCCGCGCCTCCGCCCTGGGCAGCCCCCGCGCACCCTTCGGTAGGGGCGGGGACAAGC
>CAZVRY010000408.1:0-1720 GCA_964629545.1 uncultured Verrucomicrobiota bacterium | reverse complement strand
ATCCCCCTTTCCTGGCTCCAACTCACCTGGGACATGCGACGCCTCTTCGCCGCCGTCTCCGGCATCGTCTTCGCCGTCGTCCTCATGATGATGCAGCTGAGCTTCCGCGACGCCCTCTTCATCGCCGCCGTCCAGTTTCACCACGCCCTCGATGCCGACCTCGTCCTCATCCACACCCAATACGAATACTCTGCCGCCGCCAAACCGTTCAGCCAACGCACCCTCTACCAAACCCTCGCCTACCCCAACGTCCAGTCCGTCACCCCGCTCTACGTCGGCATGGCCAACTGGAAAAACCAGGAAAACAACCGCGAAATCCCCATCGTCGCCATCGGATTCAACCCCACCCTCCCCGCCATGAAACTCCCGGGGCTTGAGTCCAACCTCACCCACCTCACCCTCCCCGACGTCCTCCTCTTCGATCGCGGCTCCAAACCATCCTACGGCCCCGCTCGCAAACTCCTCGAACTCGGCCAACCCGTCTCCACCGAGGTCTCCGGACGGCTCATGCACGTCGCCGGCCTCTTCAGCCTCGGCATCTCCTTCGCCGCCGACGGCAATCTCATCATGAGCGACCTCAACTTCCTCCGCATCTTCCCCCACCGCCGCGAAGGCGCCATCGACCTCGGCCTCATCCGCCTCGCCCCCAACGCCAACCCCGCCGAAGTCGCCGCCCGCATCGCCCAAGACCTCCCCCGCGATGTCCGCGTCCTCACCAAAGCCCAATACATCGACCTCGAAAAAAACTACTGGGACCAACGCTCCCCCATCGGCTTCATCTTTAACCTCGGCGCCCTCGTCGGCTTCATGGTCGGCTCCGTGATCGTCTATCAAATCCTCTATACCGACGTCGCCGACCACCTCCGCGAATACGCCACCCTCAAGGCCATGGGCTACCGCGACTCCTACCTCTTCCAGGTCGTCATCCGCCAAGCCGTCTACCTCTCCCTCCTCGGCTTTGCCCCAGGCTGGGCCATCGCCGCCGCCATGGGCGCCATGGTCGAGAAATTCACCCTCCTCCCCGCCGGCATGACCCTCGAACGCACCCTCACCGTCTTCACCCTCGCCCTCCTCATGTGCACCGGATCCGCCTCCCTCTCCCTCCGAAAACTCCGCTCCGCCGACCCCGCCGACATCTTCTGACCCTCCCCCGCCATGCCTGAGACCCCCCTCATCTCGGTCAAGAACGTCAACCACTATTACGGCACCGGCCCCCTCCGGAAGCAAATCCTCTTCGAGATCACCACTGACTTCCACCCCGGCGAAATCGTCATCCTCACCGGCCCCTCCGGCTCCGGTAAAACCACCCTCCTCACCCTCGCCGGCGCCCTCCGCTCCGTCCAGGAAGGCAGCCTCACCGTCCTCGGCCTCGAACTCAACGGGGCGTCCCGCGACCAACTCGGCCATACCCGCCGCTCCATCGGCTTCATCTTCCAAGCCCATAACCTCCTCGACGCCCTCACCGCCCGCCAAAACGTCCAAATGTCCCTCGCCCTCCACGGCGTCCGCTCCCGCCCCGAAGCCGATCAACGCGCCGTCCACATCCTCAAAGCCGTCGGCCTCGAACAACGCGTCGATTACTACCCCTCCCAACTCTCGGGCGGACAAAAACAACGCGTCGCCATCGCCCGCGCGCTCACCATGGAACCGCGCGTCATGCTCTTTGACGAGCCGACCTCGGCGCTCGACCCTGAACTCATCGGCGAGGTCTTGAATGTGA
>CAZVRY010000407.1:2580-5252 GCA_964629545.1 uncultured Verrucomicrobiota bacterium | reverse complement strand
CTCCGCCCGCTCAAAATCATGCCACTCGAAACTCACCCCCAACCCATGAAAACTCGCAAACAACGGACGCCAACCCGCCCCCACGACCTGCCATGCCCCCGCCTCGGTGAAAGGCAGCCTGGCCCCGGACGGCCCCGCCGCCCTCCCGCTCGTCAACCGCATCGGCATGCCCCTCTCTGCCATGGCCCCAACCTAAACGCAAGTAGCCGACTTCCTAATTCCTCCCCTTAACCCTTAACCTCCACCCCATGTCGCTCCACCCCAACCCCGCCTCCGTCCAGATCCTGGACGCCACCCCCGCTGACCTCCCCGCGATCGCCCGCCTCGCCGCCGCCATCTGGCGCGCCTATTACCCGGGTATCATCACCCATGCTCAAATCGATTACATGCTCGACCGCATGTACTCCCAAACCCAAATGGAACTGGACCTCGCCCACCACATCCACTACCACCGCCTCCTCGTCGATGCGCAACTCGCAGGCTTCTCCGCCCATGGCCCCACCCCCGAGCCACGCACCGGCAAACTCCATAAACTCTACGTCGATCCCGCTCGCCATGGCCAGGGCCTCGGCCGCACCCTCCTCCACGCCGCCGAAACCCGCGCCCGAACCGCCGGCTGGGATACCCTCATCCTCCAGGTCAATAAGCGGAACCTCCAAGCCATAGCATTCTACCGCCGCACTGGCTTCTCCATCCGCGAAGAAGCCACCTTCGACATCGGCCACGGCTACGTCATGGACGACTACATCATGACCAAACCCCTCACCCCCACCCCCAATTCCTAAATCCCAAATCCCAAATCCCAAATCCCAAATCCCAAATCCCAATTCCTAAATCCCAAATCCCAATTCCTAAATCCTAAATCCTAAATCCTAAATCCCACATCCCCCCCACTCCACCATTGTCTCCCCCGTCGTCTCCCCCTACCCTCCCCCCGCCCGAACATGCCAGGTAAACTCGCCCAGCATACCATCGTCATCGTCGGGGGTACCACCGGCCTCGGCCTCTCCGCCGCCCACGCCCTCGCCGCTGAGGACGCCCACCTCGTCCTCGTCGGACGCAACCCCGACAGCGCGCGAGAAGCGGAGCGCAGCCTCGCCCCCGCGGCCATCCCCCTGGTCGCCGATGCCACCGCCCCCGAGACCGCCGAGCGCGCCATCCAACTCGCCCAGTCTCACTTCGGAGGGTTCCACGGCCTCTATCACGTGGCGGGTGGAAGCGGCCGCAAAGCCGGCGATGGTCCCCTCCACGAACTCACCAGCGAAGGCTGGGCCTACACCCTGAACCTCAACCTCACCTCGCTCTTCTATTCCAACCGGGCCGCCACCCGACAATTCCTCGCCCAAAAGACCGGCGGCGCCATCCTGAACATGGGCTCGGTCCTCGGCTTCTCCCCCGCCCCCGCGTTCTTCGCCACCCACGCCTATGCCGCCTGCAAAGCCGCCATCGTCGGCCTCACCCAAGCCGCCGCCGCCCGCTATGCCCCCGAGAACATCCGCTTCAACGTCGTCGCCCCAGCCCTCGTCGCCACCCCCATGTCCGCCCGCGCCCAGACCGACGACCGCATCCTCGCCTACATCCGCACCAAACAACCCCTCGACGGCGGCCGGATCGGCCACCCTTCCGACCTCGATGCTGCCGCCGTCTTCTTCCTCTCCAATGACTCCCGCTTCGTCACCGGCCAAGTCCTCGCCGTCGACGGAGGATGGTGCGTCAGCGAAGGTCAAGCACCCCTATGAAATGGAAAATCGCCGGCCTTAACTTCGACCACTTCCACATGGGCGACCTCCTCCGCCAAGCCGTCCACCACCCCGACGTCGAACTCGTCGGCATCTGCGACGAACACCCCGCCCGCATGGAGGAAGCGCAGCGGAACTTCAACCTCCCCGCCCACCGCCTCTTCACCGATCCCTCCCACTGCCTCGAACAAGCCCAACCCGACCTCGTCATCCTCTGCCCAGCCGCGGCCCGCCACGGCGAGTGGACCGCCCGCGTCGCCCCCCACCACGTCCATATCCTGATCGAAAAACCCTTCGCCGCCTCCCTCGCCGAAGCCGACACCATGATCGCCGCCCAACAAAACGCCGGGCGCGAACTGTTCGTCAACTGGCCCCTCACGTGGATGCCCTCCATGCAGGCCATCAAACGATCCATCGACGAAGGGCAGATCGGTGAAGTGCTCGAGTTCCATCACTACGGCGGCAACCGCGGACCCCTCTGGCATGGCGCCGACAAACTCGAGAAAACGGCCGCCCAGGTCGCCGCCGCGAAACCCACCAGTTGGTTCTATCGCCGCGACCAGGGCGGCGGCTCTCTCCTCGATTACGCCGGCTACGGCGCCACCCTCGGCTCCTGGTTCCAAAACGGTCGCCCCCCCATCGACGTCACCGCCGTCGTCGATCACCCCCCCGGCCTCGAGGTCGACGAACATAGCGTCCTCGTCCTCCGCTACGCCCACGGTCTCTCCAAAATCGAAACCCGCTGGGGCACCTTCACCGACCCCTGGTCCCACCAACCCCAACCACGCTGCGGCTTCACCATCGTCGGCCAGAACGGCACCCTCAGCGCCGGCGACTACGACTCCGAGATCCGCATCCAAACCCGGGACTGCCCCGAAGGCCGGCTGCGGCCCGGGGGGGGGGGGGGCCGGCCGGGCGGGGGGCCCGGGGGCC
>CAZVRY010000407.1:0-2570 GCA_964629545.1 uncultured Verrucomicrobiota bacterium | reverse complement strand
CCCGCCGCCCCCCCCTGCCAAAACCCTATCCAATACTTCCTTCACTGCCTTGCCCACCACCTCCCCATCCAAGGCCCCTGCTCCGTCCCCATCAGCCGACTCGGCCAGCAAATCGTCGATACCGCCGTCGTCAGCGCCCGCGAACAGCGCACCGTCCGCCTTCTCCCCTGACCGGGAAAAGGCTTGAGCCCCCACCCCCACCCCCTCAAACATCCGCCCCATGCAACCCGCTGCCGCCAGCCCAGCCCGACTCACCCTCACTCAGTGGCTGATCTGCGTCATCGCTTCCATCGGCTTCGCGTTCGACATCTATGAACTCCTGATGCTGCCGTTGATCATCAAGCCCGCCCTCGCTGTGCTCGGCGGACTCGCCCCCGACGGCACCCCACTCCTCACCCCAGGCTCCCCGGCCTACACGCAGTGGGCCCGCGCCCTTTTCTTTATCCCCGCCCTCGCCGGCGGCATCTTCGGCCTCATCGGCGGCTACCTCACCGACCGCCTCGGCCGCCGCCGCGTCCTCACTTTCAGTATCCTCCTCTACGCCTTCGCCGCCTTCGCCGCCGGCTACGCCACCAGCCTCCCCCAACTCCTCTTCCTCCGCTGCCTCGTCTTTATCGGGGTCTGCGTCGAATTCGTCGCCGCCGTCGCCTGGCTCGCCGAACTCTTCCCCAACCCCACCCAACGCGAAAAAGTCCTCGGTTATACCCAGGCCTTCTCCTCCCTCGGAGGTTTCATGGTCGCCGGCGCCAATGTCCTCGCCGCCCAATGGGCCAACCACCTCCCCGCCATCCATGGCGCCCATGACGCCTGGCGCTATACCCTCATCTCCGGCGTCCTCCCCGCCCTCCCCCTCATCCTCATCCGCCCCTTCCTCCCGGAATCCCCAGAGTGGCAACGCAAACGCAACGCCGGCCAACTGCGCCGCCCCAGCTTCCTCGCCCTCTTCAACCCCCAACTCCGCCGCACCACCATCCTCACCACCCTCATCTTCGCCAGCAGCTACGGCCTCGCCTTCGGCGCCATCCAGCAACTCCCCCAAATCCTCGGCGCCCGCAACGGCCACCAGGCGATCCAAACCACCGCCGCCGATGCCCGCAATCAAGCCGTCGCCGCTGCCCAAGCCGCCGGCCGCCCCTCCCCCTCCCCCGCCGCCCTCGCCCAAGTCAGCCGCAACGCCACCGACGCCGCCGTCGCCAAAGTCACCATCTGGCAGGAAACCGGCGGCCTCGCCGGCCGCGCCCTCCTCGCCCTCCTCGCCGTCTATATCCTCAGCCGACGCACCCTCCTCCGCTTCTTCCAACTCCCCGCCATGCTCGTCGTCCCTGCCCTCTTCGTCTGGATCGCCACCAGCCTCAACCGCCCCGATACCCTCCCCTGGATCAAAATCGGCATCTTCTTCGCCGGACTCTTCACCATCGCCCAGTTCAGCTTCTGGGGTAACTACATCCCCCTCGTCTTCCCCCTCCACCTCCGCGGCACCGGCGAAAGCTTCGCCGCCAATATCGGCGGACGCGTCCTCGGCACCGCCGCTGCCTGGCTCACCATCACCTTCTCGGAAACCACCCCCCCTGACCCCGCTCGCATCGCCCTCGTCGGCGCCGCCGTCGCTGGCGCCTACGCCCTGATCGGTGCCCTCCTCACCCGCTGGCTGCCAGAACCCGATCCACAGCACCTTATGGAGTAACCCCCCAGCCCGCCCCCCGAAACCCCCACCGCCCCTCCATCCAAACCCCACCCCTCCTTCCCCCCTCCCCCTGCCCCCCTCCCACCTCCCCAAACCCCTCAAGGCACATCGCTCGGCGGCCGCAACGTCCAGCCCGGCTGGACCTCCGGAACCGGATTGTCCGCCACCAGAACGTCGGAGGCCGGAACATGACCAGACGCCACATTCGCTCGCTTCGTGGCGCACCCCTCGCTTACCCACGCCGCCAAGCCCACCACCATCAACCACGCCATCCCAAGCACTCGAAGGCTGGTTCCTCCGCCCCATCGCCTCCGCCTACGTCCACGACTTCCAAACCGTCCTCAAAGCGACCCCAGGCTACTTCAACTTCGTCGACTCCTCGCTCACCCTCACCCCCAACCACACCGATACCATCACCCTCGCTGCCAAACGATTCGAACAACCCGGCTTCGGAGGACGCGCAACTTACGTCGATGCCACCTACAGCCTGAACTGGGTCCACAGACTCACCGACCAACTCACCCTCGGCCTTCGCTACGCCTTGCCCTGACCCTCCTTTCCCCTCCCTCCTCGGGATTTGCCTTGGAAATCGAGGATTCGGGTGAGCAACCGCAGGAACAGAAGATCCCAGGAGGTGACATCGTCCTCGCAAGCCCCTGACCGGGACCGCAACTCACCTTCATCCGCCCAAGATGGCCAACATGCTGGTGTTTTCGCACTCGCGGCCTGGTCACGCCCCCGTCGCAGCCCATCTCCCAAGCCCCCCCCAATTCATGCCCGCCCCGAATGCATGAGGCCATCCCCCCATCCTGATCCGCAATCCGCAAGCCCCGAGGCAGCGGTTTCGCAGGGTGAGAGGGGCAAGTTGTAGGAAGTGACCGTCCGG
>CAZVRY010000406.1:0-5252 GCA_964629545.1 uncultured Verrucomicrobiota bacterium | reverse complement strand
GGGAGTAGGGGGGCGGATCGGGGGGATTGGGCGGATCGGGATTCCGGCTTGTGGGGGTTGCGTGGGGGTGCCTAGAGTGGGGGCGCTATGACTGCGCGTTTTGGTTCTGGCCGGGTCACGCGTCGCGATTTTTTGCGTTTCGGGGTGGGGTGGGGAGTGGGTTTGGGGTTGCCGGGTGTGCTGCCGGCGCGGGTGTTAGGGCGAGAGGGAGCGGTGGCGCCGAGCGAGAAGATCGTGTTGGCGGGGATTGGGTTGGGGCCGCGGGGGCAGTTCGATTTGAGCGTGATGCTGCCGGAGAAGGACGTTCAGTTTGTGGCCATCTGCGACGTGCAGAGGTCGCGGCGGGAGCGGGTGAAGCAGATGGCGGACGGTCATTATGGCAACCGGGATTGCCGGATGTATCGGGACCTGCGGGAGATGTTGGCGCGGTCGGACATTGATGCGGTGTTAGTGGCGACGGGGGATCACTGGCATGCGATGGCATCGTTGTTGGCGGTGAAGGCGGGGAAGGACGTTTACAGTGAGAAGCCCTGTGGGTTGACGATCGCGGAGGTGCAGGCGTTGGCGGACGGGGTGGGGCGTTACGGGCGAGTGTTCCAGGCGGGCACGCAGCGGCGGAGTCATCCCAATTTCCAGTATGCGGCCCACTTGGCGCACAGCGGCAAGTTGGGTCGGCTGCGGACCTTGCATGCGTCGGTGTATGTGCCGCAGAAGCGCTACGATTGGCTGCCCGGGGAGCCGGAGCCGCCCCGGGAGGAGTGCGATTGGGATCTGTGGTTGGGGCCGGCGCCGTGGCGTCCGTACAATCAGCGGTATGTGAGCGGTGGTTGGCGGGGGCATCACGATTTCGAGGCGGGAGGGAACTTTCTCGATTGGGGAGCCCACACCGTGGATCTTTGTCAGTGGGCGAATCAGTCGGATGACACGATGCCGGTCGAGTATGAGGCCACGCCGACGAGCGTGCTGGGGCGTTATGCCAACGGGGTGACGCTGGTGTGCGATTTCCTCCCGGACGCCTTTGGCAATCGGGCGCCGCAGTATCGGACCTCGACGGGGACCTGTCCTATTCGTTACGAGGGGGAGGAGGGGTGGGTGGAGACGGGGGACAACGGGGAGATCGCGCTGTCCGAGAACCTGGTGAGGACGCGAGCGCGGGGGTTTGGGGCGACGGGGATCAGTGCGGCGGGGCACACGCGGAATTTTTTTGACTGTGTGCGTTCTCGGGGCAAGCCGGTGTGCCACCAGGCGGTGATGCGGCGGGCGCACATTGCCTGTTTTGCGGCGCAATTGGCGTGGCAATTGGGGCGCAAGCTCACGCTCGATCCGGTGAAGGAGGAGTTTGTGGGGGACGAGGAGGCGAACCGGATGCGGCGGCGGGCGACGCGGGAGCCTTGGAGTTTCAACCTTTGAGGAGGGCGAGATATGACGACATTGCGGTCCTCGGGCGACGTTGGTTATGAACTGGGGAGCTCCTCTGGCCGGGCCTGGGGCCGACCCCTCGATGCGTTTGCTTCCGGACGCCGTGGGCAGGGCGAGGTCGCTGACGAGCCGGGATGGTGTCCGTCGTCGTCGGCTCGCGGCTATGCTCGTCCCCATCGACGGTGCCAGTGCCGGGCAGTGAGGCTCGGGTGGTTGCTCCTGGCGTTGCTTGGGGCGGGGTGGTGCGGCGCGCAGGGCGGAGCGGCGGAGCCGGAGCCGACCGGGCGGTTGGTGGCGGTGCTGCAATCGGAGGCCGGGTTGTTCGAGAAAGCGCGGGCCTGTCAGCGGTTGGGGGAGGTCGGCACAGCGGAGGCGGTGCCGGTGTTGGCGGCGTTGCTGGGCGACGGGCAGTTGGGCGCGTATGCGCGCAGCGGATTGGAGGGCATCGGGGATCCGGGCGCGGCGGCCGCCTTGCGGGAGGCGTTGAGCCGGGTGCAGGGCGGGGCGCTGGTGGGGGTGGTGGATTCGCTGGGGGTGTTGCGTGACCGGCAGGCGACGGAGGCCCTCCTCCGGTTGGCCGAGGGCAGCGATCTGGAGGTGCGGGCGGCCGCGCTGCGGTCGTTGGGGCGCATTGCCGATGATCGCGCCGTGCGCGGTCTTCGCGGTCTGGTCTCGGGGGGTGGGGATGCGGTGCGGGCGGAGGCGGCGTCAGGGTGTTTGAGGGCGGCCGAGGAGCGTTTGGCGGCCGGCCAGGCGGCGGCGGCGCAGGCGCTTTACGATGCGGTGCGCGAGGCGGCGGTGCCCGTGACATTGCGGGCGGCGGCGACGCGCGGGGCCATCCTGGCTCGTCGTGGGGACGGGGTGCGCTGGCTGATGGCGGCGTGGAGGTCGCCGGAGCGGGCGATCCGGCAGGCGGCGTTGTTGACGGTCCGGGAGATGCCGGACGATCGGTTGGCGGACGCGTTGAATGAGGAGTTGGCCCAGGCCGACGCGGAGATGCAGGTCCTGATGATGGGCGCCTTGGCGGATTGTCACAATGCGCGGTCGGCGGCGGCGATTCGGCCGCTGGTGGGCAGTGCTGATCCCGGGGTTCGCGCGGCGGCATTGCGGGCACTTGGGACGGTGGGCGGGGCGGGGGAAGCGCCGGTGTTTCTGCGGGTGCTGGAACGGGGCGCGACTGGGGAGGAGGCGGCGTTGGCGATGGCTGGGCTGGGCCGGTTGCCGGGGGTGCGGGTGGATGGGCTGGTGGCGGAGGCGATGAAGACGACGGAGGATCCGGAGCTGCGGGCACGGCTGATTCGGCTCTTGGGGGAGCGCGGGGCGGAGGCGTCGGTGGACCCGGTGTTGCAGCAGGCGGGGGCGGCCGAGGCGACCGTGAGCAAGGCGGCGTTCGACGTCTTGAACGTCCTGGCGCGGCCGGGGGACTTGCCGGAGTTGATCCGGTTGACCTTGGCGGTGCGAGACGACGGGGTGCGGGCGGCGGCGGAGGCGGCGGTGGCGGCGACGTCGCGGCGGATCGAGGTGCCGAGTCGTCAGGCCAACGCGCTCTTGACCGCCTTGAGCGGCGCGACGGATCCCGCGGCGCGCTGCTCGATCTTGCGGATGCTGGGGGCGGTGGGAGGGTCGATGGCGTTGGAGGTGCTGGTCGGGGGGCTGGCGGATGCGCACGAGAGCGTGCGGGAGACCGCCTTCTCGATCCTGGTGGACTGGCCGGATGCGCGTCCGATCGAGACGCTGTTCGGGATCGTGGGGCAGCCGGTGTCGCCGCGCCAACGGACGCTGGCGTTGCGGGGGGCGATTCGGATGGCGACGGCGGCTTTGGGGGAGCCCGGTCGGGAGTCAGAGGTGGTGCTAGGCTGGTTGACGAGGGCACACCAGGCGGTGCGGGTGCCCGAGGAGAAGAAGCTCCTGATTTCGGGGCTTGGCCAGCTCAAGCGGGTCGAGAGTTTGGGACTGTTGGTGGGCTATCTGGAGGAGGAGGGGGTGAACGCGGAGGCGGGGTTGGCGATTCTCGAGTTGGCGCCGGCGTTGGCGGCCAGCCATGGGGAGGCGGTGCGGGCGGCCTTGAAGCGAGTGGAGGCGACGGCGGCGAATCAGGATGTCCGGCAGAAGGCGGGGCGGTTGCAGGAGAACTTGTTTTCGGGAACGGGGCGGGGGGCGCCGTGACGTGGCCACTGGCTTATGAACTCGGGGATCCGTGGATGGTGGTGGGTGTGGTTGCTGGCGGGGCAGGGGTGGGTGGGGCAGGCGGCTGAGGAGGCGGGGCGGTTGCGGTTCGAGTCGTGGCCAGCGGCGCGGTTTGTCTGGGCGGGGCCGGTGGGCGACCGGGTGCGGGCCAATGTGGAGCAATGGTTGCTGCCCGCGCCGGAGGCGAATCCTGGTCTGCTGGGGATGTTCCGGGTGCGGGATCGTCAGCCGCCGCCGAATCTGGTGCCGTGGGCGGGGGAGTATGTGGGGAAGTATTTGCTGGGGGCGGTGCAAGCCCTTCGCATGGTGGAGGACGGGCGGCTCGGGGCGACCGTGGCGGGGGTGATGGAGGGGTTTTTGGCGACGCAGGCTGAGGACGGTTACCTGGGTCCGTTTCCGAAAGCGGAGCGTCTGTTAGGGCACTGGGATCTATGGGGGCACTACCATGCCATTGAGGCGTTGCTGCTGTGGCACGAGCACTGCGGGGACGAGGCGGCGCTGAACGGGGCGCGGCGGGCGGGCGACCTGGTTTGTGCGACCTATCTGGACACAGGGCGGAGGGTGATCCAGGCGGGGGATCCGGAGATGAACATGGCGATCCTGACGGGGATGGCCATGCTGTATCGGGCCACGGGAGAGGTTCGGTACTTGCGCATGGCGCGGGAGGTGGAGCGCGACTGGGAGCAAGCCGGCGATTACCTTCGGGCGGGGTTGGACGGGCGCGAATTCTACCGGTCGCCGCGGCCGCGGTGGGAGAGTCTGCATAGCGTGCAGGGGCTGCTGGAGATGTGGCGGATCACGGGGGAGGCACGCTATCGGGAGGCATTTGAGCATCATTGGCGGAGCATTCGGCGGTGGGATCGGCGGAACACGGGCGGGTTCAGTTCCGGGGAACAGGCGACGGGGAATCCGTATGCGCCGACGGCGATCGAGACGTGTTGCACGGTGGCCTGGATGGCGTTGACGGTGGATTATCTGCGGCTGACGGGCGACTCGCGGGCGGGGGACGAACTGGAGCTTTCGACGTTGAATGGGGGCCTGGGGGCGCAGCATCCGAGCGGGCGTTGGTGGACCTATAACACGCCGATGGACGGCGTGCGGGAGGCGAGCGCGCACACGATTGTGTTTCAGGCGCGAGCGGGGACGCCGGAGTTGAATTGTTGTTCGGCGAATGCGCCGCGGGTATTGGGGATGCTGGGCGACTGGGCGGTGATGGCGGCGCCGGACGGCTGGGTGGTCAACGGCTACCTGCCGGGCCGGGTCAGAGTGGCGGGGGCGCGAGGTTCGTTGGTGTTGGGCATCGAGGGCGAGTATCCGGCAGGGAATGCGTCGCGGGTGACGGTGGTGGAGAGCGACGGAGCCGAGTGGACGTTGCGGTTGCGGGTGCCCGGGTGGTCGGCGCAGACGCGGGTGGAGGCGAACGTGAGCGGGGTTCCGTCGATCGCGCCGGCGGGCAAGTACCTTGAGATCCGGCGAGTTTGGGCGGCGGGGGACGCGGTGACGTTGCGTTTTGATTTCGGGTTGCGGGCGGTGGCGGGCGCGAACGAGGCGGCTGGGAAGGTGTCGTTGTACCGAGGTCCCTTGTTGCTGGTCTATGATCAGGCGTGGAACGAGGTGGACGAAGATGGCATTCCGGCGGTGGACCG
>CAZVRY010000405.1:0-5260 GCA_964629545.1 uncultured Verrucomicrobiota bacterium | reverse complement strand
ATGACGATGGGGCTGCGGGAGGGTGGGGCGTTGGGGGAATTGGGGGTGGGGGATTGGAGTTCGCGCCAGGCGGAGGCGCTGGGGGTGGGGCGTCCCCAGGAGAGGCCGTTGGCTTGGCCGGGGTAACGGACGGCGTCGAGGACGCGGGTGAGGTTGGCGTTGAGGAGGACGACCGTTTCGCCGGCGGCGCTGAGTCCGAAGCCGAGTTGGAGTTCGTCGAAGGCGAGGTAACTGAAGGGGGGGAGGCGGGTGCCGTCGGGGATGCGGAACTTGTTGGTGGCGGGGTTGTCGCTGAGGAAGCAGCCGGAGAGGTCGATGTCGAAGGGGCTGCGGTTATGGAGTTCGATGAAGTCGAGTTGAGGGAGGTCGGTGTGGGCGAGGATTTCGTGGATGAGGACGTGGTCTTCGGCGGTGCCGGTGGGGGGGTCGGGTTGGCCTGGGGAGCCGCCGCGGTAGGCGCTGGCGGCCCAGGCGCGGGGGTCTTGTTGGCCGAGGCTGGGGCGGGCCAGGACGAGGGAGGGGCCGGCGCCGTCGGCGGCGGCGGGCCAGGGGGGCTCATCGGAGAAGGGGATTTCGAGGACGATGGCGCTGGAGGGTTTACGGAGGCGGAGGGTGCCGCCGCCGTTGGAGAGGCGGTTGGTGAATCCGCCGAGCGTGGGGCTGAAGCCGTAGGCGGCTGCGAAGTCGGCGGGGGATGCGGCGACGACGATATGGGAGCGGCCCGGGATGGAGGAGTGGGCGGGGAAGACGAAGTCGATATCGCCGCTGAGGCGGTAGCCGGAGAGGTTTTCGGCGAAGGGGTTAGAGTTATAGAGTTCGACGAATTCGAGGTTGAGGCCATCGGCGCGTGGGGCGGGGTGGTACATGATTTCGGTGATGGCGAGGGGGGTGCGGCGGCTGGAGGGGCCTGGGGGTTCTGGGGGGAGTTGGTCTGGGGCGAGGAAGGTGATGGCGAGTCGGGCGGGGGTGCTGGTGATGGCGCCGGCGCTGTTGGCCACGATTACGTCGTAGAGTCCTGCGTGGGTGGGGGTGACGGAGGGGAGTTGGAGGGTTGGGGCAGTGGCGCCCGGGAGGGGTTGGCCCTGGAAGCGCCACTGATAGGCGAGGGGTTTGCTGCCGCGGGCGGCGACGCGGAAGCTGGCGGGATCGAGGAGGGGGACGAAGGCATTCGTGGGTGGCGTGACGATGGTGGGGGCGATGCCTGGGGGGAGGTCTGGGTCGGCGGCGCCGCTTAGTTCGACCCGGAGGCCAGTGGGGTTGATGCCGGAGGGGGCGTTATTGACGACGAAGTCGAGGGTGTTGAGGCCGTCGAGGAACCCTTGGCGGATGGTGAAGGGTTGGCTCCATTCCTGGAAGGTGGGGTGGCTTGGGATGCCGGTGGTTTCGCCATTAAGGAGGATGGCGACGCCGCTGTTATCGGTGCTCCAGCGGCCGGTGATGACGGCGGTGAAGGGATCGAGGCCGGAGAGGTCGAACTGGAGGCGGTAGGTGTAGTCGCCTTCCTGGTTTCCGCCCGACTGGTTTGCGCGGGGGGCGATCCACTTAGAGTCGGGGCCGTTGGCGATCCACGGGGGTATGGGGAAGCCTTCTTGGACGACGTAGGCGTTGGGGCCCGGGTGTTCGGGGTCGATGCTGGCGACGAGCCGGTAATGGGGATCGATGGCGCCGGCGGGCAGCAGGGTGCCGGAGGCGTTGACCCCGGTGGGGAAGAGGCCGGGGATAGGGTCGGCGAGGGTGGAGGTGACCGTCAGGGTGAGGAGGAGCGGGACGAGGCGCACGGCGAGGGGAGCGGGGAGGGTGGGGGCGGTGGGTCAACGGCTGGTTCGCACGAGGCGTCCGCCGCCGGGGGGCAAGGTGAGGGTGAGGTTTCGGGCGTCGGTTTTGGTCCAGGTTCCGGCCGAGGCATCGAAGATCGAGAGGCGGGCGGGGCCCTGGATGCGTGCGGGGACTGGGGCGCGGTAATCGAGGTTGACGACCATGGCGTGAGTGGGCTGGGTTCGGGGGCCGAAGGTGCCGATGAGGAATCCGCGGTTGGAGTCGGGCGCGATTCCGGGGGCGACGTGGAAGGGGGCGTTGGCGGGCAGGGGTTCGCAGCCGCGTTCACGGAGGTGGGTATGATAGACGCCGAGCGAGCGGAGGGGTTGGAGTTGTTGGCTGATGGCAACGAAGTCGCGGTTGAAGTCCTTGGCGGCGTGGTAGAGGGGGGTGGGGGTGCCGTCGGGGAGGGCGAATCCGCCGAGGTGGTTGGCGCAGGAATATATGTAGTAGCTGAGTCCTTGGGCCCCGTAGGCGAGGGTGGTGTGGACGAGGTAGCGGACCTCATCGGGGTTGGGCACGCGCATGGATTGGGGGGCCCAGGTGCAGGCTTGGACGATGTTGAGGAAGGGGACGTTTTCCTGGATGGCGGAGCGTCGGATCATGGCCAGGTTGAGGAAGTATTGTTCGGTGTCTTTGTTCAGGGCGAACTGGTAATGGTCGTAGCTGATCAGGCTGGGGCGGACGATGGCGGTGTATTGGCGCAGGTGCTCGCGATAGGCGGTGACAGTGTCGCCGAGGGTGCCGAGCTGCTCGTTGTTGGCGTAAGTGGGGAAGAGGTTGATGTAGGCGAGGTGGGCGGGGTCGCGTTCTTGGAGGTAGCGGACGAGTTTGCCCAAGCCTGGGAACTGGGCGGCGGAGGGTTCATCGAGGATGTAGTAGCTGTAGAGGGCGGGGTGGTGTTTGACGCGGTCGATGAGGGCATCGAGTTGGGCGCGTTGGGCGGGGAGGTCGAGGGAGGCGGGGGAGAGGAGGCCGTCGTGCAATTGGGCGCGGAGGCCGTGGCGGGCGGCGAGGTCGAGTTCTTTTTCGCCGCACCAGACGAGGTTGAAACCGCCTTCCTTGTATTGGCGGGCGGAGGTTTCGGTGAGGGGAAGACCGCACCAGTAGGTGACGATGGGGGTGCCGACCTGCCAGGGGGAGGGGGCGGGGAGGGTTTGGGGGGAGGCTCCGAAGGCGAGGGGGAGGGCCAGGCCGAGGGCGAGGCAACCTGCGCCGGTTGAGGCAATGCGCATGCGGCAGCTTAGAGCGCTGGCGGCGAACGGGAAGCAGGAAATCCGAGCCTGGATCCGCGGCGAGCGGACCTGAACAACCGCGGACAGATCGAGGTGGTTAGGCGAGGGTTTGGGGGCCGGAAGGCTAGCGAGGCGTGACCTCAGACCCGCTCCGGCCCCCATGTTCGTGCAACCCGCCTTCGCCGTCTGGACCCCAATCTCCACGCCTCGCTCTGTAGAATCCTTGCCGGCAGGAGGGACGGGACGAGAACTTGACTTGATTTGATCAAGTTCTGGGCGGCAAGGATTCTAGGGGCGGAAGCGGAGGCGGTCGAGGACGCGGCGGATTTCGTCGCTGAGGTCGTCTTGGGCGAAGTAGGCGTCGCGGTTGCCGGAGGTATTCCAGCTATGGAGGAAGCGGAGTTCCTGGACTTTGATCCAGTTGGCGGCGCCGTCGATGGTGAGGTGGTTGGATCCTTGGGGGAGGCCGCGGCGGTCCTTATGGGGGGGCATGTTTTTGAAGGCGGAATCGCGTCCGCCGCCCCATTTGCCGTCGATTTTCATGACGGCGTCGGCGGCGAGGACCCAGCGGGCCTTGGCGGTGGAGGTTTTGATGGGGCTGAGGCCGGGGAAGGTGCCGGCGGGGTTGCTCCAGCGGTCGATGCCTGCGTAGTACTGGTAGCCGATATTGAACTGGCGGTATTCGGGTTCGTAGGTGGGGAAGGTGGGGCGGTTGGGGCAGGTCCACATTTTCGCGATGGGCATATTGGTGGCGACGGGGAGTCCGAGTTGGCGGGCGGCGGCGGCTTCGGGTTCGTTGATGGAGATTTGGACCCAGTTGCCGCCGTCATGGCGGGCTTTGAGGAGGACGTCGTTGTTGTCGAGGGCGTAGACGGTCATGCCGACGCCGATTTGGCGGAGGTTACTGAGGCATTTGGCCCGCTGTCCCTGTTCCTTGGCGCGGGCGAGGGCGGGGAGGAGCATGGAGGCGAGGATGCCGATGATGGCGATGACGACCAGCAGTTCGATGAGGGTGAAGCCCGGCAGGAGGGGACGAGGCTGGCGGGGGGTAGGGTGGGTGACGGACAGGTGCATGGGCTGCGAACAGGTTCATTGGGACTATTAGTCAAAACGAGGGACTTGTCATCCTGGAAATTCCACTTAGGACGGCTGGGGGTGTGAACGGCGGCTTGACGGCGGCGGGTGGGGTGGCGAGCGTGGGGGCGTGATTGGGGCGGGCGGGACAACCTTTGAGCGAGATGCAGATTCGGACTTTGATGAGCGAGAGCGGGGTGGCCTTTGGGACGAGCGGGGCCCGGGGTTTGGCGGCGGCCATGACGGACCGCGTGTGCTATGCCTACACGCTCGGTTTTCTGCAGTATCTTGGGCAGATCGGCGAGATGCCCGCCCGTGGGGGCACGGTGGCGATCGCCGGGGATTTGCGGCCGAGCACGGATCGGATCATGGAAGCCGTGGCGCGAGCCGCCGCGGATCGGGGCTGTCGGGTGGTGAACGGGGGCAAGATCCCGTCGCCGGCGGTGGCGCTTTACGGGTTGGAGCGGGGGGTGCCGTCGATCATGGTGACGGGGAGCCACATTCCGGAGGATCGGAACGGGATCAAGTTCAACAAGGCTTCGGGGGAGGTGTTGAAGGAGGACGAGGCGGGGATGGGGGTTCAGGAGGTGGGGTGGGAGGAGGGGCTTTTCGATGGGGCGGGGGCTTTTCGGGAATCGCGTGCGGTGTGGGGGGAGGCGGACGGCGGTTTGGGGGAGGGTTATGTGGCGCGGTATGTGGATTTTTTTGGGTCTGAGGCCTTGGCGGGTTTGCGGGTCGGGGTGTATCAGCATTCGGCGGTGGGGCGGGATCTGCTGGTGCGGATCCTGGAGGGGGTGGGGGCGCGGGTGGTGGCTTTGGGGCGATCGGAGCGGTTCTTGCCGGTGGACACGGAGGCGATTCGTGGGGAGGACGTGGTATTGGCTCGCGAGTGGGCGGAGGAGCACGGGTTGGACGCGGTGGTGTCGGCGGATGGGGACAGCGATCGTCCGCTGGTGAGCGACGAGCGGGGGCGTTGGCTGCGGGGGGATGTGGCGGGGATCTTGTGTGCGCGGTTTTTGGGGGCGGACTGCGTGTGCACGCCGGTGAGTTGCAACACGGCAGTCGAGCAGTGTGGGTGGTTTCGCGAGGTGCGTCGGACGCGGATTGGCTCGCCGTATGTGGTGGCGGCGATGCGG
>CAZVRY010000404.1:0-5303 GCA_964629545.1 uncultured Verrucomicrobiota bacterium | reverse complement strand
CGTGTTCGTCACCACGTTCACCCCCAGCGAAGCGCCCAGCGCTCCGGCTGTCCCACCCCCAGCCCCGCCCGCGCCGCCCCCAGTCGCGCCCCCCGCCAACCCCGTCACCACCGAGAGGTCGGATGCCATCACCGTCACCGTCGTCCCCGCCTCCACCGTGCTGTTCTGGATCGACGCTTTGATCGTATTCCCCAACCCGTTGGCCGATCCGGACGCCGCTCCCGACATCTGCGTTCCACCCCCCGCACCCCCTGACCCGCCGGCCGCAAACCCGATGGATACCGCCGTGACGACCATGACCGACCGCGCCGTGACCGAGACGCTCCCCGGCGCCGTCACCGTCGCGTCCTCGATCGCCGCCTCCACCTCGTCGACAATCGCGTTGGTCGCGAGCGACGCTCCGGCCTGCCCCGAAACACCCCCACCAGCTCCGCCCGCACCCGAGATCGCCACCGCTCCGGCCACTGCCAGGACGACCGACCGATCCACCGCCAGCACCTCCACCGCCCCTGCCGTCGTCGTGACGGTCCCTCCCTGGATCGACGCCCTCACCTCGTTCACCAACACGTTGAACGAAGCCGCCCCCGCCGCATCCAACGCCGTACCCCCACCCGACCCGCCCGCAAACATCGCCGCAAACCCGATCGAGACTGCCGTCGCCGTCGCAAACTCGTCGGTGCTCACCATCACGCCCGTCGCCGCCGTCACCACCGAGTTCCTCACCAACGCTTCCACCCGGTTCGTGATCGTGTTGATCGAGACCGATGCGCCCACCGCATAGGCGCTCCCCCCGCCAGCGCCACCTGCGCCGCCACCCGTCGCCCCCCCGCTCAGCGAGGTGATCAGCGAGAAGTCCTGCGCCTTCACCGTCACCGCCGCGCCCGACGTGACCGTGGCGCCTCGAACCGCAGCCTCCACCACCGCGACAATGCTGTTCAACGAACCGCTGCCCGCCCCCGATATCTGCTGCCCACCCCCGCTTCCGCCAGAACCACCCCCGCTGAACCCAATCGCCACCGCTATAATCTCGCAATCCGCGTTGGCCTCGAGTTCCACCCCGCCACTCGCGGTCAACGTCACCCCATCCACCAAGGCCCGCACGCTCCCGACGATGATGTTGAACCCGAACGACGCCCCCACTTGGCCGCTCACCCCGCCCCCCGCGCCTCCCGCCCCCGACACCCCAATTCCACCCGCCGCCGCCACGATCCGCGAATCGTCAAAGGCCCGCACCCGTGCCGAACCCCCATTCGCCGCCACCGGCCGGCCTCCCGAAATCTCCGCCAGGACCTCTTTGGTGATCACGTTGAACGCAGCCGCCCCGCCCACCGCAATGGCCGTGCCCCCACCCTCCCCACCCGCCCCCATGATCGCAAACCCCAAGGTCGCACTCACCACATTCGCCACCGAAGTCGCCTCGACCCGCACCGCACCCCCCGACGTCACCTCGGATTGCCGAACGACGGCCCGTACCGAGTTGGTCACCACATTGACCGCCACCGACGCACCCACCGCCCCCGCATTCGCCCCCGTCGTCCCCAACGCCAATCCACCCGTCGCCCCGCCCCCCAGCGAGACGATCACCGAAAGATCGTCCGCCGTCACTTCCACCGCGCCGCCCGCCGTGACGACACTCCCATTCTTAATGAATGCGTCGATGTCCGTGGCGATCGCGTTGCCCGAAGCCGACCCGGCCCCCGCCAGGGACCACGACCCCGCCTCGCCCTTGGCCACCGAACCGGCCAACCCCACCGAGATGGCCCCGATGCTCGCCGTGGACTTGGCCGCCACCCGCACCGCCCCGCCAGCCTGCAGCGTCGATTGATCCGCCCCCGCCTCGATCGTCGATACCACCATGTTAATCACCAGCGAGGCGCCCGCCGCCACCCCCGTGGAACCTGCGCTGCCGGCAAAGCTCAGGGCCAACGAACCCGCCCCCGCATGACCTTGCACATGCGACTCGTCCCCCGCCTCGATCTGGATCTTCCCGCCCAGCGCGGTCAGCGTGCTGCCCCCGCGAACCCGTGCCCGCACCTGGGAACCAATCCTGTTCACCGACGCCGCCCCCGCCCCATTGACCGCCAAGCCGCTGCCCGATCCGCTGCTCAGCCCGGCCGTGGCCGCCCCCGTCAAACTGAACCCAATAATGAAGGACCGCGCCCAGGCCGTGACCCAGGCGTTCTGCGCCGCCGTTGCTTGCGAACCGTCCACCTCCGCCACCACGTCGCTCTCGATGTCGTTCACGATGAACGACGCCCCGATCCCCACCGCAAAGGTGTTCCCTGACTCGGACTTCGCCACCGCCAACGCCAACGCCCCGGCGTCCCCGGAAATCGTCGACTCGTTCGCCGCCGTCACCCCCAACGTGCCCCCACGAACCTCGACCACACTGCCTCCCCGAATCCGCGCCTGGGCCTCCCCCAAAATGATGTTCACCACCGCCGTCCCCGCCCCCACCGCCCCAATCCCGCTCCCTTCCGTCCCCGACGCCGCACTCACCGCCGCCCCCAGGGCATATCCAAAAATGCCGCTCCCCAACTTCGCCTCCACTTTCAAATCACCGTTGGCCCCTGCGACCCAAGTCACATTCGCCGCGGCCATCGTCGCCCTCGCCTTCGCCTGAATCAGGTTCACGGTCAGCGCCACCCCCGCGGACAACGCCGTCGCACTCCCTTGCTGCCCCCGCGAAACCGCCAGCGACAACGCGCCACCGATCGCCAAAATCGTCGAACCGTCTTGCCCCCGAATGAGCGCATCCCCAGCGCTCAAAGTAACAGTCGCATCGCTGAGCAGCGCCTCCGCCTCCGCCCGGATGCGATTGAAAGACACCGACCCCGCCACGGCCAAGGTCCCCGTCGAACCACCCCCGGGCCCGCCCCCCCCCCCCGCCCCGGCTTCCCCGCCTGCACCGTCTCCCCCGCCCGCGCCAGCTCCCCCGCCCGCGCCGCCGGCTCCGCCAGATCCCCCCGCCCCCTCCAGACTGGTCCAGGCCGCCGCCCCCGCGCCCCCCGCCGCCAACGCCGCCATCCACCCGCGCGTGTCCGCCGTCAACCGGAACGTCTCCGCCCCCACCTCTTCGCCCGTTAGCGTCAGATCGCTGTCCCGCACCCACGCCTGCGTGTCCGCCGAAATCCCATTGTAGCTGAAGGCCCCCGCCAACCCCGCCGCGTTCCCTCCCGCATCGGTCCTCGTGAACGCCAGCCCGCCCGTCGCTGAAACAATGTGATTGCGGTTGTTCGCCTTTACCTCCACCGCATCCGCCGTCACCGCCGCATCCACCAGCCACGCCCGGGTCGTGTCCCGAATGTTGTTCACCGCCGCCGCCCCGGCCAATCCCACCCCCGTCCGCGCCTTCGTCTGCTGCGCTGCCTCGGTCGGCTCGCCCGCTCCCGCCCCGCCATCCGGGTCCCCGGAGCTCCCGTCGTCAAACAACCCGGGCAGCGAGATCCCGTCTAATGGGTCGTCGTCGTCTGCGCCTCCGCCCCCATCATCGTCATCGCCGCCGCCATCATCCTCCCCGCCGTCGTCTCTATTCCCCGTCTTCGCGTTGCCGTCCGCCGTGGGATCGGGATTGTCCTTCGACGCCGTCGCATTGGTGTAGGCCCCCGCCACCGCGAACGAATACAACCCACCCGCCACACTCGCCCGCGCCGTCACCGTCCCCACTACCTCGATCGTCGACCGCCCGTCTAACCCTGTCCCCGCTTGGTCGCTCAGCTCCCCGATGATCGCCCGGGTCTTGCGCTCGGTCAGGTTGATCGCCACCGAGATCCCGACCCCGACGGCCTTGCTCCGGGCCACGCCCCCGGCCCAGTTGATCTGCGTCTCCAAACTCCCCGCATACACATCCACCCGCCCACCCGTGACGTTCGACCCCTCCGCCAGGTGAGCGAGAATGTCGCTGTCCTGCTTGAAGAACGAGAAGGTGCCCCCAAACGCAAACTTGCCCGCGTCCGCCCCCGCCTGCGTGAACGCGAAGGCCATCATGGCTTCCTCCGCCTTCAGGTTCAGCCCCGACTCCTGACCGCTGTAAAGAGCCACCCCCTTCTCCACGATCGCCTGGGTCTTGTTGTTCAGGAACTGAAGGAAGATCGCCCCGCCCACCCCGCCCTTGCCCCCGCTCGCCCCAATGTCCGCGTCAAAGGCCTCCGCGTCGTTGAAGCCCGTCACCCCCACCTCCACGCTCGGCAGCGAAAACCCGAAGACCCCCGTCACATTCAGGAATTGCATGTAGTTGGTGGCCTCGACCGATACCACATGCTCGTCCACGTTGTTCGCGTTCCGACTGTGCGTGACGTTGTCGTTGTCCTCCGCCGGGTCATAGGTCGGATCGTACCCCGCATCCCCAGGCCCCAAGTAGAACCGTGGATCGGGCCGGTAAAACGGATCCTGGTTGATCTTGACCCCGGAGCGCACGATCGACTCGGCCACGTTGTTGAACACCAGCACGTTCACCGACCCCGCCAACCCAACCTTGTCCGCCGAGGTCGTGCTGCGCGCCCACGTGTTCAGTAACGTCGACTTCAGCCCGAGCGTCCCATCCAAATACCCGTTGATCGCGTCAAACCCCTCGCTCTGAATCTTGTCGCTCAACTCGCCCACCGACACCGGCACATACTCGTCCGGCCGCGTCAGGAACGGATACGTCACCCCCGAAATCACCCGCAACGCCCGCATCGAGTCCAACTCCGCCCCCGTCACCGTCGGATCGGCCGCGCTGGGCCCCTCGATCAGCACCCGCGCCCGGTTGTTGGCGATCCCAATCACCACCGCCGCGCTCACGCTGTAAGGCGCCGCCGTCCCCGTCGACTTGTCGTCCTTGTCCTTCTGCTCCTCGGTCGTGCTCTCCGCCTGGATCGTCAGTACCTCGACAATGTTGCTCGTCAGCTCCATGTCGTCGTTCGAATTCAGATCGGCCGTCCCCGTGATCAGCGTCAGGGTCTCGTGATCGGTGTAAGAAAAGGCCAACGCGCCCCCCACCTGCAACTTCGCCTGTCCGTTCGCCCCGCCCGAGTCGTTCTTCGATTCGTAGTGCTTCACCACCTTGTTGAACAGGTTGTCGAAGATGCTGCTGTCCCACGCCCACCCCCCGTCATCCTCCTTCTCCGGATCCTCAGGTTCCTCGCTCGACAATCCCGCGGTCGCACTCGCGCTGTCGGTGGCCTCCAGTTGCGACACCACCCCGAAGGTCAAGAAGGTCGAATCCAAGATCTGCGTCGCGCTCAACGTGAAGCCCGTCGCCCCAGGCGCCACCGCCCCCAGCGTCTGCCGCGCAATGCCCCCCCGCGTCGCGGGGGCGCGCG
>CAZVRY010000403.1:0-5312 GCA_964629545.1 uncultured Verrucomicrobiota bacterium | reverse complement strand
CGGCCCGGTGGCGCTCCCGCCAAAATCGGAAGTTATTTTTGCACAGACCCTTAGCCGCTGGCGGTTTCTTTACCAGGCAACAGCAATCTCTCCGGACGGCCGGTGGGTCGCAGGCACTGGTGTCAACACCGAAGGGAATGTCGAAGCCTTTCTGGCTGACCTCGGGCATGCCAGTGTCGTTCCCTCCGTCACAACGGGGCCCGCCACCTCCATCACCGGCCATTCCGCCGAGGTCGCGGGCACCGTGACCCCGAACGGCGCGACGACCACTTGGCAATTCCACTACGGAACCACGACGGCCTACGGATCGGTGGCGCCGCTGGTTGCGGGGAACGCGGGCGATGGAATCTCGCCCGTGGCGGTCCAAACCACCCTCACGGGCCTCCAGCCCAGCACGACCTACCACTACCGTCTCGAGGCCGTGAACAGTGCGGGGACCACCTCCGGCGCCGATGCGACGTTCACGGCCGTGAACAACACACCCCCTGGCTCGAATGTCCCCACGACGCCCGTGGACGAGGACACTGGGAGCGCCCCGATCACCCTGACCTTTGCCAACGTCAACACGCCCGGCGACACCACGTTGACCATCACGAGCCCCGAGGCTTCGCCGACCCCGCCGCCGGATCCGGAGTTTCACTCGATGATCACGGTCAACCAGGGCAACTTGCCGCCGGTGGCCCAAGCGGGCGGGCCTTACTCCATCGTCGCCGGCTCGGGCCTGACGCTGGACGCGGTCGGGGAAGCCGGACATCCATTCGGTGGCCCTGGGGGCGCGGCCAATGGCGGTTGGTGCGGGCAGGATGATGCACCGGGAGGCGGCCGCATCATCATCCTGCACGCTGGAACCATGAACAACGGAGGCGTCATCCGTGCGGCCGGGGGACAAGGCCGCCTGAGCGCACAAGGCTATCAAGGCGGACACGGCGGTGACGGCGCGGTGACTGTCGACCAGATTTCCCCCTGAACTGCCACTCGAAACGGCCATGAAGAAACCCCTTCGCCGCCCGCCCCCCATGAACAAACTCCTCGTATCGACCTGCCTGCTCAGCCTCGTCGGCTCCCTGCACGCCAGCTCATACAATCCCCAATTCAGCTCGGGCTTTGCCAACGGCGGGGTCATCCCCGACGGCAACCTCACGGGTTGGTCTGATACGCGGATCGTCTCGGGGATCGCCGAAAGCTCGGTTCTTGACCTGAACGTGCGGCTCGATTTCGCCGGCGGCTGCCGGTTCGCGGACTCAGGGTGTCAGCGACAAGACCGAGAGCCTCGCTCCGCACCGCTTCCCATCACGCTGCCGGAATCGCCTTCGTGATCTTCGTGGCAGGAACATCGTCGCACAGGCCGTTCGGATCGACCGTGACCGAGAACACCTCGCCCGCGTTCAGGAAGATCGTGGAGACACCCGACCCTCAGGTTGAACTGTTCGCCAGCGCATCCACCGTGAATGAAGCTGCCCGGGTCGATGCGAGCAACCCCAGCGTCACCACCCCTACCCCTAACCCCAGGACAAGCCGGCTGTTCATGAGCCAAGTCGTTCGCGAGGGTGGTTCGTCGGTTCCAAACCGCGGCGATTCAGGACCGTCCCCGACGGCTTATCGCCCCCAATCCGGCCAACCCAGCGCCCAGGAGGAGGATGGTCAACCCGCCCTCGGGGACGTTCTGGGCGGGCAAGCCCAGCGTGAATCCATGCCAGTTCTCGGGCCGGTCGACCACCCAGCTAATCGTCTTGAACGTCCCCAGAAACTGAAACGCCCCATGGCCTTCCCCCTCCCCCTTTCTCCCTCCCCCCAACCCGAGTCATCGCTGCGCTGGAAACGGTTGGGGGGAGGGACGGGCCTTCGCCGCGCCGAAGCGGCTTCGGCCGCGCAGGCGGGGTGAGGGGTGACGGTTCATGTGCAGGGAAGGGGAGCGGGGGACTCCTTTTTTCAAAGTGAGAATGGCTGATTGCCTACTGCTTGATGCTCGAGTGCTCCTTGAGCCAATCGAAATCCGTGGGCGGCACCGCCGCGAAACCGCCCCCGGCACCCCCGCGCACCGCCGGCCGCACCGTGCCCCCGGGACCCGTCACCTGCCACCGGTGCGTCTCCAAGTGACCGTCCGCGAACGAGAGATTGGCCGCTCCCGCGTGATGGGACGCCGGGAGGTTCCCCCAGCGCGGCTCCTCGAGGCGGTTCATGAAGAACCCGTCGTTCAGGGTGTCGGGATGCTCATCCAGGAACACGAAGGTCCGGCTCGGCTGGAGGACATCGGTGGACTTGAAATGCTGGCGGTAGAGCGGGTTGAACCGATTCGTGAGCACCCCCGGATCGCCGACCAGCGAGTTCATCGAGTAACTCCGCGTGCGCGGCCCGCTGTCCGCCAGCACCCGGTCGGACGGGCACTTGAACACCGCGGCACTGCCCCCGGCCAGCGGGGCCAGCAACCCGCCCGTCACCAGCGCCACATTCGTATTCTCCTCGCTCGCGTCCCAGGTCAGCACGTTATTGACCCAGTTGTGCCGCCGCTCCCGCGTCTCGTCCACCCCGTGATTGTTGACGAACCGGTCGTCCGCGTCCTCCGTGTAAAGCGACCAGGCGAGATTGAGTTGGCGAACGTTCTGGGCGCAACTGCTGGCCTGGGCCCGCGCCTTGGCCCGCGAAATCGCTGGCAAGAGCAGGCTGGCCAGAATCCCCACAATGGCAATCACCACGAGCAGCTCGATCAACGTAAACGCAGCCTTCCCCCGCACCGGGGAACTGCCCGGGACCGCCGAATGCCGAAACGCGAGCGAACGCATGCCGGGAATCTCCGGCGAAATCCCGGCGGTTGCACGGCAATTGTGATGCCCGACGACCGCCACTACCCGCCCGCGGAGCGGCCGCGCCGGTCGCGGCGCGTTCGGAGCATCGCCCCTCCTGCGGCCAAGCCCACCAGCAGCAGCACCCCGGACGTCGGTTCCGGCACCACTCCCACCTGGCTGGCCCACCCCAGCGAAGCCTGCAGGTCGCCGTTGTCGAACAAATCGAGATGCACCACGAGCGGCCCGTTCCGCAACCCCTCAGGCACCGGCGCCAATACCTCCCACGCCTGCCCGTTCGGCAGCCCCGTCAACCCCTCCGGAAATGGGATCGGCGTCAGGCTGATCGACTGCGGATCCAACGCGAGGTTCCCCGGCGTCGACGGCGCCAATTGCAGGCCGCTCCCGTCGGCGGTCAGGTAGTAGACCGATGGCCCCGATCCTGCCGCGCCTCGCAGCGAAAAGGTGAACGAATCCAGGAGCGCCCCAGGCGCCGGCTGTTCCGCCGTGGCAAACCCGATCGCAAACCGAATCCGCGGTTCAACCTGCCCGGACGGATCGATCTCCTCCGTCGCCGTGACCAATGCCCCCGCCCCGCCTGTTTGCAGAATGTGCGCCGGTTCCCAACCCGGCTGGGCCTGGACCCTCCCGACCCCCAGCAACCAAGCCGCGGCTCCGGCCATGAGCAAGGCAGCGGACGCGATGGGGCGATGGCGTCGACTCACAGCCTGCATATTCCACAATCACCCCGTCCTGTCGAGCCAATTGGCCCCCGCAGTTCTCGTTTTCGAAAAGGCACGCCCCCTCACCTCGTCCGGTCCCCTGTCGGCCCCTCCGAACCTCCCACCTTCTCATGAACCTGCCGCCGGTCACCGTCGGTGGGGCGAGGCTACTGACGAGCCGTGATGTCGTCTGCCCCGGACGGCTCGCGAGCACTCCCCACCGCACTGCCCAGGCTCGTGGGCCCATGCGCATTCAGTACCGGTTTCTGGTCGGAGGGGCGCCGGACCAACCGGGCCGGAGTTCGCTCACTCCAAGGCCACGATCTTCGAGTGCGCCATCAACTCGCGCCCGTGGAGGTTCCCCACAACGTTGTAGAACCCCTCGTCGCTCCAGAAGACGAAGCCTGCCAGTTCCGGGAAGTGGTCCTCCAGCTTCCGCAGCACATCGAGACAGTCCCGCGGCGGATCGGACTTCCCCCGAATGCCCAGCTCCGCCCACCAGATCACCTTGCCCTGCTCCTTCTTCTTGGCCACCGCCCATTCGTATTCGTCGAACACCAGCCCGGTGCCGTAGGCCGACTTGCCCAGCACGTCCACATAGGCATCGCCCGGGTAACATCGCTCCAGCGCGCCGCGGTTCTGCGTCGTATGATAGGCCCAAAGAATGTTGTCGAGCCCCTTGGTCCCCTCGAGGTAGTCGTGCACCAGCCGGTAAAGACGAATGACCGCATCGCCGCCCTGTTTGGCGTGCCATTTGTTGCGGTCGTCGCTCTCCACGAACGGCGTGTAAACGACCGGGATGCCCCGGTCTTTCAGCCATTGCAGGTTCGCGGCCATCCGCTCGAGTTGCCGGTGGAAATGCGACTTGATCGGGTTCTCGCCCGGCGCCCAGATCTGCTCGATCTCGCAAGGATCGTTCCACCGGCCCCCCGCCGGGTTGGCGAAGAAGCTGTAGACGCCGGCGATCAGGCCCCGGGCCCAGAGTTTCCGCACGCCTTCGTTCCAGGCCGCATCGCTGAACGGGTCGTCGTCGAAGTCGTAGGTGATGCAGCCGTAGCGTGGCCATCGGCCGGTGTGCGCGTGCACCTTGTGGATCCAGTTGCTGAGGTGGTCCAGATCGGGGTTCTCGTTGTGGACCCAGGTAGCGACCTGGCCGAACAGGTAGGAACCGTGGCCCCGAGCCTTGAGGAACGCGAGCACCTTGTCCCTGGCCTGGGCAGCGTCGCGCGAGCCCCCGGCGCCGCCGGGCGCCGAGTCCTGAGTCGTGGGCCCCGTCGCCCCTAGCGCCGTTGCTGACATCCGGCGGGGGGCGCGGGCCCAGGCGGAGGCGACCGGGCCGCCGAGTCCGGCGGTGGCGAGCAGTTGGAGGAGACGGCGCCGATTGAAGGGAGGGTTCATAGGGCAAACGACCGGACGGCGCTCCTTACCGTCCCGCGGACCAGGGGCCTCGGAACCACCTTGGGCGCGAGTCGGGGGGGGGGCGATCACGCTCGTCCATAGCACACGGGAAATCACCAGACAAGCCGCCTCTCCCACCCTGCAGCAATTCTCATTTCGAAAACTGGACGACTCGCCATGAACCGGGAAGGCTGAAGGCAGAGTGCAAGAGGCAGAATTCGTGCTCTTGCTCTTGCTCTTGCTCTTGCTCCCGGTCCGCCCGGTTCATGGTCCCCATGCGCGTCGGTTCGTTCGACTTGGAGGCTACCCATGAACCGGAACATGCGTTCGTTGATTTCCAAACACTTGCGCATTTCAGGTTCATGGTCCCCATGCGCGTCGGTTCGTTCGACTTGGAAGCTACCCATGAACC
>CAZVRY010000402.1:0-5381 GCA_964629545.1 uncultured Verrucomicrobiota bacterium | reverse complement strand
GCCGTATTTGACGTCGGATCGGGCGGGGGTGCGGGTGGAGGTGGCGGTGACGAACCGCACGGGGGTCCCGCTGGGGGGGATGGTCTTCGTGCGTTTGCTCGATGCGGAGGGTCGCCGTTTGGGGGAGGGATCGGCGTTGGTGAACGCGGATTTCCGGGCGGGGGTGGATTCGGCGTGGCTGCGGATGGAGCGGCCCTTGCCGTTGTGGGATGAGTTCGATCCGAGGCTGGTGAAGCTGGAGGTGGTGTTGGAGGCGGGGGGGTATCGCGATGAACGGGTCGTGGCGTGTGGGTTGCGGGAGATGGTGCGCGAGGGGGAGGGGATAAGGGTGAATGGGCGACCCACGTTTCTGCGGGGGAACATCGAGTGTTGCGTGTTTCCGCGGACGGGGCATCCGCCGATGGAGGTGGAGGCGTGGCGGCGGATTTTTCGGATTGGGCGGGAGCATGGGTTCAATCATTTCCGGTTTCACACGTGGTGTCCGCCGGAGGCGGCGTTTGTGGCGGCGGACGAGGCGGGCGTGTATCTGAATCCCGAGGCGCCGATTTGGATCGACGGCTTTTGGCCGGCCGAGTTTGTGGCGCCGCGGATGCGGGTGCGCCCGCCTCCGTTCGGGGCGGATCCGGCGGTGGTCGAGTTTGCGCGGCGGGAGCTGCGGCGGATGCAGGATGCCTACGGTCATCATCCGTCGTTTTGCTTCCTGACGATTGGCAATGAGTTGGGGCAGGCGGATTGGGGGTTGGGGGCGCGCTTGATCGAGGAGGCGCGGGCCTACGATCCGCGCCGGTTGTATGCGGTGAGCACGGCCCGCGAGTTGACGTCGGCGGACGATTATTTCGTGTCGCACGCCACGCGCGGGGGTGGGGCGCGCGGGTTGGGGAAGCCGTCGACGGACTGGGATTTTGGGGCGGCGGTGGCGGGGCTGGGGGTTCCGCTGATCGCGCACGAGACGGGGCAGCGGCCGGTGTATCCGGACTGGTCGACGCTGGGGCGCTACGGCGGTCCGTTGCGGCCGCGGAATCTGGAAGTGTTTCGGGAGCGGATGGGGGTGCGGGGATTGCGGTCGTGGAACCGGGCGTTTACGGAGGCGTCGGAGGCGTGGGCGTTCGCGCAGTATCGGCACGAGGCGGAGGCGATACGGCGCACGGCGGGGTATGATGGGTATCAGTTGTTGCAGTTGAACGACTTTACGGGGCAGACGGAGGCCTTGGTGGGGTTGCTCGATCCGTTTTGGGAGCCGAAGGGGCGGGTGTTGGCGAAGGATTGGCTTGGTTTCCAGGCGCCGACGGTGCCGCTGGCGCGGTTTGCGCGGTTTGTCTGGGAGGCGGGGGAGGTGTTGGCGGCGGAGGCGTGGGTATCGCACTTTGGCGAGGTGGCCTTGCGAGGGGTGGTGCCGTCGTGGCGGCTGACGGCGGAGGGGGGCGGGACGCTGGCGGAGGGGACGTTGCCTGGTTGCGAGGTGGCGGTGGGCGAGGTGCGTGGGTTGGGGCGTTTGGAGGTGCCGTTGCCGGCGGTGACGGTTCCGGAGCGGTTGGTTTTGACGTTGGCGGTGGGCGGGCGGACGAATGGGTGGCGGCTGTGGGTGTATCCGAAGGAGGGGGTGGAGCCGGGCGGCGGGGTGGTGTGGGCGGAGCGCTACGACGGGGCGGTGCGGCAGGCCTTGGCGGAGGGGCGGCGGGTGTTATTGGCGGTGCGGGGCCTGCGGCATGCGGAGGCCTTCGGCGGGCAGTTTCACTCGGTGTATTGGTCGGCGGTGATGTTCCGTCAGCCGGAAGGGACGCTGGGGTTGGTGTGCGATCCGGGGCATCCGGCGCTGGCGGGTTTTCCCAACGACGGGCACACGGATTGGTCGTGGCGGAGTCTGGTGGAAGGATCGACGGTGTTCGTGTTGGATGAGGCGCCGCGGGCGTTGCGGCCGATCGTGGGGGCGGTGCCGGATTTCCACGCGCCGCGGCGGCTGGGCAGTGTGTTCGAGGCGCGGGTGGGTCGGGGGCGGCTGTTGGTGTGCGGGTTGAACGTGCGGCCGGAGGATCCGGCGGGGCGGGCGATGCGGGCGAGTTTGCTGCGGTATGTTGGGTCGGGGGCGTTTCGTCCGAGGGTGGCGTTGGAGCCGGCGTTACTGGAGCGATGGTTGGCGCCGCGCGGCGAGTGAGGGAGGGGCGCGGGTGGAAAAGGGGATTGAGGCGGGGATGGGGTGGGGTTAGGGTCGACGCCATGAGTCACATTCGAATGCTGCTGGTGGTGGTGGTGGGGATGGGGGTTCTGCTGGGGTGCGGCGATGGCGCGGCTAAGAAGCGGACGGTGGCGGTGGTGCCGAAGGGGACGACCCACGAGTTTTGGCAGGCGGTGCACGCGGGGGCGGTGAAGGCGGAGCGCGAGTTGAATCAGGCAGGAGTGCCAATCTCCGTGATCTG
The DNA here is from genome assembly GCA_964629545.1 of uncultured Verrucomicrobiota bacterium. Lineage (GTDB taxonomy): Bacteria > Verrucomicrobiota > Verrucomicrobiia > Limisphaerales > CAZVRY01 > CAZVRY01. Next base: position 2,967 of record CAZVRY010000402.1, on the reverse strand, counting down.
GAAAGGACCGCTGCGGGAGGATGATCGGGATCAGCAGATTCAGGTGGTGGAGAACTTCATGACGCGCCGGGTGGATGGGATTGTGCTGGCGCCGCTGGATTCGCAGGCCTTGGTGCGTCCGGTGGCCAATGCGATGAAGTCGAACATCCCGGTGGTGGTCTTCGACTCCGGCTTGAAGTCGGAGGATTACGTGAGTTTTGTGGCGACGGACAATTTGAAGGGGGGGATGATGGCGGGGGAGGCCTTGGGCAAGCTGTTGGGGGGCAAAGGCAAGGTGATCTTGCTGCGCTACGCGGTCGGTTCGGCCAGCACGGAGGCTCGCGAGGAGGGCTTCCTGCGGGCGTTGACTAACACCTATCCCGAAATCAGCCTCTTGTCGGCGGACCAATACGCGGGGCCGACGCGGGAAACCTCCTATCAGGCGTCCCAGAACCTGTTGAACCGGTTTGGCAAGGAAGTGGACGGGGTGTTCTGTCCGAACGAGAACTCGACGGTGGGGATGGCGATGGCCCTGCGGGACATCGGACGGGCAGGGGGCAAGGTGAAGATGATCGGGTTCGATGCCGGGTCGGCGTCGGTGGAGGATTTACGGAAGGGAGACGTGCAGGGGTTGGTGGTGCAGAATCCCTTTCTGATGGGGTATCAAGGGGTGATGACGCTGGTGGATCATCTGAACGGGAAGCCGGTGGAGAAGCGGATCGACACCGGGGTGAAGTTGGTGACGCAGGAGAACATGGAGTCGCCGGAGATCCGCGAGTTGTTGAATCCGCCGATCAAGGAATATGTGCCTTGACCGTGAGGGGGACCGCTTGTCGGCGGATCGGCGCCTGGGGCGGACACGCTGAAGCGTGGACACCGAACGCCCGGGGGTGTTGGGGCGAGGCTCGCGACGAGCCGGGATTTCGTAGGCCCTGGGCGGCTCGCAAGTGCGCTCGCCCCACCCCAGGGTCCAGATTCATGGTCCCCTGCGGGGATCGCCGTGAACCTCTCGCTTGATCGGGCTATTTGAGGAGTTCCTCGGCGATTTGGACGGCGTTGAGGGCGGCGCCTTTGAGGAGTTGGTCGCCGCTGACCCAGAAGCAGAGGCCGTTGTCGAGGGCGCAGTCGAGGCGGAGGCGGCCGACGGCGCAGTTGTCGTGTTCGGCGAGGTAGAGGGGAAGGGGGTATTGGGCCTTGGCAGGTTCGTCGATGACATCGAGGCCGGGGGCCTGGCGGAGGGCGTCGAGGGCGGCGGGGAGGGAGACGGGGCGTTGGAACTCGGCGCTGACGGCGACGGAGTGGGCGCGGTAGACGGGGACGCGGACGCAGGTGACGCTGGCTTTGAAGGCGGGGTGGTGCATGATTTTGCGTCCTTCGTTTTGCATTTTCATTTCCTCCTTGGTGTAGCCATCGGGGAGGAAGGCATCGACGTGGGGAAGGACGTTAAAGGCGATCTGGTGGGGATAGACTTCGCGGGTGACGGGTTGGCCAGCCACGATTTGGCCGACTTGGCGTTTGAGTTCCTCGATGGCCTTGGCGCCGGTGCCGGAGACGGCCTGGTAGCTGGAGGCGAAAATGCGGGTGCAGTGGAAGGCCTGGTGGAGGGGGTAAAGGGCCATGAGGGTGATGGCCGTGGTGCAGTTGGGGTTGGCGATGATGCCGTGGTGCTGGGCGATGTCGGCGGCGTTGATCTCGGGGACGACGAGGGGGACGTTGGGGTCCATGCGGAAGGCGCTGGAGTTATCGACGACGACGCAACCGGCTTGGGCGGCGAGGGGTGCGAACTCGCGGGAGATGCTGCCGCCGGCGCTAAAGAGGGCGATATCGATGCCGGCGAACGAGTTCGGTTTGAGTTCTTGGATGGCGATTGCCTGTCCTTGGAAGGGGAGGGATTTGCCGACCGAACGGGCGGAGGCCAGGAGGGTGAGTTGGCGAAGGGGGAAGCGACGCCGTTCGAGCGTCTTGATCATCTCGAGGCCGACGGCGCCCGTTGCACCGACGACTGCCACGTGCGGATTGCGATTCATAAAGGGAGGGTGATGATAGTCGTGAGGCAGGTGATGTCAATCAGGCGAGCCCAGCAAGCAGCAATTCTCATTTTGAAAGAAAGAGTCCCCCTCTCCCCTTCTCCCCGGCCCGCCATCGCGATCCAAGCGAAGTCCCACCACGAACCCACCACGAACCTGTCACCCTATCGTTCACCTGATACTCTGAACCTGTCACTTTGCCCGCCGCAGGTTCCGCAGGGTGCAGAGGGGGGCCAAAGCCGCTAAGGGTCTGTGCAAAAATAACTTCGGGTTTTGGCGGGAACGCGGCTTGGCCAGATGCTAGGCGTGAGGAGGGCGCATCCCCCTTGTGGGGCTGTAACCGACGAGCAACGACGCAGATGGCCCAGCCCCGTCCCGCCCCGGAGGGCTGGGGCGCTTTTGGCTTCTGGTCCCGCGGCCGCGGGATTGCTCCTCAGTCACAGAGCGAAGTCCCGCCGCGGCGGGATCCTTCGTCACGCCTCGCCAGCAGCCAAAATCGCCTCCAGCAAAACCCGAAGTCATTTTTGCACAGACCCTAACCCCCGCAGGGGGCGCGCCCCCGTCGTCCGCTTGGCCCCAAATCGCTCCCGGACTTCGTGAACACCTCGTTGACAAAGATGCGCGAGCCCAAAACCACCCCGTCGGTGAAATGCCGGATCCGGACCCGCAACACTTCGCCCAGGCTCAACTCCCCACCTGGTCGAAGCGAGCGGTGATCGGCGAGCGGCGAGCGGAAATCAGGCGGTGAATCTATCAGCCTGATCAGGAAGCGATCCCGATTCCGATAGCGACCCCGACCCTGATCGGGACCAGCAACCGTGGAACCGGCAAGTCATAAGTCAGAATTCATAAATCATAAATCGGTCCCCGTCGGCGCATTCGTGGAAGCTGGCCAAGCCCTGACGGGCCCGCTCCTGTCCCGCCACCGCCTCGGCGTAGCCGCACCACCGGTAGTCCTTCG
>CAZVRY010000401.1:0-5410 GCA_964629545.1 uncultured Verrucomicrobiota bacterium | reverse complement strand
AACTGCTTCAACGTCGCCGACGCCAGTTGCTCCTTCCCCCACGTTCCCCTCACCCCCCCAATCACCGCCAACGGCACCAACGCCAACCCCACCCTCCAGTCGATCCGCCCGAACGAGTGGTTCATCAGCGACCCCGCGAGCGCCGTCGGCACGATCACCACCAACGACGTGGCCACCGCCACCTTCGCCTCCATCCCCATCCACAACACCATCGCCGGCACCATCACCATGCCCCCGCCCACCCCAAACAGCCCGCTGGCCAGACCGCTCACCAACCCAATCACGCCCGCAACCACATAGTTCATGGCCGAGTTCTGCCCCGCCCACCCGCTCCGCACAACCCTTTTCCGGCTCACCCCAAAGTTGCACCCGCCGCCATCCATGGCACTGTTCCGCCCATGAGTCGCATCGTCGGCATCGACCTCGGCACCACCCACTCCCTCGTCGCCACCGTGGATTCCGGCATCCCCTTGGTCATCGCCGACCCCAATGGCCGGCGCCTCACCCCCTCCGTCGTCTATTACCCCGAGCCCCCAGCCCCCCCCATCGTCGGCACCCCCGCCCGCCACGCCCGCACAGCCCACCCCTCGCGCACCGTCTCCTCCATCAAGCGCTTCATGGGCCGCCGCGGCCACGAAGTCGACCCTCAGGAACGCCTCCTCCCTTACCCGCTCTCCACCCAACCCCACCACCCCGTCACCCTCGACTTCCCCGAACGCCCCCTCGCCCCCGAAGATGTCTCCGCCGATATCCTCCGCAAACTCAAGGCCGACGCGGAAGCGTTCCTCGGCGAACCCGTGGGCCGCGCCGTCATCACCGTTCCCGCCTACTTCAACGACGCCCAAAGGCAGGCCACCAAAGCCGCCGGCGAACGCGCCGGGCTCCAGATCGAACGGATCGTCAATGAACCCACCGCCGCCGCCCTCGCCTACGGCCTCAACCGCCTCCACGAAAAAGCCCGCATCGCCGTCTATGACCTCGGCGGCGGCACCTTCGACCTCTCCATCCTCGAACTCCACGGAGGCGTGTTCCAAGTCCTCGCCACCCACGGCCATACCCGCCTCGGCGGCGACGATATCGATCAACGCGTCACCACCTTCCTCGCCCAGGAAATCCAGCGTCAGGGCGGTCCCGACGTCACCGCTCACCCCCCCCTCGCTGCGCGCCTCCGCGAGGCCGCCGAGATGGCCAAAATAGCCCTCTCGAGCGACCTCACGACCGAAGTCTCCCTCCCCTTCCTAACCCCCAGCTTCAGCTTCCACCTCACCCTCCACCGCGCGCAACTCGACGCCCTGGCCGATGACCTCATCGAACGCACCCGCGCCTATTGCCTGCGGGCACTGGCCGACGCCCACCTCGAACCCGCCGACCTCGACCAGGTCATCCTCGTCGGCGGCCAAACGCGCATGCCCCTCGTCCGCCACCGCGTCGCCCACTGGTTTCAATGCGCCGACTTCGAAGAAGCCCGCGGCGGTGTCCGCCTGGGCGACCAATACCACCGCCCCTCCGGCCCCCAACTCAATACCTCCCAAAACCCCGACGAGGCCGTCGCCCTCGGCGCCGCCATCCAGGCCGAAATCCTCGCCGGCAACTTCCCCCAACTCCTCCTCCTCGACGTCACCCCCCTCTCCCTGGGCCTCGAAACCTTCGGCGGCCTCATGAATGTCCTCATTCCCCGCAACTCGACCATCCCCGTCAAGGCCGGCGAAGTCTTCACCACCGCGGTCGATGCCCAACGCTCCATGCTCATCCACGTCCTCCAAGGCGAACGCGAACGCGCCCGCGATAACTGGAGCCTCGGCCGCTTCACCCTCGACTTCGCCCCCGCCCCCAAAGGCGTCGCCCGCGTCGGCGTCCAATTCGAAATCGATGCCAACGGCATCCTCCAAGTCCTCGCCCGCGACCTCCAAACCAGCCGCGAAACCACCGTCCAACTCCAGTCCGCCGTCGATGTCGACGACGCCGCCGTCCAACACATGGTCGAGGAATCCGTCCAGCACGCCTTCGGCGACCTCGAGGCCCGCCGCTGGATCGAAACCCGCCTCCGCGCGGAGGAAACCCTCGCCGCCGCCCGTTCCGGCCTCCTCGAGGCCGGCCCCGAGCTATCCCCAGACCAGCAAGAGGCCATCCAACGCGCCATCGCCGACACCGAAAACGCCCTCGCCACCGCCCCCGCCCAGGACCAAACCGGCGACCTCGCCCGCCTCCAACACGCCCTGACCTCGCTCGATGAAACCACCCGCCCCCTCGCCGATCTCCTCATGGACCGCGCCCTGGAAACCGTCCTCCGCCAACAAGGATTGCTCCGCTAGACTCGGCTAGCGAGGCGTGGAAATTGGGGTCCAGACGGCGAAGGCGCGTTGCACGAAAATGGGGGCCGGAGCGGGTCTGAGGTCACGCCTCGCTAGGTCTTGAGATTCAGCCCTTCGAACGGGCTGTTCAAACCGCCCGCTCCTCCGGGGCGCCCCCCCCCTGCCGCAGCACCAACTCCACCCCCTTCGCCCCCGCCCTTGTCCCCAGACCCCGGCTCCGCAGCCGTTCCCCCGGCCCCCTGATTCGGATTCTTTGCCCGCTTGTTCCGCGGCAGCGGCGTGAAAATGAGGTTGATGCTCCGGCCCACCAGCTTCGGGGCCATGTCCGCATGCGCAAACGGCGCCAAATCCGTGACGAACCGGTTCACCACCTGAAAGCCAAACTCCGTGTGCGCCATCTCCCGCCCCCGAAACCGCAGCGTCACCTTCACCTTCATGTCCTCACACGCAAAATCGATCGCGTGCCCCAACTTCACGTGGTAATCATGATCGTCGATCGACGCGCTCAACTGGATCTCCTTCACCTTGTTGGCGTGTTGATGCTTCTTGGCCTCCTTGTCCTTCTTCGACTGTTCGTAGCGATACTTGCCGTAATCCACGAGCCGGCAAACCGGGGGCGTGGCGTTCGGCGCCACCTCCACCAGGTCCACCCCGTGATTGCGGGCCAGCGTGATCGCTTCGCCCAACTGTAAAATGCCTAATTGACGCCCCTCCCCGGAAATCACGCGCACTTCACGGGCACGAATCTTCCCGTTGATTCGAACGTAGGAACCGGGGGGACCAGGATTGCGGGAGGGAAAAGGACGGCTCAAGACCCCCTCCCCTTTCGGAGGTTGTTCATGCTTCGAAGACTAAGGAACTAACGGTCATGCTTGGTTATGACGCTCCATTCATTAGCCCGGCCTCGCCCAAGCCGCAAGCCAAAATCGATCGAAAATCGCCCCCGCCCCCACCGGCAAAACTGTTGACGCCCTCAACCCCCACCCAGTATGTTCTCCGCCCCGGGCTTCCAGAGTAGCTCAATGGTAGAGCAGCCGGCTGTTAACCGGCGGGTTAGAGGTTCGAGCCCTCTCTCTGGAGCCAATTCGATCGAAATCCGAACTTGTTTCCCCCCTTTTGCAAGGTTCTGGAATCAAGTCGTTTGCGTGAAGGGAGATGTCAAAGAAGTGCCATTTGGTTCCGATTCTCGCATTGCAGACGCCTCTTTCTCTGGGGGGCAGGGTACTCCGTTGGATCGAACTCCTTAACAGCAATCTCCCTGACTAGAATCCTTGCCGCCCAGAACTTGATCAAGTCGAGTCAAGTTCTCGTCCCGTCCCTCCTGCCGGCAAGGATTCTACAGAGCGAGGCGTGGAAATTGGGGTCCAGACGGCGAAGGCGCGTGGCACGAAAATGGGGGCCGGAGCGGGTCTGAGGTCACGCCTCGCTAGGCCTTTCGCTGAGAGGGCCGTGGGGAATCGGCCAATGGCCTCGGCGCGAGGCCGCATGGTAGATTCGACTCGTGAAGAAGACTGGCCATGCCGCCGGCGCGGAACTGGCGGGCGATGGCACGAGCGTCCTGGCTCGCGAACGGCGGGGCGAGCACGACGATGAACATCAGCGAAGTCCTGATGGTCAACGCCGCCTTGGCCCACGGGAGCAGCCATGACCCTCAAGCTCGATAAACGAGAGAACGTCATGACCATGCCAACGCTTCAAACTGGGCCGGATGCCACCGAGAGCCAACGGACGGCAGCGCGCATTTGCACGAATTGGCAAATCAGCTTCTGCCGCCAGGACTGGCCCAAAAGCAGGTGGTGCGCGTTGGGGTGCCCTATCACGAGATTGCTGAAGCCGCGGGCGAGCTGGAGGCGGACCTGATTGTCATCACCACTCACGGTCACACGGGGTTGAAGCACGCCTTCCTCGGCAGCACTGCCGAATGGGCGGCACGCCATGCGCCGTGTCCGGTCTTGACGGTGGGCCGGCGTGATTGAGGCCGCCGGCAACCTCCGCCCCTCTGTCTAATGTCATTGACGTCTCCAGTCTCCAAAGCCCGCCGCCTGACCAGCCCAGCAGCGACCCCTTCCTCTGCTGAACAGCATGGCAACGGCGTCATATGGCAGGTAGCCCTGTTTGCCTTGGTTGGACTGGCTAATACGGCGCTCGATTTCGCCATCTACAACATCCTCACATCACAGCAGGTGGGCTGGGCGCGCATCCCGGCCAACCTGGTTTCGACGACCGTCGCCATGACTTTCAGCTTTGTGGTCAACTTGCTTTGGGTGTTCAACCCGCAACGCCGGCTGGTTCCGCACCGCGCGCGGCGTTTCCTCGTGGTAACGGCGGCCGCGCTCTACGGCGTGCAGAACCTCGTCATCTGGCTGGGCAGCGACTTGTGGCCCGCGCCCGTCAACACGGCATCGGCTCTCTGCGCGCGATGGTTGTCCGCGACCGGGCAAGCGGAAGTGTTCGCTCGAAATCTGGTCAAGTTGGCCGCAACCGCTGCCAGCATGACGTGGAACTACTTCTGGTATCGCTGCTATGTGTTTCGCGATTGACTGCCAGCGCCGAGCCCCTGCCCGCACCCGGGGTCGATCCCTGACGGTCCCGACTCTGCTCGCGGGAGGGGGCGGTCTAAGCCGTGCCAGGAGAAAGGGAATATGATGCGTTCGATATACATCACCAGTGACAACCATCGTCGCCTGCAAGAACTCCTGACCACAGTGGAGTCCAACCAGGACCGCGACCGTGAGGCCCTGCAGGATTTGGCCGGCGAACTGAACCGCGCCCAGGTGGTGCCGGCGCAAGATGTGCCGCCGGACGTCGTCACCATGCACTCCCAGGCCCGCATCCTCGACCTGGACACCGGAGAAAAGATGCTCTTCACCCTGGCGTTTCCCGATGAGGCAAACATCGAGGAAGGCAGGCTCTCCGTCTTGGCGCCATTGGGCACGGCCATTCTCGGCTACCGCACCGGCGACACGTTCCAATGGAATGTGCCGGCCGGCGTGCGGCGCCTGAAGATCCTTGAGGTGGTGTTTCAACCCGAGGCCAATGGACAGGTCACCGCCTAAGGGTCTGTGCAAAAATAACTTCCGATTTTGGCGGGAGCGCCA
>CAZVRY010000400.1:2621-5418 GCA_964629545.1 uncultured Verrucomicrobiota bacterium | reverse complement strand
CACCCCCGGTAACCCTAACCGCGCCGGCGTGGGCGCCGTCTCCGTCAACACACAGTCGTCTACCCCATACAAATGCCACTCACCCCCCTGCCCCTTGAAATGCACAAACACCGTCAAATAGCCCCCCTGCGCCACCGCCCGCTTCGCCACATTCGCATACCGCAAATGACTGTAAAACCGCGGCGTCCACTGCACCGAGGACGACCCCGGCGCCGTCCCCCCCGTCGGATCGATCCCCAACCGCACCGTCAACAACCGACCCCGATCCTGCCACACGTCATACTTCCACGTGCTGTTCTCGCGCATCCAGGTCGTCACCCACGCGCTGAACGTGTAGTCCCGCCCCGCCACCACCGGCACCCGCTGATACACATACCCTTCCGAACTCGACCCGTTCACCGCCCCCTCCAACAACCAACCCCCGTCCTTCGCCGGCAACCCCCAAAACCACGTCCCGTCCGACGCCGCCACGTCCACCCCCCCACTCTTGCTCCAACCAGGTATCGTCCGCCTCGGACTCGTTCCCGTCCCCTGCTCGAACGACGGGTTCGCCAGCAGGTTCGCCGACGCCGCCCGGGTCGTGAGCACGAAATCCCGCGACACCGCCGCCCGATAACCGGGGGCCCCCGACCGCACTCGATAGTGATACAGCCCGTGCGACCGCAACCCCGCCAACTCGACCGCATGCTCCCGCTTCCACCGCCCATCGTAGACCCGCTGCGTGTAAGGCGGATGATCAACCGCATACTCCACCAGACTGTCTGCCTCCACGTCCGTCGTCCAACGCACCACCAGCCCGTTCGTCCCCCGCTCCTCCTCCCGCACCACCGGGTCCGAAACCAATCGGACCCATGGCTGGGTCGCACTCCCCGGAAACGCCTCCTCCATCAGCGTCCCCGCCAGATCATACCCGGGAAACACCACCCGATTCTGATACGCTTGCCCGTGCACAAACGGGTTGCCCGTGTTCACATACGCCTGACTGAACGCCGCCCCGCCGTCCCGAAACACCTCCACGTAATACGTAGCCCCCGGCGTCAGCGGACATTCCCCGGGCGACCACGTCACCATCATCTCGGGATCCGCCCCCAACCGCGCCGGCTTGCCCCGCTTCACCGTCCCCACCGCCGCCCCGCCCGGCCCACCCTCCATCACCCGCACGCTGTAAGAGGGCCCCGAGGGATCCGCCAGCCAAAACGCCGCACTCACCAAACTCGATCCCCGCGCCACAAACGTCTGCCCCACATTCGTCCCCCCAAACGTCACCGCCCCGCTCTGCCTCGTAAACATATCGGTGATCAACCCGTCGTCATCACACATGATCGTCAGCCCAAGATCCCGATCCCAGACCGGCGTCATCCCCGCCGCTCCCCCAACCCACAAACAACCCTCCGGCATCGGATCCACGTAGTCCGGTCGCGGATCCATCTGCGCAATCACCCCGCCCACCGCCGCCGACCCCGTCCGTATCCTGGCATAATACCTGCCCCCGGCCACGGTCGGCATATCCCCATACCCGTAGATCAACCGCTGGTCCCCACCCCCAAACGTCCGCGCCACCCCCACCTGCATCCCCCCAGGTCCGTTCGTGTGCACCGTCAACGTGTAGGCCGTGTTGAACGGCGCCCGCAGATAAATCATCGCCACCGGCCCCGACGCCACAAACGTCTGCCCCACCTCGTGATACCCCGTCTCGTCCCAAAACGCCGCATAACCCCACATCAACGCCCGCAACCGCACATCGATGTCCGGCGTCGCCGCACCCACCACCGGATAATCGAACACAAACGCCGACCGCCACCACACGTCCCACGATGCCAAGGTGTAGCTCCCCCCACGCTGATTCGACATCGTAAATCCCCCGAACACATCCGTGGCCGCCCACCCGCCCAGCGCCCCGTTGGTGCGCCCATTCGCATAGACCGCATACTCGTAATACCCCACCCCGAACGGGTCCGACCCCGCGCGCCGGGCAAACCAGTTCGGATCCCGCACATGCCCCGCCAACGTCGCCGCCGCCACGCTCCCAACCCCGGCCCACCCCCAAACCCAGCCCGCAATCTCGAACCACCCGCGCTTCATGCGTTCACCCTCACCGCCCCCCTGCCGCCATCGGCAACAAGGCCGCCCCCAGTAAGCAAACCCCCAACCCCACCACCGAGTTCACCGTCGCAATCACCGTCCAACTCTTCAACGTCTCCGCCTCCGTCATTCCGCTCAACCGGCTCACCACCCAAAAGCCGCTGTCGTTCATCCAGGACATAATCATCGCCCCAAACCCGATCGCCGCGAACACATACACCGGATGATACGGCAACCCCTCCCCCCCGCTCAGAATCGGATACACCATCGCCGACGTCGTCAGCATCGATACCGTCGCCGACCCCTGCGCCACCCGGATCACCGACGCCACAAACCACGATAACAGGATCAAGTTCACCTCCCGCCCCGCCACCGCCTGCTGAATGGCCTCCCCCACCCCGGCGTTCTTCAACATCACCCCAAACGCCCCCCCCGCACTCGTGATCAGGATAATCACCCCCGCCGTCTCCAGCGGCGGACCCAACAGGTGATTCACCCCCGGCACGCTCAGCCTCCGCTGCCGCATCAAGACCCACACCGCCATCACCGCTCCTATCAGCAACGCCACATTCCGATTCCCCACAAACTCCACCACCCGATTCCACCCCCGAAACGCCTCCATGCCCCCCCCCCCCCCCCCCCCCCCCCGGGAACCCCCCCCCCCCCCCGCCCCCCCCAACCAAAAAGACGCCCCCGCAAAAAAAAAGATAGGCGC